>NZ_JBFAYQ010000057.1:0-25922 GCF_040681345.1 Streptomyces sp. NPDC051776 | reverse complement strand
GGCTTCTCCCGTCTCCGGCGACAGTCCGCTACCGATCGGCCACCGAGCTCCTCGCCGCCGCACATAGTGAAGACGACACACCGACAAGTTGATTCCTTACGGCTTCATTACGCCCGAAATCTGCTGAGTCAGGTTCCAAAGTCGGCCCAGCCGTGGGTGGCCACCCTGCTGCGGACCGTCTTCGAACAGCCCGACACGGACGCCGTGAAGGCCCAGATGCGGCACGTCCTGGACGCACTGGAGGCCAAGTTCCCCAAAGCCGCAGCCCACTTGGACACCGCCCAGCACGACCTGCTGGCGTTCAGCGCCTTCCCGCGCGAGATCTGGCGGCAGATCTGGTCGAACAACCCGCAGGAACGGCTGAACAAGGAAATCCGCCGCCGCACCGACGTGGTCGGCATCTTCCCCGACCGCACCGCCCTGATCCGCCTGATCGGCGCCGTCCTGGCCGAACAGAACGACGAGTGGACGGACGCCCGCCGCTACATGGGACTCGACCTGCTGGCCAAGGCCCGCCTCCACCCAATCGAGTCAGAAACCGACGAGTCCATCCTGCCCACCGAACTCACCGCATAGCCTCAAAACGAGATCACCGAGTGGCCGTCGATACACCACTCCAGCGGACGTGACCAGAGCCCTTGAACGCCGCGACACGCACCCCACCTCCCCCCGCGGACCACAGCCGCCCCGGCACAGGGGCTCTTGCACCCGCTGCGACCCTCAGCAGCAGGCGAACGGGCCGATAGTCGCGGAGCCCGGACTGGTGGCCGGAGTGCTCGCTGTTCCCCCTCGTAGTCACTCTGCGCAGTGATGGCGCCCATGGTGCCGCGAGACGACGTATGCGCGGTACTCGTGAAATGACGGGGCTCGCCGCGGCCACCCGCGGCGGCGACGTCCGGGGCGTGATCTTCCACTCGCACCGCGGCAGCGAATACCAGTCCCGGCGCTTCAGACGGGCCTGCCGCCTGCTCGGCGTGACCCAGTCCATGGGTCGTGTCGGCTCGTGTTTCGACAATGCTGTCAGCGAGGCGTTCAACAGTGTGCTCAAGGTCGAGTACATCCACCGGCGCACCTTCACCACCCGCACCGAGGCGCGGCTGAAGATCGCCACTTGGATCACCGGCCTCTACAACACCAGTCGGCTACACAGCGTGTGTGGATACCATGGACGAGCACGCTCATGAAAGCGAGAGGCTAGAAACCACCGCCAGCCAGGGCGGTTGCAAGTTCCGGGATCGCGTAGATCGTCCGCGCCCAGCAGGAGTTGACGCGCCAACAGCACAGGCACGAGACCGGTGATCATCAGGGTGTCTACGCCAGCTGATCACCTTGACGTCCCGTGCCTGCCGATCCATCCTCCCCAGTCCCTGCCGTCCTGGCGAAACTGGGCCCCCTCCGCCAGCACGACACTGGCCGCGTGCGTGCCCACCTCCAGCGCGTACCCGACCCGCGCTCGCGGCACGGGCGGTGGTATCCCCTGGTCGGCTTGCTGCTGATCTGCGGCTGCGCAGTTGTCTCCGGCGCCCGGACCATCACCGAAATCACCGAGTGAGGGCAGCGCGCCACCACCACGGTGCTGGAACAGCTCGGCATCCGCCGCCACCTGCCGGCCGTCGCCGCCCCCCGTCCCATACCGCCCTCACCCGGCTCCTGGCCGCGCTCGACGGCGATGTCCTGGACGCCACGATGGGCGCCTACCTGGCCGAACGCGACCACACCGCTGCCGGCGACACCGGCTCGGCGCCGCGGCCGGCGATCGCGGTGGACGGCAAGGCGCTGTCCGGCTCCGGGTACCGACCGCAGTGTCACCGGCACCTGCTGTCCGCCGTCACCCACGTCCCCGCCGTCACCCTGGGCCTGCGGGAGGTGGGGGCCAAGACCAACGAGACGGCCGCTTTCCGCCCGAGCTGCTGAAACCACTCGATCTGGCCGGCGCCGTGGTCACCTTCGACGCCCTGCACAAACGTCAAGGATCAGGTGCGCTGGCTGGTGCAGGAGAAGAAGGCCCACTACATCGCGGTGATCAAGGGAAATCAACCAACCGCGTTGGCCCAGGTCAAGGCCCTGCCCTGGGAGCAGGTGCCCGTAGCGCACACCGTCTCCGGGAGGGGGCACGGGCGTCGGGAGTCCCGCTCGGTCAAGACCATGGCTGTCGCGGCGAACTTGGGCGGGATCGCCTTCCCGGAAAAGCGGCTGGCCTTGCGCATCCGCCGGCGCCGCCAAGAGAGCGGCAAGCGGCAGACCCGGGAGATGGTCTACGCCGTCACCGGCCTCGATTCCCACAGGCCAGCCCTGCTGACCTGGGCGGATAGGTGCGCGGGCGCTGGGGAATCGAAAATACCAGCCACCATGTCAGAGATGTGGTGTTCGCCGAGGACGCCTCCACCGTCCACACCGGCAGCGCGCCGCGGGCGATGGCCGCTTTGCGGAACCTGGCCATCGTCATGCGGCTGCTTGGAGCGGACAACATCACCAAGACCGCCCGAGGGATCCGGGACACACCCGAACACGCCGTCTGGATCTGGGGCACCACCGACGGCCCGCTCCTACCGGGAACTTGAAGCCGCCCTGTCGCCAGCCCGAGCGCGGGTGGACGTGGTCGCCCAGGGCCAGGAACACGATCCCCGCCGGCAACGCCGGAAGCAGGAACTGAGCTTGTGTCGCGTGTGTGCATCCGTGCGGGGAGACTGGGACGAGAGCCTGTGGACAGAGGACGCGTCCCTGCACATCGCTGTCGTGTCATGACTCCCGGACACTTCCCCACATCTATGCTCCATATTTGCGCCCATTTCTGGCTCAAAGGATAAGAAGTGACGGATCATCTGGAAACAGTCGCACCGACCGTTCACTCGACGCCGCCGGCCCGCCCGCCGGAGTTCGACGCGGCCACCCACGCGACTATGGCCCACATTGATGGCCAGGCCGTGAAGGTCGTCGCCGAGAAGCGGCGCGCGAGCACCCGCAAGGGAAATGCCCAGGACGGGGCGAGCCGGGCGGGTCGTCCCTGGCGGCTGTTGACGCTCGGTGCGAATCCGCTGACCCGGGTGAGTTTCGCGGTCATCCTGGCTGAGCTGTACCGGACCGGTGTGCTGCAGCGGCGGTTCGAGCTCCATCAATTCGTGCTCGACCCCGGGGTCGATGGCCAGCGACCGGAACAGGTGGACGACGTTCGTCTGCACTGGGGCGGTAATGAGCCCGACAGCACCGCACGGCTGCGTAAGGTGATGGCAGACGTACGCCCGGACGTGGTGCTGCTGGTCGGGGAGATCGGCCATTTCATGCAGCTGGGTTCGGTGCTGGCCGAGACACATCTTCCGGTGCTGGGCTGGTTTCCCGTCAATTTTGAGCGGATCACCAATCCCCGCCCGTGGCAGATCGTGCTGAGTGTGTGCACGCGGGTACTGTGCCAGTCCGAGTTCGGGGCGCGGCAACTGCGTCGCGACAACCCCAATGTCGCTGTCCTGCCGCTGGGTGTCAATACCGAGGTGTTCACTCCGATCGGTAGCCGTGACCAGCGAGCGCTGAGGACTGAACTGGGCTGGGATTCGACAGGATTCTTGTTCCTCTTTGTCGGCCGCAACAATAGCCGCAAGGGTGTCCACTTCGCCATCGAGGCGTTCCGGCTGTTCCGCGCACTCGATCCCGCGGCCGGCGATGCCTCCTACCTGTACCTGCACACTGATGTCGACCACCGGCTGCTTGAACTGCTCCACGGCAGCGATCTGCTCGACCGTGTCTGCCTCACCGACGACTACGACATCGTCCGCAACTTCCTGTCCGAAACCCAACTCGCCGACCTCTACCGGGCCAGCGACGTGTTCCTCCTCCCCTCGCTCTCCGAGGGATTCGGCATGCCGCTGCTGGAAGCGCAAGCGGCCGGGCTGCCCATCATCGCCACCGACAACAGCGCCATCACCGAAGTCGTCGGCGACGCCGGCCTGCTCATCGACGCGCCCCTACGCATTCCTGCTCTGGACAGCGACTGCATCGCCTGGGCGAGACCCCCCGATGTCGATCACGCCGCGCGCCTGATGCTCAGCCTCTACCACGACGCACCCCTGCGCTCCGGCCTTGGCGAACGTGGCATTGCCCGCGCAGCATCGCAAACCTGGAAAGCCATCGCCGACGCCCTGCTCAACGAACTCACCCACCTCACCCCCACTGCTTTGGAACGACGGTGGCGATCTGACCGATCCAGAGTGGAAGTTGATCGAGCCGCACCTGCCACTGGGGGTGTCCGGGCCGATTCCTGAACTGCGCAGCTACTTCAACGCGGCGATATGCGGGACTCATCACGAATCCGGCTCTGTCCCGTAATCGGTGGTGACGAAGCGTGACCAGGGTCGTTGGCATTGCATGCGCGACGTCAACTCCCTTGCGGAGACCGTGTTTTCTGGGTTGTCGGCACTGGACGTTGAGAACATGACGGACCAGGGTGAGGTGATCCGCCTGTCAGCGCGAACCCGGCACCAGGCGGTGCTGTGCCCCAAGTTCGGGACGCCGACCGCGAGAGTGCATGGCTTCCACAAGCGTACGGTGGCGGATCTGCCGGTGGACGGCCGGCGAGTCGCGGTGTCGGTGCAGGTGCGGCGCCTGATCTGCCCGGTGCTGGGGCTATCCGCGACAGCGCTCGCGAAGCCTTCGGATGTGGGCCAAGGAACGGGTCTGTAAAGCTAACGGCCCTGTCTCACTTTCGGTGGTGACAGGTCGTGCTGCTATCGGAGGAGGATGCGGTGGCGAAGGAGGGTGAAGCCTGCTCGTCCATGCATTTGGCGTGCGATCCGCTTGGTTTTCGTGTTGACACCCTCGGTGGGCCGTTGCTGTATGGAAGGGTGAGTGCGGCGGTCACGGCGTCGCGATCCCGCTCCAGGCCTCGGGTGAAGGCGTGCAGGTGGGGCAGATCGGGGCTGCGCGGACCTGGACGATCCCGGGAGAGAGCCCGTCGGCATTTCCTTCGCGAGGAGTCAGAAGCTGAGCGAAGTTTCCGATGCTGGCGGCCAGTTGGGTCATCTCGGGACAGGCTGCGGTGAGCCGAGCCAAGAGGTCGTGATGTTCGGCCTTGAGGTTCTCGGGCCTGGTCAGCAGCATGCGAGCGAGCCGGCGCGGGAAGATGTGGCTGCGGTCGACGTCTGCGCGGCCCTGGTTGATGTTCTTGTGCAGGAGGTTCAGGCAGCCGGTGAAGCAGAGGGCCTTGACCTCTTCGAAGAGATACCTGACGGGGACGGCGGGGTCCTCCGCGCGGCGTTTGCGCAGTTGCTCGCGGGTAGGGGTCGACGAGGCTGGCGCGATATTGGGAACGCGGAGCATCCGCTCGGGCCGGTCGACGCGGACGTAGCGTTGACGGTGTTCAGGGCCAACCGCAGGCGGCGGGCGCATTCGAGCAGGCCCACGCCTGGTCGAGGAGGTCATGGACCTGGTGCCAGCGTTCCAGGGTGGTCTGTGCGCGGGGCCCGTCATATAGGGGTGCGTCCAGCACGGTGGCCCAGCAAGTGCTGTGCGCCTTGACCTCGCTGAGGGCGGCTTAGCACAGGTTGTCCCACAGATGCCACCGGTCTGCGACCTGCACTGCGTCGGGCAGGGCGCGGCGGACGGCCTCGGCATAAGTCGTTGAGCCGTCGCGGCACACGACCTCGATGTCCGGATGCTCGCGCAGCCGCGTCTGAAGTGTGTCAGCAGTGCGGTCGGCAGCACGTCGATCGCGCTTATGGGTCTCGGCGTCGATCACCACGGTGGCATAGCGGTGCAGCCGGCGCAGGGCAAAGTCGTCGACGCCGATCACACGGGGCGTCCTCGTCGGTGGGCAACGGGATGCGCAACAGGGCGCGCAGGGCCGTGTGCCGAGACAAGCGCACCGCGAGTATCGCCAGCAACCGCGCCCCCGCCGGACCCGCTAACTCCTTGACCACGACCTTCACATGCCTGCTCAGACGGGCCGTGCGGCGCTGGTACCGCTCCAGTTCGGTTCGAAGTTGCCGTCCCGTCGCGGGGCACGGATATCTCCACCGGGCCAACGTCGGTCAGGACGGTCTTGCCGCGCTTGCCGTTGCGGGAGTTGCCCCCGTTCCTGCCGGTCGGATCATGCTTGTCACAGCCGAGGTGGTCGGTGATCTCGCCCTTGAGGGCGGACTCCATCAGCCGCTTGGAAGCTGTCCCCCACTGCGCGAGCCCAGCGGTGGGATCCGCCGAACTGGTACGCGCGTTGCTGGCAACCACCCGCTACTCACACAACCTGGTGCACCTCTTGGCGCTAATCGAGCTCAACGCAGAAATAGCCGCCAACGACCCCGGGAATTCCCGGAGCGCGGAAAAATGCCCCAGTCGGCCCGGAGCCCAAAGCCCGGCGAAGAACTGGAGGAGTGGGGCCGTTGGAGTGAGGAACACCATGGCCCCATGACGGAAAGCACACAGTGGAAGTTCAAGGAAGGGAGATGGCTTGGAACATCACTCTCAGGCACACAGGAGGCACCCAGGTGCGGGCTCACAACATCGCGACAGCCACCATGCTGGTCCTGGCAGTTGGCGGATGGGGCGTAGCAGGATCCGGAGCGGCGTACGCCGACAACGGCCCCACCCAGGCAGGTGGGAAGGCGAAGGCCGCTGGCAAGGGCCCCGTCCATGGGAAGGTAAAGGCGCGGGCGGAAGGAGGATCCTCCACCGGCGCGGGCGTCTTCCAGCAGAACATTGCGCAGTCCGCCCGGCAGAACAACAACTGCAATAGCGACACCGTGGAGGAGGAGGGGGAGGTGTCGCTGACCAATAGCCGCGTGACGGGACGGTGCGTGACCAGCGACGGTTCCCTGACCGCGTACTCCCGCATCCACAACGGCCCTGCCCATGCCCAGGGCGGCTCGGCGGGCACAGACCTGGCTCAGCAGAACACCGCCCAGCGCGGCAGACAGAACAACAACTGCAACAACCTTGACGACTCTGCCATCACCCTGGACGGTGGCCGGGTGGAGGGCCTCTGCGCAGACCAGGACCGTTCCTTTAGCAAGCATGTGTTTGTCAAGGGGGGCGGTTCCAGCGCTCACGGCGGCAACGCCACGAGCGTGACCTTGGCTGATGTGGAGCAGCAGAACGTCGCGCAGGTAGGCCGGCAAAACAACAACTGCAACAACTTTAACGAATCGGACATCACCCTGACCGAGGGCCGGGTAGCAGCGCATTGCGGGAACAGAGATGCCTCCTTCAGCAAACACACCCATCTCGAGGGCGGCGGCGCCCGAACCCGGGGCGGCAGTTCAGGCGTGGGTGCGGATCTGTTCCAGCAGAACTTTGCGCAGGAAGGCCGGCAGAACAACAACTGCCACAACCCGAACGGCGTCTCGGACCTCACGGTGACTGGGGGTGGTGGGGCGGCGTTCCGGTGTGGGAACAAGGACGGCTCGTTTAGCAAGCACACGTGGGTCAAGGGCGGCGGCGCCCGCGCCGAAGGCGGCTCCAGCACGACGGCGGACGTGAACCAGCAGAACTTCTCGCAGGAAGGCAGACAGAACAACAACTGCCACAGCCCCAACAGGCTTGTCATCACCGTGAACGACGGCGGCCGGATGGAGGGGCGCTGCACCGACCAGGACTTCTCCTTCAGCAAGCACACCCACGTCAAGGGCGCGGGCGCCCGAGCCGAAGG
Source organism: Streptomyces sp. NPDC051776 (assembly GCF_040681345.1). Lineage (NCBI taxonomy): Bacteria > Bacillati > Actinomycetota > Actinomycetes > Kitasatosporales > Streptomycetaceae > Streptomyces > Streptomyces sp. NPDC051776. The sequence goes on along the minus strand of NZ_JBFAYQ010000057.1, from coordinate 18,292 downwards.
AGGCCACACAGCCGCCGATGTGGACCAGCAGAACGTGGCGCAGGAAGGCCGGCAAAACAACAACTGCAACAACCCCAACACCAACGGAGACATCACGGTGACGGGGGGCCGGTTGACGACGCGATGCGGGAATGAAGACTTCTCCTTCAGCAAGCACACGTGGGTCAAGGGCGGCGGCGCCCAAGCCAAAGGCGGCTCCAGCACCGGCGGCGCCGTGGACCAGCAGAACACCGCCCAAGAAGGCCAGCAGAACAACAACTGCACCAATCCCAACGACTCGAACTTCACCGTGACAGAGGGCCGGGGAACATTCCGCTGCGCGAACAAGGACCACTCGATCAGCAAGCACGCGTGGGTCAAGAGCCGGGGCGCTCACGCCGAAGGTGGCAGCGGTGCCACGGTGAGCCAGCAGAACATTGCCCAAGAAGGCCGGCAAAACAACAAATGCAACGACCAAAACGCGTTCTCGGACATCAACCCCTCTGGGGGTGAAGGCGGCCGGGTGGATGGCCGCTGCGGGAACAACGACGGCTCGTTCAGCAAGCACACGTGGGTCAAGGGCGGCGGCGCCCGCGCCCACGGCGGCGACGCAACCGCCGATGCGAACCAGCAGAACACCGCCCAAGAAGGCCGGCAGAACAACAACTGCAACAACCCAAATGCTGATGGGGACATCGAAGTGGTTGACGGCGGACGGCTAGAAAGCCGTTGCCGGAACAACGACGCCTCCTTCAACCACAAGACCCTCATCAAGGCCGGCGGCGCCCGAACCCACGGGGGCAACGCAACCGCTACTGTGGCTCAGCAGAACACCGCCCAAGAAGGCCGGCAAAACAACAACTGCACCGCCCCAACGACTTCGACGCCGTGACCATCGACGTGAGCGAGGGTGGCCGGCTAGCGAGCAGTTGCCAGAACAAGGATCACTCCTTCAACCACAAGACCCTCATCAAGGGCGGCGGCGCCCGAACCCACGGCGGCAACGCCACAGGCGAGGGCATTGACTTCGGCCAGCAGAATACCGCCCAAGAAGGCCGACAGAACAACACCTGCACCAACCCCAACCAGGACCCAGACATCAACGTCACCGGCGGCCGGGCCAAGGTCCACTGCGGGAACAAGGACCACTCCTTCAACCACAAGACGCTCATCAAGGGCGGCGGCGCCCGAACCCACGGCGGCAACACCACAGGCGACGTCAATGTGATCGGCCAGCAGAACATCGCCCAAGAAGGCCGACAGAACAACACCTGCGCCAACATCAACGGCAGCCTCATTTCCGACGCCCCCGCCCTCGACGTGGACGGTGGCCAGGCCCAGATCCACTGCCAGAACAAGGACCACTCCTTCAACCACAAGACCCTCATCAAGGGCGGCGGCGCCCGAACCCACGGCGGCAACACCACAGGCGAGACTATTGAGGCGTTCCAGCAGAACATCGCCCAAGAAGGTCGACAGAACACCAGCTGCGGAAACCTCAACCACTCACAAATCACCCTGACCCAGGGCGCCCGGTACAAGGTGAACTGCAAGCAGGTCGACCACTCCGCCAACCACCACACCAAAACCATCGGCGGCGGAGCCAAAACCACAGGCGGAGACGCCACAGCCGACCTCTTCCAGCAGAACACCGCCCAAGAAGGCCGACAGAACACCCACTGCGGCAACGCCAACAACCTCACCCTCACCGTCACCGGCAGCCGCTCGCACACCCCCTGCACCGCCACCGACCGCTCCACCAACATCCACACCGAATATCGGTAACCACCCCGGCGCCGTGATCCAGCCATCACCCCTGCCCTCTTGCTGAAGGCACAACACCTTCAGCAAGAGGGGCAGCGACATGCCGGCCGGGCCCTACTCAGGGAACAAGCGCTCACCGCCCCAGCAGCACCAGCCGAGCCCACCCGCCTGCCCCCAGCCGGCACCGGAAACACTCCCGACGGGTATGTCGATCCCAAGCGCGGCGATCTGTTCACCGCCGCGGTGAAAACCGCGCCGGAGGCAGGAGTCGGCGGGGCATCATGCGGGCCATGAACGACACGCGCGAAGTCCTCACCGAGGACGGGGTAACGACGTGCTCGACGGCAACCGCGACGCCGGATGGGACGCGGAGGACGACTACGAGTGGACTCGCTTAAACACCAGAAACCCAAGGCAGGGGCCAGAGCTGCACACACGGTTGGCCTACGGGATCTCGTCGTGAAACTGCGTGACCATCAGATCGAGGCCGTGGCCGCAATCATCCGCGGCTTCGATGTTCCGCCGGGTGGCATTCCGCTCCATGGCCTGCGCGGGCAGGTGCACGCCGCATGCGGCACAGGCAAGACCATCATCGCGGCGGCGTCCGCCAAGCGGATTACCCCCGCAGGGCGCATTCTCGTGCTGCTGCCGACCCTGGATCTCCTGGCGCAGACGGTCAAGGAATGGCACCGGGTCGGGCACAAAGGGGCCGGCGGTCGCGGTGTGCAGCCTCGGGGACGACCCGGAGATGTGGAACCTGCGGGTGCGCTCCATCACCAACCCCGTGCAGCCGGCCTTGTGGCATGGCACGGGGCCGGTGACCATCTACGCGAGTACGCGTCGCTGGGTGTGCTGGCAGGGGGCCTTCGAGGGCGTCTACGGGCAGCAGCTGGCCCCGCTGGTTCTCGCTATGGTCGATGAGGCGCACCACACCAGTGGGTTGATGGGGAAGGCGTGGGCGGTCATTCATGACCGGGGTGTCATTCCGGCGTTGCGGCGGTTGTATCTGGCGGCGATGCCGCGGATCTGGCAGGAGCGGCCCCCGCACTGGGAGGTGGCCGAGGGGGTGCGGGATGCGCTGCCGAAGGAGATGGCGGCCTCGATGGACGATGTGGCCTTGTTCGGGCCGGTGCTGTACAAGCTCTCGCTCGCGTTCGGCGGTCTCTTCGGCTGCCTCAAGACCGCACCCACTACGACGAAGTCGCCGCCTGGGCCCACCATGCCCAACCTCAACCTACGTCCGCTTGACACGAGACAAGATGAGATGTCTGACGAGCCGAAGTCAGTAACGTCGGAGCAGGAGACGCCCGTGAAGGCGCCCAGGATTGCCTCTGGGGCCTTCGAACGGGGCGTAGCGGCTCTGGCACAGAACAAGGGCGCGTACGGCTCGGTGACCGTGCCAGGGGCCACGTAGGGCGGCTGGAAGACGGGACCGAGGTCAAACTCGGAGTGTTCCTCAGTAAGCAAGAGCAGGCGGGCCAAGCTCACCGCGGACAAACTCGCCGCAATCGGATTCGACTGGGCCTGAGCCGCGGAACCGGGGGTCGGAACTTCCTGCCAAGCCGAAGCTTGGTTCCCAACTTATGCCGCAACAAGTCCCGTCGCCTCGTCCTCGAACTGGCGCCACACCCGAGCTACTCTCGCGTGCGAGGCGTCTCGGTGCGCGCGGCGACGGCGTCGTGGATCGCGGCGAGTGCGCGGGCGACGTCCAGGAGCCGGTACGCTGTGCGCGGCTGATGTCGAACTCCGCATAGCAGTACGACTCCCAGGCGCCGTAGCCAAGCGGCAGCCAGAAGCGGGCGGCATGTGCGTCGCAGACCCGGGCGGCGAGCACCGAGACGGAGCGCCGAACGCGGTCTTGCATCGAGGGGCCCAACTCACCTCCCACTGACCGTCAGTGACGGTGCTGCCTGATGCCCGAAGGCACACCCCGCTCAACTTCGAAGACCCACGCTGTTTGGCCAACAAGCGTTGGGGAGGCCACGTGGCCGGAGCAGGCCCGAGCGGTTGTGTCGATGTCCGTCTCAATCGGGTTCCCACAGCGATGCTGCGGAGAATCACGGCTGAGTACCGAGCCGTTTTGGCGGGCCCCCACAGCGCTGGCTGTGGGGGCCCCGCTTGGTACAGGAATCCGGTGCGTTTCGCGCACCGGTGGCTCACTTGTCGCTGGTGCCGATATTGGTTGAGTGATCCACGGCGATGCACCGGGTCTGCGTGCGGCTACCCATTGCTGTGAGTGTGAGGTTGTTCGGATTGCTGCAGTTGTTGTTCTGCCGCCCGTTCTGGGCGGTGTTCTGTTGGAATAGTTGACCCGCACTGGAGCCGCCTTCAGCCTCTGCGGCTCCCCTTTCCTCTGCCGTTCCCGCATTCTTAGAGCGGTCGACGGTCTTGCACAGGTTCTCCACCCGGCTGCCGGAGAGCGTCGAGTCGAGGCTGTTGGGGTCGGCGCAGTTGTTGTTCTGCCGGCCCTCCTGCGCGGTGTTTACTTGGTCCATCTGGGCAGTGATGCCGCTTGTGCTGGAGCCGCCTTCGGCGCGGGCGCCGCCTCCCCTGGTGACGGTGTGCTTGTTGAGCGAACCGTCCAGGTTCACGCACCGCTCCGTCACCTTGCCTCCACCTCCACCCAGGAGGTCTTCGGTGTCATTGGGGTTGGCGCAGTTGTTGTTCTGCCGCCCCTCCTGTGCGGTGTTTCGCTGATTGGCCAGACCAAGGCCGGTGCTGGAGCCGCCTTCGGCGCGGGCGCCGCCCCCCTTGGAGACCGTGTGCTTGTTGAGCGAACCGTCCAGGTTCACGCACTCCCTCTTGCCTCCGTTCGGCCGGAGGAGGGAGAAGTTGGGGTTGGTGCAGTTGTTGTTCTGCCGCCCTTCTTGAGCGGTGTTTACTTGATTGACCTGGGTAGCGCCGCCACTTGTGCTGGAGCCGCCTTCGGCGCGGGCGCCACCTCCCTTAGTGACGGTGTGCTTGTTGAGCGAACCGTCCAGGTTCACGCACCGCTCCCTGGCCTGGTCGCCTTGGGGGATGACCGTTGTGTTGTTGAGGTTGACGCAGTGATTGTTCTGCCGTCCCTCCTGCGCGGTGCCCTGCCGCCTCAGCAGGCCATTGCCGGAGCCGCTCGTGGCACGCACGCCAGCACCCTCGGTAACGGTGTGTTTATCGCGGGAGCGGTCCAGGTTCACACACCTCCCGTTCACCTCGCCCGCAACCGAGTTCAGGCTGGAGAAGTTGGGATTGGCACAACTGTTGTTCTGCCTCCCCTCCTGGGCAGTGTCCTGCTGATTTGCACCAAGGATGTCTGTGCTGGCATCACTCTCGGCGCGGGCACTGCCGTTCTTGGTGATCGCTTGCTTACTACGGGAGCCGTCCTTGTTCACGCACCACCCACGGCCTTCCCCGCCGTCCAACGCGAAGCCGGTGTTGTTGGGGTTGGCACAGTTGTTGTTCTGCCGACCGGCCTGGGCAGCGGTCTGCTGATTCAAAGCAGCGATGTTGGAGCCGCCTTCGGCGCGGGCGCCACCTCCCTTGGAGACCGTGTGCTTGTTGAGCGAGCCGTCCAGGTTCACGCATCTCTCACGCAATTCACCCCCGCTGCCCAGGATGAGAACGTCGTTGGCCATAGCGCAGTTGTTGTTCTGCCGGCCGCGCTGCGCGATGGCTTGCTCGAGCACCACCGTGCCGCTCCCACCGGAGGCATGGGCAGGGCCGGTATGAACAATGTCGTATTTGTTGAGCGAGCCGTCCGCGGTGACGCAGCGCCCCAGAAGCCGGCCGCCGGTCAGGGCGTTAGCCGTGGTGCAGTTGTTGTTCTGCCGCCCTCCCTGGGAGATGTTCTGCTGACTGAGATTGCCCACCGTAGCGCTGCCGCCGCTTGCGGTGGCGCGAGGGCCGTCGGCAAGTGCAGGGCCGCAGGTCATGGACATCAATCCGCCCGCAGCCACAGCAATGGCTGCAGCTCTCACTCGTTTGCCGTTCATAACGCCTCCGATGCGTCTCGCGCGGTTTCCTTAGCCGCCCACCTGTACGCCCAACGCATAAATGCTCACGAAGAAATGGGCTAGCCGACCGGATTACTCCGGACAGTCGCACCGGCGTGATACGTCACGCGACCCCGTACCTGCTCACCACCCGGCTGCAACAGCTGCGCACCGCCGACAACCACCAGCACAACCCGGCGGTCGTCTTCAGCGCAGGCGTTCGAGGTGGATCACGCGGTCGCGAACATGTTGGTCACTGATCCCGTACAGCACGCGGTAACGTCCGCCGGGGAGGCGGCCAGATGAGGCAGGCCCGGCCATAACGGGCCCTGGCCGCATCGCCGGTCAGGCCGTACGGGTGGCCGATCTGCTCCCAGGTTGCCCCCGCCTCCCGATCGGCGATGACCGCGCATCTGACCAGCTCTCTGACCAGTTCCTGGAAGTCAACGGCGGCCAAGCTGTGCAGGCCGAACACCGGGCCGCTTTCCGATAGTCAGGTCCTCCTGGAGCAGTTCCATCCCCTCACACCGAGAACGGATCTCCTGGTTGATCCGGAGCAGTGCCACACGGGCGCGCACAGCGGCGGCAGCCCGCTTTCGGGCCCGGTGTGCGGCCTGCCTGTACGTGCGTGGCCGCGGGTGGTACCGCAGGCGCCGCCCGGCAGGGAGCGACTCTCCACACGGGAAGCATTTGTCGTACATATCCGATGGATTCCCCCGGAAGCAGATGACACATCCGGCGTTCGGTCATCCAGTGGGCCAACGGCGCTCCGTCGAACGCGCAAGCGCGTTGCCGGTGCACGGGCGGGTATCGCGGCTGCCAGAATCGAGTAGGAGGGCCGGGTCGCCCGGCCCTCCTCTCACACCACCGGACATGCGGTGCGCATCCGGCGGTTCACCGAGCCCAGATGCCCCCACACAGTGAAAAGACCACGACGCCCATCACGATAGGCACGACGATGTCACTGACCAAACGGCATCCGGATGTCACGAGAGGCTTCAGACCCGAAGTTCAATGGCCTCCAGATGGCTACTGACACCGACTGCAGATCCAGTGACACTCGCATGCAGATTCGCATGGATTCCCCTTCTGATTGCGCGCCACATTCCGGAAGAAGGGGCTTTCCTCGGGTCATGAAGAAAATCGAGCCGCGCGCGCACCATATTGAGACCGTTGACGCCAACAAACGCGGCCTCGACATCCCGCTCGAGGGATTCCGACCAACGGGCTGTGTGGGCAGGTGATTTCCGCGTGCGATACCGGGAGGACACTCACTGTCGCTTTCGCTGCTCGCGAGATGCTGCCCAGGGGCGCATTCTGGGCTCGTGCCGACCCTGGATCTCCTGGCGCAGGCGGTCAAGGAGTGGCACCGGGTCGGGCACAGAGGGCCGGCTTCGACCCCTGCTACCAAGACGCATCCTCCTCGTGCGCTGACCAACTCGCTTCACGGAAAGTGCCGAAGAACCAAAAACTTCAAGGCCATTGACAAAAAACTGAGATCTGGCTGCATTCTCAGTTGGCGCTAGTCGCTCAATAGAAAGGTGATTTGCGCCGTTGGGGTGAGGAACACCATGGGCCCATGACGGAAGGCACGGAGTGACGGTTGAGGAAGGGAGATGGCTTGGATCATCACTCATAGACACAAGGAGGCACCCGGGTGCGAGTACACAGGATCGCGACAGCCACGATGCTGGTCCTGGCAGTCAGCGGATGGGGTGTAACTGGATCCGGGGCGGCATACGCCGAGACCGGCCCCGGCCATGGAGGAAAGGCGAAAGCGGCCGAGAAGGGCCACCATCCCGCGCATGGGGGGAGGGCGAAGGCCCGGGCGGAGGGAGGATCCACGACAGGCGGGGCGCTCTTCCAGCAGAACATTGCGCAGTCCGCCCGGCAGAACAACAGCTGCAACAACCCCAACATGGAGGATGCCACGATCTCGCTCACAGATAGCCGGGCAACGGGCCGATGCGTGACCACCGATGGCTCCCTGACCGCCTTCTCCCGCATCCACAACGGGCCCGCAGAAGTCGAAGGCGGCGACGCATCGGAGACGGGCCTGGCCGAGCAGAACACCGCCCAGCGCGGCAGGCAGAACAACAACTGCAACAACGTCAACGCGACGGGCATCACCGTTTCGGGCAGCCGGGTCAAGGGCCACTGCACCGACCAGGACCTCTCCATCACCAAACACACGTCCATCAAGGGCGGCGGCGCCCGAGCCCACAGCGGCACCAGCGGCGGCAGCACCAGCAGCCAAGCTGTCACGCAGCAGAACACCGCCCAGGAAGGTCGGCAGAACAACACCTGCAACAGCCCCAGCTTCACGGCCTTCGAGCCCATCGCGGTGACCGGAGGCGGCCGGGTATCAGCACGCTGCGAGAACAAGGACGCCTCCTTCACCACACACACGTCCATCAAGGGCGGCGGCGCCCGAGCCCACGGCGGCTCCAGCGGGGAAGTCAGTCTCAACGGGCAGAATGTGGCCCAGGAGGGACGGCAGAACAACACCTGCAACAGCTCCAGCGCGGACTCTCCTGACGCGCTCGAGGTGACCGGGGGCCGCGTCAAAGCCCGGTGCGGCAACAAAGACAACTCCTTCAGCAAACACACCCACATCAAAGGCGGCGGCGCCCGAGCCCAAGGCGGCTCCACCACAGGAGGTGCCGGGCCTCAGCAGAACACCGCACAGGAAGGACGGCAGAACAACACCTGCAACAACACCAACGTGCGCATTAGCAGTCCGCTTGAGGTCACCGGGGGCCACGTCGAGGGCCGGTGCGGCAACAAGGACACTTCCTTCAGCGAACACACATACATCAAGGGCGGCGGCGCCCGAGCCCAGGGCGGCTTCACCACACCCGGCGGCGACAGTGATATGAACGAGCAGAACATCGCCCAGGAAGGCCGGCAGAACAACTCCTGCAGCAACACCAACGACGTGACGATCACGGTGCCCGAGGGCGGCCGCGTCCAGGGCCGGTGCGGCAACAAGGACGCTTCCTTCAACAAGCACACCCGTACCAAGGGCGGCGGCGCCCGCGCCCACGGCGGCAGCGGAGGCGACATCAACATGTACCAGCAGAACATCGCCCAGGAAGGCCGCCAGAACAACACTTGCAATAACATCAACATCGCCAGCGGGACAATCAACGTGGACGGCGCGCGGGTGAAGAGTCATTGCGGGAACAAGGACTTCTCATTCAACCGCAAGACCTTCGTCAAGGCCGGCGGCGCCCGAGCCGAAGGCGGCTCCACTGGCACCGGGGTCGATTTTGCCCAGCAGAACATCGCTCAGGAAGGCCGCCAGAACAACTCCTGCAATAACCACAACCTACCGGCCGGGACCACCGACCTGGGCGACAGCCGGTCGAACATGCGCTGTCAGACAGTGGATCGCTCCGTCAACCTCCACACCGCCGACATCGGCGGCGGAGCCAAAACCACCGGCGGGAACTCCACAGCCGAGATCTTCCAGCAGAACATCGCCCAAGAAGGCCGGCAGAACAACACCTGCAACAACACCAACAACCTCACCCTCACCACCACCGGCAGCCGCTTGCACACCCCCTGCGCCGCGGTAGACCGCTCCACCAACATCGGCACGGAATACCGGTAACCCCCCGGCGCCATGATCCAACCATCACCGCTGCCCGCCGCCAAAGGCCTTTCGCCTTTCAGCAGCGGGCAGCGGCATGCTGACGTGGCCCTACTCAAGGAACAAGCGCTCACCACCCAGCAGCACCAGCTGAGCCCACCCGCCAGGAGACCCAGCCGGCGCAGAAACACGCCGGCCTGGGATGTCGATCCAAGCGCGGCGACCTGTCCGCCGCTGAGCCACGCGGTGCAAACCGCCCCCGAAGGCAGGAGCTGGCGCGGCATCATGACGAGGGCCTTATGGGCGCGATCATCTCGATCTCCGAGGCCTACCACGCCCTGGCGTTCGGGACCAGCCGGCCTCTTCCTTCGCTGGAGCGCTTCCGCGGCAGCCCTTGGCCACCTGCAGGCCAGTCGCCCAACTCACCCACGAGCTTGCCGAGTGGGCCGCCAGCATCGCCGAGATGGCCACCGAATACGACACGCAGCTCATGCACCTGAAAGAACAGGAAAAGCCCCGTTCCCGGGGCGACCACTCCTAGACCCGCTCGCGGGAACGTCACGCGAGCGCTCGGCCAGTCCTTCCCTGCACAGGCTTGACCCTCACCTCGAAATGCTCCCTCGCGCAGACGGCCGCTGGCCGTCTCCCTGTTGTCGGTGAACGCCCTGGGCTCGCGCGAGTAGAAGTTCGGTGCGGCTGAGGTCTCTGTAGTCGGTGTACAGCAGGAAGCCCACTATTCTGCCCGCCCCCAGCTCTCGGGCCCAAGACAGTTCGGCAGGCGAGGCCTGCGTCCAAGCCCTCAAGCATGCAACACCCTCCGCAACCTGGGCCTGAACCGGTTCTGTACTTGGCCGACTGCCCTGTCTCATCCCACATCCTCAGAACAGGAGCAAGGGTATGGGCTACCGCGTAGACAACGCCCTGCGGCTCGGAGCAAGTCGTCTGCCCTTCGGGGCCGCGGGCAACCAAGAACATCTGCCCCCTGCCCGACGGCCGTCCCGCGTCGCGACGTATACGGTGAGCGCCTCTAGTCGGTCCAGCGGACACGTGGTGGGAAGAGCAGGATGCCCAGCTCCTTCTCTTTGCGGGTGGGCTCGGCGAACCACGATTCCGAGCTCACGACAACACCGTCGGCCTTCATCGCCTTCATCTGATTCGCGAGCTTCTCGAAGGAGAGGATTTTCGTGCCCTGACTGTCGAAAACCAGAGAACCGAGCTGCACTATCTTGTCCCCCCGGTACAGGAACACGAATGTGGCGTGCGCCATCATCCTCGGCTTTACCTACCTCATCTACCGTCTCGCCACCCGCCGCTGACGCCCCCCGACCGCGCACCACAGGCCCGCCAGCCCACCTACGAAGCACAACGCACCCGTATGGCGGGGTGCGATCAGCCCAGCCAGACGATGTCGACGACGTAGAGGCGAGCAGCTGCCCTGTTGACCCAGTAGACGGCCGTGAGCTGGCCGACCGAGGCAGAACGGACGTCTTCGCCCTCGGGATCACGGCTGTCGAAGGCCGGGAAACTCCAGGGGTCACGTCCAGCGATGTCCACGACGTCGCGGAGCATCTCCCGTGCATGGTCGGGGAGTTCGTCGAGGGCGTTCAGGGCCTGGGGTGAGAGGCGGGCCTGCCAGGCCGCGTCGCTCACCGGCGAGGTCCGAGGACATCGTCCAGGGCGATGCCTTCGGAGTCATCTCGACCGGAGGAGATGAAGGCCTGCACGGCGGGGGCGGCTGCGAGTCGGGCCTGCCAGGCGCGGACGACGTCGATGCACGGGGTGAGGCTGTAGCTGTGCCGGGAGTCCTCCAGCGCGGCCGCCCACGCCTGCTCAAAGGCCGGGACCCATGTAGAGGCGCGCGGATGGTTCCGCAGACGGGTGAGTAGCTCGGCCGCGGCTGCCGGCCCGGGGACCGGCGGGGGCGTGGAGGCGTGGTCGGGTTGGGCAGTCATTCCGCACTCCTCATGCTGGGCTCAACCCACCGTAGCGGCAGTGGTGAAGGGCGTGTACCGAGTCGGCTTCGACGGTCGAACGTCGGTCTCGTTCAAATGCCTTGGGAGTGCTGTGCAGCGTGACGACAAGGGCTGACGCCATGTGCACACTTGCGTTGGGTGGTGTGCATGACGGAGACGACGTACTCGATCGTGGAAGCCCGCGCCCGCCTGGGCGCGATTGCGCGCGAAGTCAGCGCCACCCGTGAACAGGTCGCCATCACCGACCACGGCCAGACGGTCGCCATACTGGTCAGCCCCGCCGACGCCCTGGAACTCCCGGAGCTACGAGCCCTGGCGGCCTTCCGCGCCCGCAAGGGCCCGCGGCGAGAACGCCGGCGTGCCGCACAGCGAGGCATACCGCCGTGTCTTCGGTGACCGTCAGGCGTGAGCTACGAGGTCATCTGGGAGCCCCAGGCCCTCGCCCACGCCGAGCGATTGGCCAAGGAAGACCCCAACGGGGTGCGGCAGCTGTTCACCGCCGTCGACCAGCTCGCGGAGAACCCCAGGCCCAAGGACGCGATCGGGAGCAGCGACGTACTGCGCATCCACGTGGGGCGCTACCGCGTGATGTACGAGATCAGCGACCAACAGGTTCGCATCAGCGCCATCCGCCTCGGACGCCTGCGCTGAAGACGACCCCGTGCCGGTGGCCGTCGGCGGCTTGCTTACGCAGGTGCTGCAGCCGGGTGGTGAGCAGGTACGCGGCGGTGCGCTCCCGCGTAATGTCGACGGCCTCCGTTGCAGCGGCGATGGCGTCGGCGCCGGTCGGGTGGTGGCGGAACCAGCGGCGGCTCTGCTCGGTAGCGAACGCCAGCTCCGCCTCGGCTTCGGCCTCCGGAGTTCGGGCCAGCCGTGCGATCTGCCTGAACGGGCATGCGCTCCTTAGAGCGTTGCGCTGTGCTGGGCTGGGTAGGGGGTTTCCGGTGGAGAAGGCCTCCGCCGGCTACCTTCCCCCTATGAAGGCTCTGCCATGACCTCCGACCTTTCCAGTCAGATCCCCGGCGGGTTCCTGCGGGCCAGCCACATGGCGACTTTGAAGACGTGTCCCGATCCTGGTGGGCGAGGTTACCGCACGCGGACGCGACGCCGGCCTCGGCAGCGTGCAAATGACGACATCAGGCTGGCCGGCCGCGCACATCCGCCGAAATTTCTTCCTCCTGCGAGGAGTACCTGCAGCGCTGGCTGCACCTCCTGGATGGCACCGAACCTCTGGCGCGGGGATAGCAACCATGTCCCCAACCACAAGACCATGGAGAGGGAGTCCGCCTTCGAGCGAAGCCAAGCTCATGAAGGACAGGCTCGCGCTGGCCGGCATCGGCCGGGGTGGAGACCGCGGCGTGACGTCACGACCGCGACGTCGTTGAACTGTACAACTCCATACACCATGGGCCCCGGGATGACATTGATCGGCCTATCCCCGGGGCCCGTGGCGTGCCGGGTCGGTCAGGCCAGATCGGTGGCACCGGCGCACCAAATGATGGGGACTGCTTGTGTGGTCCCGGCGGGCTGGGTCAGCCGAGACGGATCATGAAAGAGACGGTCGGCAGATGACCAGTAGGTGGGCGTGAGCTCGCCGACGGTGGTAGAGCGTCCGCCTTCGCCTCGGGGTTCGCCGCTCTCGATGGCGACATGGGGGCTCCTTGAGGATGCCCTTCTCCTCGGTGAAGGGGGCGATCAGAGGCTGCCAGGCGATGTTGTTCACCGAAGGAGGCAGACCGCGGCTGGTGAGGTGGATCAGCTCGACAGCGTCCTCGGAGAACGGCGTGCCCTGACGGTCGATAATCGTGATAGACGCTTGACGTAGTCGGCGGTCTCTTCGACGGTGGGGTACCGCCACACTTCCTCCGACCTACGACGGAACCGGCGCAGCCCCGCCGGCCCCTTCCCTCGGCCGGACCAAGGCGGGCAGCGGCCTGGTGGTGCCCAGGGCGCTATCTTCAGCCCTCTTCCGATCACTTCGGCTGCATCCGTACGCCGCGGCCAGACCGTGTCCGGCAGCAGCAGGTGCGGGACCTGGCTGCCCGTACACCGCAAAGGGCGAGGACGTGCGAACAGCCGAGCACTGAGATCACCACGGACCTTATGGGGCCGGCCGTGTCCCCAGCGCGAGCACGACCCCGCACGCGGGGCACACGACTCGCCCGCCCACACCACGGGCACGAGATCGGTGCCGACGATGAGCTCCCTGTACACCTCCACCACGTGCACCCCGTGTGGTCATGCACGAAGCAAGATCAGTCTGGCCCACCAAGATCAGCATCCATCCAGGACCGCCGCGACCCCCTGGGTTTGTGCTCATACAGAGACCCGACCAACAGTCAAGTGATCGCCTGGCCTTTTTATGGCGGATCCGCCACTGATTATGAGTTTCGGTGGTGGAGATCGTCGTCTCCTTGCAGGAGATTCAGGCGTACTGCCGTGACTTGCGCCATGCATAAGAGAATTTCGGTACTCGCTACGGCACAGCACGATTCTCTCCTTCGGGACCGTCAGGCCTACCGACCAGACTCCTTGCGGATCGTGCTCCTGCCACTCCACTCCCCCACACATCGCAGTAGGCCCAGTGTTCCTTTACGAGACTCATCCGACTTCCGTCAGCGTCAATGCCGACGTCCATAACGCGCCCTGCTGGGAGCTCGACTGCACGGCAACGACGTCCCCCCACGTCTTCCCTCGGGTTTGCGATCCTCCAGCGCGAGCACGGCAGACGGTTCGCTCGGCCCGAGAATTCCAAGGCCGTGACAACGACGACCAGCCTGGCCACCCCCTCGGCACGGCCGTCTCGGCATTCCTCACGATCTGTTATCGGCCCTGACGAACGCATCATCAAAGTCCATCATCTGCAGCTCAGTCCGGCCGGTTGCACCCCAAGGCTCGACGCCGCGGCCTGATGACGAGCACCATCAAGAGTTTTGAGATTTTCTTCCGGACAGCCCGCCGGATTCGGATGCTTTCAACACTATTCAGGGACCGCGATGGCAAGCATACTTTCCAGACTCCGGAAGCGATCGATCCGGACGACGTTGACTTTGATCGCCCTCGTTCCCTGCCTTGCACTGGCGGGGTTGTGGACGGAGACAACCAGCCATCGCCTGTCAGAGGGCATACAACTGCGGCGGACCGCCAACCTAGCTAAATCCTTCGGCACCAGTGGCTACAAGATGTTCTACGCGCTGCAGAGGGAGCGTGCCCTTACGGCGATATGGATGGCGGACCCATCAGCTTCATCCCGCTCCGCTCTCGTTTCCCAACGGCGCGTACTCGATGCAGCCATGTCCGCGCTGGTAAGCCAGAAATCCAAGATCGACAATGCTCCTGACCATATCAAGAAGAGTACAGCCCCTGTGATGTCCTCCCTGAACCATTTCTCACTCGATGATCTGCGAAAACAAATCGACAAGTCTCGCGTGAGCCGCAGTCGAGCCGTCGCCGCGTACACCAAAGTGATCAGTACGTCGACCAGTGCATTCGACGCGGTTTCCTGGGCCGACGACAGCGAACTTGTCATCGGCAGCAAATCACTCATTGCACTGGTGAGTCTGCAGGAGCAGGTACAACTGGCCGACGCCGCCCTCGGTCCGGCCGTGGCAACGGGTCGCTTGACAGCAGGGCAACGAGCTCAACTCTCGGCTGCAGTGGGGGCGCAGAACTATCTGCTCGAGGGCTTGCCGGATCAACTCCCTGGCATCCGACGGTCGGATCTGAAGCGCATCACCAACAGTATGGCTTGGGACGTCGTCTCGGACACGATTGCAGCCGTACTGGGCACGCCAGCCAGCAATAGCTCGTCCGGCACAACACAAATCAATCCGCCGAAAACAGCCGAGGAGTGGAACGAATGCATGGCCAAAGTCGGTGACGAGTTGCAGCAGCTGACCCAGAATCAGGCCAAGGACCTGACGCATCTTATGCGGGACAAGTCGGACGAGAGACTCCGCCAAGGGTTCACCACCAGTGCTGCAGGACTTGCCGCCGTGCTCACCGCAGCGCTCTTGTCCTGGAGTATCTCTCGATCGGTCTCACGACGTATGGCCAGATTGCGCCAGGCGACCATCGATCTCGCGCAGCATCGGCTGCCGGCCCTGGTGGACCGCCTCAATCGCGGCGAGGCGATCGATGTCACCCGTGAAGTTTCAGAACTGGACTATGGAGAAGACGAGTTGGGTCAGGTGGCGCAGGCGTTCAACTCGGCCCAACGGACGTCGGTTCGCAGTGCTGTTGCACTGGCGGACGCGCGTCGCGGATTCGAGAAAGCAATTTTGGGCGTTGCGCGGCACACCCAAAACCTCACGAACCAACAATTGACCTTGCTGGAGAAAATGGAGCGGCGGCATCAAGAGCCCAGAGTGCTGGAGGAGTTGTACCAGCTTGATTCCCAGGCCAGCCAGATCCGTCGGTATGAGGAGAACTTGGCAATTCTGACGGGAGGCAGGCCCAGACGTCGCTTCACCGAGCCTGCACCCGTGATCGACGTGCTCCGCAGCGCCGTAGGTGAGGTTGCCGACTATCAGCGGATCAAGTTGCATGCCGATGAGCATCTGCAGTTGAAGCCATCCGCCGTCTCGGACATCACGCACCTACTGGCCGAACTCATCGAGAACGCGGCGCGTTTTTCCCCTTCCGCCTATCCCGTGCGGGTCCGGGCAGAAGAGGTCAGCAAAGGCCTGGCTGTTGAGGTCGAGGATCGAGGTTTCGGACTCTCGGAGGAGGAGTACGAGGAGCTCACCAGAAAACTGGCTGAGCCGCCTCCCTTTGACGTGCTCGCTCTCGCTGATGACATCCGGCTGGGCATGTTCGTGGTCTCGCGACTTGCTTCCTTGCATGCCATCAGGGTGACCGTTCGATCATCACCTTACGGTGGTACGTCTGCCATCGTTTTGATCCCGTCTTCCGTCATTGTGAGAAAGGCGAAAGAGGACTCCTGCTCCGTTCGCGTCGAGGCACCTGTCCATAAGGCAGATACGCCCGCCTCCGGCGTTTCCGCACCCGCTCGGCCCGTGGCTCGAAGCGTGGCCTTGGCGGCAGAGAGGGAGAAGCCGCGCCCGCAGAGCCCTTCGACGAGCGTCCCATCGGGGTCCGCCGGCGGGCCCAGACGGGAGGCTCCCCCGCTGCCGCAACGCACATCTGCACGTCACTCACGCGGGCCGGAGTCGCGGCGTCGCGGCACTGTGACAAGGCAGCTGCCCGAGGCACCTATGGAAGAGCCGCTTGCAGCGGACCGCGCGGCAATGACCATGTCGGCGTTCCAACGCGGCACAGGCCACGCTCGAGAAATGCATGCGGGACCAAAACATCCTGACCCCCCGCGGTAGAGAAGACAGCTCCAAGACGAAATGGAGGTGACCCACCATGGCCCCAGACACCGCTCACACACCACACGCCCAGAACCAGCTCGACGATCTACTCACAGGATTGGTCCAAGTCGTCGCCGACGTACGCCATGCCGTGATCGTGGCACAGGACGGGCTGGTCATCAGCAGGTCGACCTCCTTCTCCCGGGCGGCGGCGGAGCGCCTGGCGGCAGCGGTCTCCGGAGTGATGAGTCTCAGCCGCGGCATATCCGACGACACCAAGGGAGGGCGAGTACTTCAGACGCTCATCGAGATGCAGAACGGTTTCCTGATGCTCTCCTCGGCGAGTTCCGGATCACATCTGGCCGTGCTCACCATCCGCGAGGCCGATATAGGAATCGTAGCGTTCGAGATGAACATGCTGGTCAAGAAGCTGGGCGCACTGCTGACCACCCAACCTCGGGTATGGCGGCCGGCTACGGGAGCGGATGGCGCCTCATCGCGATGAACGTGAGCGCTGAGGGTGAGGGGCCGGACCCAAGCAGCGGCACCGCCAATCTCGTGCGGCTTTTCACACTCGTCGGTGGCCGCACGGCACCGACCCGTGATGTATTCACGCTTCTCACCATGGTCACCTCAGTGCCTTCGTGGCAGGTACGCCGCGACAATCTCCTACCGGAACACTGTCGCATGCTTGAGCTCTGCTCCCCATCGACCGCTGTGGCGGAGATCTCCGCTCAACTCGGCCTGCCCGTGTCGGTCACCATCATTATGTTGTCCGACCTGCTCGATGCCGGCTTGATCCTTGTTCACCCGCCCTCCCCTCCTTCGGGGCCGAGTGAGGATCTCGATTTGTTGTGGAAGGTGAGGGACAGCCTTGACCGCCTCTGATAACGCCCCGGAAGCAGTCAAGATTCTTATATCAGGCGGCTTCGGTGTGGGAAAAACCAGCATGGTCTCCTCCGTCAGCGAAATAACGCCGCTCCGCACCGAGGAGGTATTTACGGAGAGGAGCATCGAAAGTGATGACCTAAGCGCTGTCGAACTCAAGGCGACCACCACAGTGGCCATGGACTTCGGACGCATCACCCTGGCGGATGATCTGGTGCTCTATATGTTCGGAACCCCGGGCCAAGAGCGCTTTTGGCACATGTGGGACGATATGTTGCACGGCGCGTTGGGCGGCATAGTATTGGTCGACACCCGGCGACTCGAATCCAGCTTTTTCGCCGTCGATTTCTTTGAGGAACGCGGGCTGCCCTTCATAGTCGCCGTGAATTGCTTCTACGGACAGAGACTCCACACCAGCGAGCAGGTCGGAACCGCGCTCGCCCTTGCACCCAACGTCCGGGTCGAAACATTCGACGCGCGCCACCGCACGTCATGCCTGAGTATTCTTCTGGTCTTGCTCGACGAACTGATCTCCCTTCGCTCCGCGCAGCTACAGAGAGGTGCCGCAAAGAGCGCGCCCGGCATGAACGGCCAGATGCGCTGGGACTGAGCGGCTTCAACCTTTCGTGCAGGTCGCGCTGTGTGCAGATCGGTCCCAGGTGGCAGCTGGCGGCAAAGCCGAACCGGACCCGGTCTCCCGGCGCCGGACAGGCCCCCCTACCCCCCACCACCCGGCGAGCCGTGGAATGAGCACGCAGGAGACCGGCCATGAACGCACCCCTGCCCGACGTACCGGATGTCCGGGTC
>NZ_JBFAYQ010000056.1:0-27728 GCF_040681345.1 Streptomyces sp. NPDC051776 | reverse complement strand
TCGTTTGTCCACACACCAACCGATGATCACGCGATGGCCGTACCCGTTCCCAGCCGGGTTCGCCACAAGATCGCGAAGTCAGACTGGAGTATTAGGCCGTGTGGCGGAACCCTCCACCGTGATCGGTCACGCTTCCGTGCTTTTGAGCGTCACGGCCGGTGCCACCCGAGACGCAGCTCCGCTGGTTGCCCGCCTACGTTCCGCACCCGACGTGCGCAGCCGTGCGCGAAGCCACATCAACCACCCGCCGGCCCGCGTTGTTAACGGGGCCGGGGTCTTGATCACGGTAGCGTAAGCCGCATAGGGCCTTCATCGTCTGGAGGAGGATGTAATTATGCGCTCTTCAGGTTATCGGCAGAGAATTCTGGTCGGTTCTTTTGTGGGGCTGCTGATGACGCCCACTACAACATCCGCCATGGCTAATTCCTACCTGAATGAAGCAGGCGCAGAATACACCTTTCAAGGCAATCAGCAGGTATTTAATTGCTCAGGCGCGCTGCAAAACGTTACCGTTCCTCCGAACACTTACACCGTTAGTATCCAAGCCTCTGGCGCCCAAGGCGGAAACGGCGGACCCGGGCAGCAATATTATGGAGGGTCGGGCGGTTTTGGCGCGGTGGTGTCGGGAACGGTGCCTGTCATTCCCAACCAGCAACTGCAGGTTGTGGTCGGCTGCTCCGGAAATAGAAATGAGTTCGCGCGCGGCTATGGCTACGGTCCAGGCGGAAATGGAGCCACTCCCGGGAACGGTGATTTGGCCGGCAGCGGCGGCTTCGGCGGCGGCGCCAGCGCCGTGCTCACGGGTAACAGCTCCACGCCGCTCGCGGTTGCGGGAGGCGGCGGAGGAGGAGGCGGAGGAGGAGGCAGCCACGCTGGAGGTGGTGGAGGTACCGCGGGGCCGTTTCCCAGTAACGGGCAGACCGGCGGCGGCCAAGACGGCGGCTACGGAGGAGTAGCAAACGCTTCACCTAACCCGCAAGGCGGTAACGGAACTGGCTCCAGCTATGGGACTGCAGGGGGAGCCGGTGGCGGTGGTGGTGGTGGCTGGCACTTCGGCGGACTGGGTGGCCACGGCGGCAGGGGGCCCGGCGTAGACGGCGCAGGGGGCGGAGGAGGAGGCGCTGGCGGCTCATATATCACGCCTTCCGCGCAAAATTCGTATTACGGCACCTCAAACCTCACAGGAAATGGCCAGATCACTCTCACCTGGGAGACAACACGCCTCCCAACCTCCGACTCTTAGCTAATGACCTGAGAAGCTCCTAATAGATCGTCAAGCGCTCTGTGGGAGCGGTTTGGTGGTGTGGGTCACATGGGGTAGGTGGCGGTAGATCTAGCGGGCGACGAACCGTTTCAGACATCGGACGATGTCCTTTTTGACCATGCCTTCGGCGGTGCGTCGGGTGACGTACTCCTGGGTGCGCTGGTCGTACTTCATGCGGACCAGCACGATGGTGTGCAGGGCGTTGTTGGCCTGGCGGTCGCCGCCCCGGTTAAGGCGGTGGCGGTTGGTGCGGCCGGAGGAGGCCGGGACCGGGGCGGCCCCGCAGAGGTGGGCGAAGGCGGCTTCGGAGCGGAGCCGGTTGGGGTTGTCACCCGCGCTCGTCAGCAGCTGGCCAGCCGTCTCGGGGCCGACGCCGGGCAGGGCGATGAGCCTTGGTGCAGCTTTGGTGACCAGCGGCCCGATTTCCTTGTCCGCGTCCTTGATCTCCTCGTCGAGTGACTGGTAGCGGCGGGCAACGCGACGCAGTGCTGTCCTGACCGCGCAGGCCGGATCATCGAGCTCACCGGTGGGGCGGGAACGGGCCAGGGTCTGGACCAGCGCCCGCGCGGACAGGCCGCGTAGCTTGTCCCGCACGTCAGACGGCGCGGTGACGATCAGCGTGCGGATCTGGTTGATGGTCTGCGTACGGGCCTTGACCGCGCTCTTGCGGACCACCCGCAGGGCCCGGATCGCCTCTACGATCCCGTTGCGGGCCCTTGGGTGTGCCTCCGGCCCGGCCGGAGAGGACCGCGGTCGCGGCCCCGTAGGCGTCGATGGGATCGGACTTGCCGTTGTCCCGCCTCGCCTTGCAGTCCGGCCGGTCCACCTCGACCACCGTGACCTCGTTCGCGGTGAGGAAGCGGGCGATCTCGGCACCGTAGGCACCGGTCCCCTCGACCCCCACGGCGAGGACCTCACCGTGGGACCGGAGCCAGTCCAGCAGCCGCTGGTATCCCTCTGGGGTTGTCTCGAACTGCTCGGTGGCCAGATGCCGGCCGATGCTGTCGATGACCGCGGCCTGGTGGAGGTCGGTGTGGGTGTCGATCCCGCCGACCACCGCTATCTCGTCTGCCATGCTGTTGTGTGCTGCCCTTCCAACGTCCACCGGTGGGAGGGCGCGAGCCGGTCGGGCAGACGGACAAGACAGTGATGGGACCTCTGGCCGGGCTCCTATGAAGTCACAGAAGCCCGACCGGCCACGCGCCAAGCGGCACCGCTCGGCAGGCCGACGATTCCAGCCAAGGACAACACAAGCGTCAGTCAGACGAGGAGTCAGACCCCCGAGCGGTGCATCACCAATCCTCACTGTCAGAAGTTCGTCGTTGGTTTGGCATGCATCGTGGTGGGACCGAAGATCCGCTGTTGCGCACCGAGGGGCACTTGATCAATGCCGACGTGGAACGGATCATCGTCGAGACGCTCGACCGAGGAGAAGGTCCTGACCCACTCCCGACACGGCCGAGGTCGAACCGGAGATGGCCCGTCGCTGCCCGGTCTGCGAGACCGTCTTCACCGCCGCCTACGGCTGCAAGCCGACAAGTCTTCTGCTCACCCACCTGCAAGTCAGCTAACCGCCACAGCAAGCCGGCCTGGCAGACCTGCCTCTCTGCGAGAAAGAGTTCACCACCACAGCCGCCCGCAGGCGCCGCGATGCCGCGCGCACCAGCGACGACATCCGGGAACGACGGATCTGCCCGATCTGTGAGGGCCCCTTCGCAACCCTCAAGCCACCCGCCAGATCTACTGTTCCCCGGCCTGCCGCAAGGACGCAGAGCGGTAACGCGATCGGGCATGAGACCAAGACCGAGCCCGTCGCCTGATCCCGTAGACATCGGACACATCGCTGCAGTACCGACGCGTGCATGCACGCATCGTGCAACGGCGTCAATGCCGCCTGTCATGACAACATCCCAGATCATCAACTGCCTGGCGCACTTTTGCATTCCGAGTTCTCAATGAGCTTATGTACGGCCCGTTGCTGATAATTTCTGCTCGTCCATCACCGATGGAGAAATGGGGAAAGCATGGCTGTCAGATCGAAATCGCTCAGGGCCGGAGTCACAGTCGTAACTGTCTTCAGCGCGGTGGCGACGAGTGCGCCCTGCGCGAGCGCGCACGGCGGGGATAATCCCCCCAGCGGTCGCACGGTGTACAAGCTTCACGTGAATAGTCCGCACCACAACACCGTGATTAACGTGCAGGGCAACGGCAAATATGTGGTCGGCAGAGACAGCAGCCTGTCCGGCACCGGCCATGTCGTGGGGAGCACGGTAAATGGCGGCGCTCCCGGGACCGGGGCTACCACGAGCCAGACGTTTCAATGCACCCCCAACGGTGACCAGTACACCGTCCCCGTACCAGCCGGAGTCCATCAGCTCACGGTGACGGCAGTTGGGGCGCAAGGCACAACTGGTGAAGACGGAGCTGGAGTTGGCTCGAATGGTGGCGCAGGGGGATTTGGCGCCCAGGTCACTGCGACCGTCCCGGTTACTCCGAAAGACACCTTGACGGTGGTGGCGGGCTGCCAGTGGCCCACCTTCGCCGCCAACGGATTGGGCGCGGGCGGCGGTCGTGGCCGCACCGGCGGCCCGAATTCTGGCGATGGCGGGTACGGCGGGGGAGGGAGCGGCGTGCTGGACAGCGACGGCTCGACGCTCGTCATCGCAGGTGGTGGCGGTGGAGGTGGAGGTGGAGGAGTCGACGTAGGTGGCGGTCATGGTGGTGCCGGAGGCCGTACAGCGACGGATGGCGCAAACGGCGGTGGTGGCACCTATGGTGGCGATGGTGGCATGGCAGGAGCATCACCCACCGAAAACGGGGTAAACGGTGAAGGCTCCTCCCTCGGCGGTGGCGGCGGTGGCGGCGGCGGGGGATGCAGCGGTGGTGGCGGCGGCGGGGGTGGAAATAGTTCCAGCCTCGGCTTCGGCGGCGGTGGCGGCGGTGGGGCGGGCTTTTCGTGTGTCACCTCGTCCGCTACGCAGTCCAGCATCGTGACCGGTAACCAGGTCGGCAACGGTACGGTCATCCTGAGCTGGTCTGCTCCCGCAGCGTCATAGGAACTCCACGCGTGCTTCGAGAGCTAAGTAGCTGTTGTCGTTCCGATCTTGAGGGGTGTGCGTCGAACGGGAGTCTCGATCGGGTGGTTGCCGTCGGCCGCGGGCATGAAGGCAGGGCCTCTTGGTAGCTCGGGGTTGCGAAGCCAGCCGACGGAACAACAACTGCAACAACACCAACAACCTCGAAATCACCGCCGACACCGGCAGCCCACACAAACCCAGTGCACCGCCATCGACCGCTCCACCAACATCGCCACGGTGAACCGGTAAACCGGGCGCACTACCCACGGCCACCGCCCCGCCCGGAGCCCTCGTTCCTTCCACTGTTCCTCCCAGCATCAGGCCTCTCTGTGCCGTGCCCACCCCGGCCCAGAAGGAAGAGGGTGGGAACGCGCAGGACAAAAGGGCCCACCCTGGCCCCGAGCAGCCGATCGGAGCCAGGGTGGGCCCCCCTTTGTTCACCCGGTGAGCGACGCTGGTGAAACCGCCCCCGGCGGCAGGAGTCGGCGGGGCATCATGAGGGCCATGAACGACACGCGCGAAGTCCTCACCGAGGACGAGGTGAACGACCTACTCGACGGCGACCGCGACGCCGTGTGGGACGCGGACGGCGACTACGAGTGGACCCGGTGAAACACCAGAAACCCAAGTCAGGGGCCAGAGGTGCACACACCGGTCGGCCTACGGGACCTGGTCGTGAAACTGCGTGACCATCAGATCGAGGCCGTGGCCGCAATCGTCCGCGGTCTCGATGTTCCGCCGGGCGGCATTCCGTTCCATGGCCTGCGCGGGCAGGTGCACGCCGCATGCGGCACAGGCAAGACCATCATCGCGGCGGCATCCGCCAAGCGGATTACCCCCGCCGGGCGCATTCTCGTTCTCGTGCCGACCCTGGATCTTCTGGCGCAGACGGTCAAGGAGTGGCACCGTTATCGGGCACAGGGGGCCGGCGGTCGCGGTGTGCAGCCTCGGGGACGACCCGGAGTTGTGGAACCTGCGGGTGCGCTCCACCACGAATCCCGTGCAGTTGGCGTTGTGGCACGGTACGGGGCCGGTGACCATCTACGCGACGTACGCCTCGCTGGGAGTCCTGGCGGAGGCGTACGAGGGCGTCTACGGGCAGCAGTTGGCACCGATGGACCTGACGGTGGTGGATGAGGCGCACCGCACCAGTGGGTCGATGGGGAAGGCGTGGGCGGCCATTCATGACCAGGGCGTCATTCCGGCGTTGCGGCGGTTGTGTCTGACGGCGACGCCGCGGATCTGGCAGGAGCGGCCTGCGAACTGGGAGGTCGCGGAGGGCGTGCGGGATGCGCTGCCGGAGGAGATGGCCGCGTCGATGGACGACGAGGCCATCTTCGGGCCGGTGCTCTTCAAGCTCACTCTCGCCTCGGCGGTCTCCCGCGGTCTGCTTGCCCGCTACCAGATCATCGTGATGGAGCTCGAGGACCCGGTGGTCACACCCGAGCGGCTCATGGGTGAGGAACGGCGTAGCGAGGAAGTGCGTGGGCAGCGGCTCGGGGCACTGCAGGCGGCATTCCGGGTGAGCTCGACGCGCAGCCCGCCCTTTCCCATCAGCCGCAGCCCGCCGTCACGGACCTTGTCCGCGGCGAGCCCGGCCAGCTCGTCCATCAGCCTCGGGATCAGCCCGAGCGCGACCGCCGCTTCCCGGCTCGCCGTCGTCATCTTCGATGCCACACCGCACCGTTCAACGTCCCTGTCCAGCACCGCAACCGACCGCCGTCAGCCCTCGATCAGGTGACCGGTCTCCGTGTCCATCAGGGGTCCCTTCTGAGCAGGTACCCACCTGATTCATGCACCGCCCCATTCGCATGACGGCGGGTGGCGAGCGGTGCCGCCCTCTTCGTCAACTTCCTGGACACCGCGGGAGGTCGGTTGGGCCATTGGGGTGTGAGACGAAGCAGGCCATGACAGAAAGTAGCAGGACGGCGTTAGGAAGGAGAAACAATCTGGTTTGGGTTGATCGGCGCTAGGAGGCTCGGGTGCGGGCGCACAGGATCGCGACGGCCACGATGCTGGTTCTGGCCGTGGGCGGATGGACGGCACTGGGGTCCGGGGTGGCGTTCGCGGACACGGACCCCGGCGGTGGGAAGGCGAGGGCGAGGGGAGGGTCCGACACGGTCGGGGGCGTCTTCCTGCAGAACACTGCGCAGTCCTCCCGGCAGAACAACAACTGCAACAACCCCAATGCTGTAAGTGAGGAGATGCTGCTCTCCGGTGGCCGGGCAGAGGGGCGGTGTGTGACCGGTGACGGGTCTCTCACTGCGTTCTCCCGCATCCAGCCCGGCCCCGCGGACGCCGAAGGCGGCTCCTCGGCGCTTGACCTGGGGCAGCAGAACACCGCCCAGCGCGGCCAGCAGAACAACAACTGCCACAACCCCAACGAGTCGGAGGTCGAGGTGACGGGGGGCCGGGTGGAGGGCCGCTGTACGGACCGGGACTTCTCGGTCACCAAGCACACCCGTGTCGAGGGCGGCAGCGCCCGAGCCGAGGGCGGCTCCAGCGCAGATGCCGAGGTGAACCAGCAGAATGTGGCGCAGTCCGGGCGGCAGAACAACAACTGCAACCACCTCAACTCATCAGGCATCGAGGTGACGGGGGGCCGGGTGGAGGGCCGCTGTACGGACCGGGACTTCTCGGTCACCAAGCATGGCCGTGTCAAGGGCGGCGGCGCCCGGGCCGAAGGCAGCTCCGGCACAGGCGGCTCCGCCGAGGTGGACCAGCAGAATGTGGCGCAGTCCGGCCGGCAGAACAACAACTGCAACAACCTCAACGACGACTCGTTCCTCGAGGTGACGGAGGGCCGTGTGGGGGCGCGTTGCGGGACCCAGGACGCCTCGTTCAGCTGGCACACCGATGTCAGGGGCGGCGGGGCCCGCGCCGAAGGCTCCGGTGTCCCCGCCGTTGTGGAACAGGTGAGCATTGCGCAGGAAGGGCGTCAGAACAACAACTGCAACAACCCCAATTTCGGGGACGAGACCCTCGAGGTGACGGGGGGCCGGTTGGATGCGCATTGTGGGGCCCAGGACGCCTCGTACAGCCAGCACACCCATGTCAGGGGCGGCGGAGCCCGAGCCGAGGGCGGCTTCAGTGGGGACACCGGAGGTGGCGATTTGAACGAGCAGAATGTGGCTCAGGAGGGCCGGCAGAACAACAATTGCAACAACCCCAACGAGTCCGCGGACTTTCACGTGACGGGGGGCCGGGCGGGGGTGCGCTGCGGGAACAAGGATGCCTCGTTCAGTAAGCACGCCCGTGTCAAGGGCGGCGGGGCCCGAGCCGAAGGCGGCTCCGCCACCGTCGCCAACGCGGGCCAGCAGAACATTGCGCAAGAGGGCCGGCAGAACAACACCTGCCACAACCCCAACATCACGAGCATCGAGGTGACAGGGAGCCGGTCGGATGCGCGTTGCGGGACCAAGGACGGCTCGTTCAACAAGCACACCCTGGTCAAGGGCGGCGGCACACGCGCCGAAGCCGGTTCCAGCACAGCCGCCGTTGTGGAGCAGCAGAATGTGGCTCAGGAGGGTCGGCAGAACAACGCCTGCGCCAACCCCAACGCCACCGACATCACCGTGGAGCGGGGACGGTCGCAGGTGGGCTGCCGGACGGTGGACCACTCCGCGAATCTGGGCACCGCGGACATCGGCGGCGGCGCCCAGGCCGAAGGCGGCTCCAGCACAGCGGACCTGTTCCAGCAGAACACCGCGCAGGAGGGCCGCCAGAACAACGACTGCGCCAGCCCCAACAACCTCACCCTCACCACCACCGGCAGCCGCACACACGCCCAGTGCACCACCGTAGACCGCTCCACCAACATCGCCACGATCAACCGGTAAACCAGGCGCACCACCCACGGCCACCGCCCCGCCCGCAGACCAGGCGCCGATGACTCGGCGTCGGCGCGCTGGGTCCCCGCGCAGGTAGAGCGCCCGGGAACACGAATGGCCCAGCAAAGAGAAACCCCGACCTGGAACCCTCGTTCCAGGAACCGAAGGTCTTGAGCTGCCCTGCGTTTCGTAGAGTCCGGTGATCTTGTTTCAGGCGGACTGCGGGGTGGCTTCCTGTTGTCGCCACCAGTCGCGTTCGTACTCGGCGGGCGGTACGTAGTCGAGGGCGGAGTGGAGGCGTTCCTCGTTGTACCACGTGACCCACTGGAAGATCGCTCGCTCGACCTGGTCGACGTCCTTCCAGGGGCCTTGCATCTCGATCAGCTCGGCTTTGAAGGTGCCATTGAGGGCCTCGGCCATGGCGTTGTCATACGAGTCCGCGACGGAGCCGACCGACGCCGAGGCGCCGATCTCGCCGAGCCGGTCGGTGTAGCGAATCGACACATACTGCGAGCCGCGGTCGCTGTGATGAATGAGCCTGGAGTCTTTCTTGATCCTCCGTCTCCATAGGGCCATCTCCAGTGCATCCAGCGGGAGTTCGGTGCGCATGTGGTTCGCAACCTGCCAGCCGACGATCATCCGCGAGTACAAGTCCAGGACGAACGCCACGTACGCCCAGCCCGACCAGGTGCGGACATACGTCATGTCCGCCACCCACAGCTGGTCTGGACGCGAGGCCGTGAAGTCGCGGTCGACCAGGTCCGGCGGACGCGGGGCCGACGGCTCCGGCACCGTCGTGCGGCGCCGCTGCCCGCGTATGACGCCCTCCAGGCCCGTCTTGCGCATCAGCCGCTCGACCGTGCAGCGGGCCACGTCGATGCCCTTGCGCCGCAGGGCGCGGGTGATCCGGCGGGCCCCATAGGTGCCGCCCGACTCGGCGTGGATCTGCTCGATCAGTGGCATGAGCTGCTCGTCGCGGAGCCGGCGCGCCGACTTCGGCCGCTTCCTGCGGGCGTAGTAGGCGGACTCGGACCAGCCGAGCACCCGGCATACGGGCCCGACCCCGAAGCCGTCTTCCTTCAGGCTGTCGATCACCTGGTCGGCCTCGTCCGGGGACGGTCGAGCTCCTGGGCAAAAAGCGCACTCTCCGCTTTGAGGATGTCATTCGCCCGCCTCAACTCCACTACTTTTTTGCGGAGTTGACTCAGTGTGCGGGTCTTTGGATGTGGACCAGCCGACCGTGATGGCGATTCTTGAAAACGACCAGGTCCGCTCGACCTCCCCACTTGGTTGCTCGTTGGACGTTCGGGCCGGATTCGCCCGCCAGTTGAGGGTTCGGACCGCTCGTCCCTATCAAGGGCGCCTACGGCGTCGCTGTGCGATGGGCTTCGCCCACCCTGGACAGCTCCTCCCGGTCCAACTGCGGGTTGACTGTCGGGCGAATCCGGGGGTGCGACACTCCGCCGCAGGTCAGCGCCTCGCAGGTGGGGAATCTCAGTGAGCAGGTCTGTCCCGACCCTGAGCGCAGGGTGGAGCCCCTTCTACCGGACAGGTGGGACGACGTCGCCGGTGCGGAACGTCCCGGTGCGGCCAGGGTCGGTATAGACGGTGATCTCGTAGACGACAGCTCAGAAGGGACCGCCCTGGCCTCGATCGGCTGCTCGGGGTCAGGGCGGTCCTTTGGTCCGATGCGTTCCCACTCTTCGTTCTGTGCGGGCGGGGTACGGCATCGGGGGTCTTCGGGGCTTGGATGGCTGAAGGAGGTACAGCCGTGAAGACCTCGGCTCTTGCAACGAGGGTCTTGAGCGGGGGTTTCGCGCTGCTAGCCCATTTGAGGGTGAGGCCGCCCCTGGGTCAGGCAGTGTTCGGATTTACCGGTAGTCCGAGCCGATGTTGGTGGAGCGGTCGAGGGCGGTGCACTGGGTTTGTGTGCGGCTGCTTGTGGTGGTGAGGGTGAGGTTGTTGGGGTTGGCGCATGTGTTGCTCTGCCGGCCTTCTTGGGCGGTGTTCTGCTGGAAGAGGTCGACGGTGGCTGATCCGCCCTCTGCCGTGGCTCGGCCACCGATGTCTGTGGTGCGGAGGTTGGCGGAGCCGTCGACCGTCTTGCAGCGCACCGTTGACCGGCTGTCGGTCAGGGTGATCTCCTCGGTGGGGAAGTTGGGGTTGTTGCAGCTGTTGTTCTGCCGGCCCTCTTGGGCGATGTTCTGCTGGGTCACAGTGCCGCCAGTGCTGGAGCCGCCTTCGACGCGGGCGCCTCCGCCCTTGACAAAGGTTTTGTGGTTGAAGGAGGCGTCCTTGTTCCCGCAACGGCCCTCCACCCGGCCCCCGGTCACCGTGATGGTCGCGTCGCTGTTGCGGCTGTTGCAGGTGTTGTTCTGCCGGCCTTCCTGCGCAATGTTCTGCGCGAACAGGTCGCCGCCGGGGCTGGAGCCGCCTTCGACGCGGGCGCCTCCGCCCTTGACAAAGGTTTTGTGGTTGAAGGAGGCGTCCTTGTTCCCGCAACGGCCCTCCACCCGGCCCCCGTCCACGGTAAGGAAGCCGCTAGTACCTTCGTTGCTGTTGTTGCAGGTGTTGTTCTGCCGGCCTTCCTGCGCAATGTTCTGCTGAATCACATCGGTGTCGGTGCTTGTACCGGAGCCGCCGTCGGCTCGGGCGCCGCCGCCCTTGATGTGGGTGTGCTTGCTGAACGAGGCGTCCTTGTTCCCGCAGCGGCTCCTCTCACGGCCAGAGTCCAGGGTAGTGGAGGGAAAGTTGGGGTTGGCGCAGTTGTTGTTCTGCCGGCCTTCTTGCGCAATGTTCTGCTGAATCACTTGGTCGCCGGTGGTGGAGCCGCCGTCGGCGCGAGCGCCGCCGCCCTTGATGTGGGTGTGCTTGCTGAACGAGGCGTCCTTGTTCCCGCAACGGCTCCGCTGACGACCGGAGTCCACGGAGATATCCTCGTCGGCGGGATTGGGGTTGGTGCAATTGTTGTTCTGCCGGCCTACCTGCGCAATGTTCTGCTGCGCCACAGCGCCGACTGTGGTGGAGCCGCCGTCGGCGCGAGCGCCGCCGCCCTTGATGTGGGTGTGCTTGCTGAACGAGGCGTCCTTGTTCCCGCAACGGCTCGTCTCACGGCCTCCATCCACGTCGATGTCCGCCGCGTTGAGGTTGTGGCAGGTGTTGTTCTGCCGGCCCTCTTGCGCGATGTTCTGCTGGCCTACGTCAGCCCCCGTGCTGGAGCCTCCGTGGGCTCGGGC
The DNA here is from genome assembly GCF_040681345.1 of Streptomyces sp. NPDC051776. Lineage (NCBI taxonomy): Bacteria > Bacillati > Actinomycetota > Actinomycetes > Kitasatosporales > Streptomycetaceae > Streptomyces > Streptomyces sp. NPDC051776. The sequence continues at coordinate 16,321 of NZ_JBFAYQ010000056.1, read as the reverse complement.
ACCGCCGCCCTTGATACGGGTGTGCTTGCTGAACGAGGCGTCCTTGTTCCCGCAACTGCTCCTCGCCTGGCCCGGCGACACGTCGACGTCCGAGTCGTTGTTGTGGGTGTTGCAGTTGTTGTTCTGCCGGCCTTCCTGCGCCACGTTCTGCTGGGCTACGTCAGCCCCCGTGGTGGAGCCACCTTGGGCTCGGGCGCCGCCGCCTTTGATGAGGGTCTTGTGGCTGAATGAGTGGTCCCTGTTTCCGCAGCGCTGCTGTACCCGGCCGCCCGCGTCGGGGCTGATGCCCGAGCTAGCGTTGCCGTCATTGCAGTTGTTGTTCTGCCGGCCTTCCTGGGCCATGTTCTGCTGGCCTACCGAGGTACCGCTGCCGCCTTGGGCGCGGGCGCCGCCGCTTTTGAGGAGGGTGTGGCTGCTGAAGGAGGCGTCATTGTTCCCGCAACTGCTCGCTACCCGGCCGCCTTCGCCCAGGAAGAAATCGGAAGTGTCTTCGGCGTTGGTGCAGTTGTTGTTCTGCCGGCCTTCCTGAGCAATGTTCTGCTGCTCGAGCTCGACGACGTCGCCTGCGCCGCCGGTGGCGTTGCCGCTCTGGGCTCGAGCGCCGCGGGTTTTGAGGCGGGCGTGTTGGGTGAAGGATACGTCCTTGTTCTCGCAGTGGACGGTCAGCTGGCCGGTGTCCTCGATCTCGGAGTCGCTGCCGAGGTTGATGCAGTTGTTGTTCTGCCGGCCCTCCTGGGCGATGCCCTGCTGGTCCACCCCGGCGCCTGCGGTAGGGAAGCCGCCTGTGCCGGAGCCGCCTTCTGCTCGGGCACCGCCGCTTTTGATCCAGGTGTGTTTGGTGAAGGAGGTGTCCTTGTTCCCGCAGCGCAGCTTCACCTGACTGTCGTCCAGGTCAATGACCGCGTCATCGAATTGGAAGCCGCGTTGGGGGTTGTTGCAGTTGTTGTTCTGCCGCCCCACCTGGGCGATGTTCTGCTGGCCCACCCCGACGAAGCCCGTGCTGCTTTGGCCGGAGCCACCATGGGCGTGGGCGCCGCCGCCCTGAACGAGGGTCGTGTGAGTGACGGAGCGGTCCTGGTCGAAACACAGGCCCTCGAGCCGACTGTTTTCCAGGTCGATAGGTGCGTTGTTGGGGTTGTCGCAGTTGTTGTTCTGCCTGCCCCGCTGAGCGATGGTCTGCTCGGCCAGGAGCGTGGACGATGCCCCTCCCCTGGCGTGGGCGGAGCCGCCCTGGATGCGGGAGAACGCGGTCAGGGAGCCGTCGGCGGTCACGCACCGGCCCCTCACCCGGCTATCGGTGAGCACCGTGTCATCAGCGTCTGCCCCCGTGTTGGGGTTGTTGCAGTTGTTGTTCTGCCGGGCGGACTGCGCAATGTTCTGCTGGAAGATATCCCCGCCGGTGGAGGATCCACCCTCCGCCCGGGCCTTCGCCCTCCCTCCGCCCTCATGGGCGGGGTGATGGCCCTTGCCGGCGGTCTTCGCCTTCCCACCTCCGTGGGTGGGGCCGGTCTCGGCGTATGCCGCCCCGGCCCCTGCCACTACGCCCCATCCGCTGACTGCCAGGACCAGCATGGTGGCTGTCGCGATCTTGTGTGCCCGCACCCGGTGCCTCCCTTGTGCCAATGAGTGATGAGTCCAAGCGATCTCCCTTCCCTAAACTTTCACTTGGTGTCTTCCGTGATGGGTCCAGGTTGTTCCTCACCTCAACGGCCCAATAGCCTTTGAATCTCTCGGCGTGGTGGCGCACACCGTTACCGGCCCGCTCTTGTGCTGTGAACGCTGTCGTATGCGGATTGGACACTCCCATTGGAGGAAACCCGGAAAACGGGCTCCGCGCCTTCCACGGTGGTGGCATGCGGTACGGGCAAACCATCATGGCGGCTCATGCTGCGCTGCGTATCGCACGTAGTGGGCGGGTGCTGGTGCTGCTGCCCACGCAGGATCTGCTGACGCAGACGGTTGAGGCATGGCGGCGTGAGGCGGCATACCGGATCATCGGTGGCGGTTTGTTCTCTGAACGATCACCCGGGTACGGCCAGACCACCCGACGCATTCCCCCGTGAGGGGACGCGGCGTCATCAGCGTCCGTGGAAGTCACCGCCGCATTCTGGAGAACGGAGAGCCGGAAAAGGTGCGGGTGTGAACGGTCACGTAATTCCCCAGGCCCTGACCTCGTCCACCGACCGGCCCAAACAAAATTGCGGACCCGCCGGTGTGGAGCCAGCGCAGGGCCGCGAGGTCGCGGATCTGGGCTGCGGGTAGCTTCCGGGAGGCGGCGAAGTCGAACTCTTCCAGGGTGACCTGCTGCTCGAACTTCGCCCGGGCGAGGCAGGGTTGGAAGGCGGCGGTGTCGCGGCGGGTGATCTCGTCCTGGCAGAGGATCCGGAGGAATTCGAGGTGTCCGAGCTCGCCGCCGTGGGCCAGGCCGGGCCGACCTGCGTGGACTGGTGCGGCACCACGTCGGAGTCCGCATATCGAAAGCGATCCTTCTCGGGCGGGTAGTCGCCGCTGTGGGTGCGCTTGCCCTGCTCAAGGGCCGCATGGGCCTTGACCAGTTCTCCGTCGTGGAAGACCTGCACGAACGCCCGCGTCGAGCGGACGTCGACGCGCTTGCCGATCAGTTTCCACGGCACTGAGTAGAGGGTGCGGCCCACCTTGATGTGGATGTCCGGGCCGACCGTCGCGCTCGACCAGCGGGCCAGCACGAACGGCGTCTTGGGCAGCGGCAGCAGGGTGCCTGCTCGGTCATCGCCGGGCCGCCCGGGGTCATCCCGGCGGCCTCCGCCGGGGCCAGGTACTGCCTGATCGTCTTGTGGTCCAGTGTCAACGGCCCTTACCTTGATCACGGGTCGGGTCGGGCCATCGTAGGGTCGGACTTCCCAGACACCGGGTATGGCTTTCAACGGCCTGCCGACGATGGCTGTACATGACTGGCCGCCCGGTGTCCACGACGACTCGGCCGCCAATTGGGAGTTGCGATTCGGTCGCTGTGTAAGGGCATGCCGGCCACGCCATACAGAGCGCAGAGGACCGGTACCCGTACCGTGCGTGCGCGATGCGCAATGGGGCTGCAGCCGGATGCCCGGCTGCAGCCCCTCTTCGTCCAGGTCCCGTGGCTCCGATCCGGCCCCTCGGGAGCGGGTCGAAGTTCAGTGCTCCGACGGCTGGGGAGAGTCGCAGATCCAGGTGAGCGGTGGTCCGTCGCAGTGGGCGCAGAGGCCGTGATTGTGGCAGTCGGTCCAGCGAGGGTGCGGAGGCGACGCCGGGGCAGTCGAGACCGCGGGAGCAGGAGATGCTGCCGTCGCGGTGGTCGAGCAGGGTGCCGGTGCAGCCGTGGCCGGCCGCGCCGAGCATGGCGGCGAGGCCTTCGATGTCAGGCGGCGGGAGCGCGCGGGCCATCGCGATGATGTCGTCATAGACGAAGTCCTCGGCCCGGTCGGGCCGTTCGGCCTGAAGTGCTGAGCACATCTCTCGGGTCACGCGGTGGCCGTTCATGAGGGGCCGCCCGACAAAAGGGGGAGGCTTCGAGGAGATTTTCGGGCTCTCTCCGCACTGGCGGGGGAATTGATTTGCACGGCGCCCACCGGCGGGAGGCCGGGTCCCGGTGCAGGACCGGCCAAGTCGAGGGCGCTGCCCCGCGCCATCATGCATCAGATCAACGACATCGCCGCGCTCCGCTTCCCCATGCCGCAGCCCGGTGACGTGCGCCCGGCGGACGCTTACGACGACGCATGCGAGCAGGTGGCTGCTCAGCGCGAAGAGGCCGCCACCAACTTGGAGGCAGCGAGTGAGGGCCTGGACGAAGACGCTCTCCTGCTCGCGCTCAAGGACATCACGGCCCGGCGGAACGCCTTGGACGCCGAAATGCGCCGGCTACTGGCCTATGGCAGGGAGTTCCATGGCAAGAGGGCCTACGAACTTGACCCGCTCGCAGAGGCCACCGGCCTCACTGCTTCTGGCGTACGTACCGCCTACGGCCAGGCCGAGGTGGAACAGGTGGAGCGAGAGCTCCACCGGAAGCCGAACCACCCCAAGCGCAAGGACCAGTGGTCATGACCGGCGGCCCCTACCGCTGGACTTCGCAGAACTCATTCATGCCGCCGTACCGGCGCATAGCCATCGAGCTCCGACACGAGCTCCGCGACCTCCCACCCGGTGCTGGCGCACCCTCGAGTCGCGACATCGAGGCGCGGTTCGGGGTCGCGAACATGACCGCGCGGGCGGCGCTCGGTGTGCTGAGAGCCGAGGGCATGATCGAACTCCACCAGGGGCGTGGACACTTCGTCGTCGGCCCAGGCACGCCCGGTGCCGGGGAGCCAGGAGGAGGCCGGGCTCCTTACCGCCGGCTCGCCGAGCTCCTGCGTCGAGAGATCGCCGAACTGAATCCCGGAGACAAACTGCCCTCGGCCCGAACTCTCAGGAGCGGCACAGCGTCGCCAGCGGCACCGTCCAGAACGCGCTGCGACTGCTCAAGAGCGAAGGACTCCTCTAGAGCGTCCCGGGGCGTGGCAGCTTCCGGTCCCAGCAGACCCGGCCTCCTGGCGGCCGGCGGTTGGACCAGGCCCACCCTGGCGCGCCCGGTGAGCCCATCGTCGTTTCGGCCGACGACGTCCGCGCCCTCACGACTGCGATCACCGAACTCGTGTTCACGGTGACCCGGCTCTCGGAGAGGCTTGCAACTCCGTAGCTGCACACTGTCCCCACCTCCTGGTCGTCATTGGCCGGGTGGAACAGGTGGAGCGAGAGCTCCACCGGAAGCCGAACCACCCCAAGCGCAAGGACCAGTGGTCATGACCGGCGGCCCCTACCGCTGGACTTCGCAGAATTCATTCATGCCGCCGTACCGGCGCATAGCCATCGAGCTCCGACACGAGATCCGGGACCTCCCGTCCGGTGCTCGCGCACCCTCGAGTCGCGACATCGAGGCGCGGTTCGGGGTGGCGAACATGACCGCGCGGGCGGCGCTCGGTGTGCTGAGAGCCGAGGGCATGATCGAACTCCACCAAGGGCGTGGATACTTCGTCGTTGGCCCAGGCACGCCCGGTGCCGGGGAGCCAGGAGGAGGCCGGGCTCCTTACCGCCGGCTCGCCGAGCTCGTGCGTCGAGAGATCGCCGAACTGAATCCCGGTGACAAACTGCCCTCGGCCCGAACTCTTCAGGAGCGGCACAGCGTCGCCAGCGGCACCGTCCAGAACGCGCTGCGACTGCTCAGGAGCGAAGGACTCCTCTACAGCGTTCCGGGGTGAGCCCATCGTCGTTTCGGCCGACGACGTCCGCGCCCTCACGACTGCGATCACCGAACTCGTGTTCACGGTGACCCGGCTCTCGGAGAGGCTTGCAACTCCGTAGCTGCACACTGTCCCCACCTCCTGGTCGTCATTGGCCGCCCGCATTTACGCTGCGCTGCTCACACCGCATCGACCGAGATTTGTGTTCGATCCAGTCCGCGTGCGCAGCGGAGGTGTCGAGCCCGAGCGCCTGCTGCGGTACAACCCGTTCGTCAAGCAACTCGTGCTCTGGGAACTCGACGTCGTCTCCTGACGTCGGCGCTTGTCGGGTCCAACTTCGTGCCATCTGCGCGGAGCATCGGGCGGTAGGGCTTCCACTCCCGCGGGTTGCCCGCTGGCGGAACAGCCCCGGGGGCGCGGGCCGGGATAGAGCCTTGGGGGCCTGCAATGGCTCGTTGGCTTCAACGTCGCCTCCAAAATGGGGGTGTTGACGCCGTCCGAGACCGGAAGGCGCTCCCTCGACGGTGCCCGGCCGCATTGGGGGACTCCGAGCCCTTCGGCAAGGCGTGGAGATCACTGTGACAGCGACGGCAGTGGAAGATCACCACGCGCGCCATGCTCCGGTCCCGGGCCAGCACGGCACCTGCGAATTCTGAAAAAGCCGGGCGGGCTTCGCCGCGCCGAATCGTCCGGGTCGGCGGAGAATGAATGTGTCCGGCGCGGGTGCTCGTGTCGGATAGCGCGAGGAGCACGATCATGGCCAGGCCCTCACAGCGCGGGCGGGACCCGAACGGTTTCCAGAAGTGTGCCGCACGCACCGCGCCCGGTGAAGAGCGAGGAGCGGGCCCTGGTCAGCCCCTTGGTCGCTCCGGCCCTGCAGCGTACGCCGCGTCGCAGCCGCCTCCGACTGTGCCCGACATCCCGCGGGAAACGGCCTGCCGCAGGATCTGCTCCCGGATCTTCCTCGGCGTGCAGTTGGCCGTGACCGGCAGGGGCTCCGGTGCACGAACCAAGGGGCGCGCGAGCCATCCGCCTCCCGGCCCCGTTCCCTATCTGATCGGTTCTTTGGCGGTTCGGCGCTGCCGGAGCCGTAGCTTTCGATCAGGTGCAGTAGGCAGCTTTCCCCATGTTGAGGAGTAGATCATGGGCATTGAGACATTCCTGCGCAATCCCCCGCGGTCGAATAACGAGCCCGCAGTGGATCCGGGCCTGCAGCAGCCCGGCTCGTTCTCGCTGTCAACGCAACTGATGCAGGATGCAGTGCCAGCCGAGGGCGTGGAGGTCGGGGACGGGTCCCATAACCAGGAGGCGCTGTTTTCGAACCCCTTCAAGGAAGGGCGCGAGGAAGCACTGGTGATCAACCGCAAGGGCCAGATCACGTACCTGGAGAGGACAGACTCATCCGCTACAGGATGGCTGCAGGAGCCGGTCGACGCGCCACTGGTTGCCGAGGTTGTCGTCGCGGTGCATCCGTCCGGTGATGTGTGGGCCATCTGCAGCCCAAAGGATGACAATTCCCGGCTGTTCGGGCTGGTTCTCACCGTTGAGCAGCGTACACCGGAGGGAACGGCGCGGTGCAAATGGACGGGGATGACGACGTTCAATCAGCAAGGTATTGCCGCGCGTGGGCTGTGTGTCTCGTACGCTCAGGACGGCGGCGCCCTTGTTCTCGGGACCAGTTTGTCAAATTTCCCGGGGAGGTATTCCAATCTGGTACTCATGCCCCGACTTCCTGAGGTCACTCAATCTGGCTCACAGGATCGCGGCGGTTGGGTTCTTGCACCCACGAGGGTCATGAATACCGGCAAGCCCGTAGTTGGGGGCGGGTACTTGCCGTACTTCTCTGCTTCAGCCAAGCCTTACACATTCGTGTACTACCGTCTGGACGGTAAGACACTGATCCGTATTGAGGAACGTGAGGGTGAGGGCGGACATTCACCCGTGTACACGGTTTCCACCGGGGTTGAGCAGTTCTGTGGCGCCTTTCATCAGCCATACCTCAACCGGGACAACCCACAAGGAGACGTAGGGTTCGCCTACTTGGATGCGAAGGGTGCCCTGGTGACGGGCTATTTCATGTCACCCGGGCACCATCTCGTGACCACAAGCGTCAACGCGGGTTTCGTATCGAAGACGAAGCTGTGGCAGGACGCGGACGGCAAACTGCATGTGTTCGGTATCAACGCTGCTGGAAGCTTGCAAGTGTTGCACCAGTCCGGATGGCAGACAGTTAAGCGGAACGTGGGATCCGACACAGCACAGGTGTTGGAGCCGACATGGACCCAGGCACGGGTGGCGGGAGCACAGTCGGGTATCGGCGGCTGCGATCTGGCCCGATCCAACGACCATGTGGTCGCGTTCGACTACAGACGGTCAGGCAAGTCGGACCATTTGCTTGTCTACCGGCCCGGTACGAGCCTCGGTGACCAGAGGGTTTGGGTGGTGGAGCGCACTTCGCGGGCCAGCGGGTTCGACAGAACATTTCTGTCAGGGGATGGGCTCCCAGGGTTTGACTTCAGTTCCTCGGCAGACCGGGTCATAGCCTACGACTACACGGGGTCGGGCAGTGCGGATCACCTGTTGGCCTACCGTCCGGGGGCGGGCAAGTTCGCGATTTTCAAGAAGCAGGAGGGGGCAGACTGGTTCGACTTGGTGGCCTTTAGCGCCAGTGGCGGCATTGGGGGGTGCAACCTTGCGGATGCTCGGGACCGGCTGGTGCCGTTTGATTGGCTGGGTCACAAGAACTCCCTGCTGGCCTATCGGCCGGGCACGGGTAAGGCGTGGGTGCTGGGACCGCAGGGGGGTGGTTCGTTCAGTACCGTGTTCGAGTCCTCGACAGGTCTCGGCGGTTTCACTCTGAACAGTGACGCTGACCAGGTAGTCGGCTTCGACTACGACGGCACCGGTAGTGACAATCACCTGCTGGCCTATCGGCCCGGCACCGGCATGGTGTACGTCCTCTACCCATGGCGGCGCGGGGGTGGGTTCGACGCGGTGGTCCACAATGACACGGGCGGCATCAGCCCGTTCCAGCTGAACGCGTCTCGCGATCGCCTGCTTCCGTTCGACTACACCGGCCTGGGGAGAAATGACCATTTGTTGGCGTACCGGCCTGGCCCGAACCGCAACGAAGCCGACCAGACCGTATATGTCTTCGAACGGAACGGCCACACCAATACCTTTCAGTGGATAGAGAAATCTGCAGACGGGTTGGGCGGTTACGACTTCGCTTCTACAGCGGACCAAGTCATCGGCTATGACTACAACGGCACAGGCGGTCTCAGCTATCTGGTGGCCTACCGGCCTGGGGCTGGAAAGGTGTCCGTGATGGGCCAACGGGGCGGCAAAATCGCGCCGGTCTATCAGGCACCGCCGCCAGTGAACAAAGTTCCCGTCACCGTGGGTCTGCATGCTGATGTGGTGGACTATCAACTGGAGCCGTACCCGGATTACAAGGCGGTGGAATTGATCAAGTTGAGCCGCTCGACGGCGGCCGAGGCCTACCGCCTGTACAGCCAGGACGTCACCACCTCCCGTTGGGAGACGGACAAGGTCCGCCTGCCCCAGGACCCCGGGAAGCCCCCCCACATCGTCTCGAACTACGTCGCCGATGCCACACTGCTGTCCAAGCAAGGCAAGCCCATGCCCGGTCACCACGTGTCCGTGTCCGCCGACTCCCTGGTTGAGGTTCAGATCAACTCGATCTCTTACCAGGTCGGTCCGGGACGCGAAGTCGAGGTTGCCACCAATGACATGGGCAAGCTCGTCGTGTCCGTTCCCGCGCGCGGCCTGAACCCGCCGGTGGTCCACCTCGACGCCGACGGCCTGGAAGCCGGCACCGCGATTGACTTCGCGTCCAAGGCGAACAGCTTCCTGGCGGGCAAGGGCAGTCTCCCCTCCCAGAGGGACAGGTTCACCCCTGACCTGCTGGAACACGCCCAGTGCACCCCGAACGCGCCGGACCTGGAGGCGGAGCCTCTGGCCGACTGGGCCGCGCTGAAGAAGCGCGGACTGACCCCGCGGGTCGTGGTCGATCACTGCGCCAACCTGTATGGGCAGGCGGCCGGTGACAAGCAGCTCAAGCACGTCCTGTTCGATGGCCTGGATGAACCTCAGGCCGTCATCGGGTATGTCATCCAGCTGTGGGATCCCGACCGGCCGGCCTACCAAGCCTTCCGCACCCAGGCAGATCTTGACGAATACAAGGCCTACCGCGACGCCCATCCCGCCTACACCGGCTGGTGGGAGGACTTCACCAACTGGGCCAACGACGTCTGGGAAGGCATCAAGACCGGTGCCACCCAGGTCGCGGAAGTCATCGTCACCAAGGTCACCGAGATCGCCGTCTGGGTCGGCAACGTCATCGTCTCCCTGGGCGAGATGGTGGTAGAAGCCATCGAACAGGCCGTCCAGGCCGTCGAAGCGGTCTTCCAGATGGTCGCCAAAGCCGTCGTCAGAGTCATCGACTGGCTCAAGTCACTCTTCGCCTTCAAGGACATATGGAACACGAAGATGGCCTTCGAAGACGGGGTGAAGAACGTCCTCGCCCCATACTCGACATCAACTTTCCGCTACTACGCCAAAACACTCGACAACTGGTTCAAACAACAAGAGGCCGCTGTCGACAAGTGGCTCAGGGAACTGACAGACCACTACCCAAACACACGCATGGGAGACCTCCCCAACAGTATTCCCCCGCTACCCAGTCCGACCGGGGGCACGATCGACAGGCAGGATCTCGATACGCCGCAAGGCGGCTGGTTCCTCAACAAGACAGTCGCAAGCAGCAGCGAGGGACAGGGCATCCTCCTGACCGAGCAGATCCACCCCATGCTCGAAGAGGTGGCCGGCGAATTCAAGAAATTCCTTGACTTCTTGTTCGGGAACGAAGAATTCAATCAGACTCTCAACTCCCTCGGCAACCTGGAGGAGCTGCCCACTTCCTTCTTCAGTGTCGACGACACTGACCCGAGCAGCCGTTCGGAACTCAGCGTTCTGGTCGCGGCACTCCGCAGTATGGTGCACTCCGCCCTCGCGGCAGCGGACGCCATAGTCCAGAAATTGCTATTTCTTCTCCAGTACGCCACCCAAAGGATGGGGGCCCTTCTCGACACACCCCTCGACCTGGGACCCGTCAACACCTTGTACGCCTGGGTGCAGAAAAAGGCGAACCCGAACCGGGAGCCCGAGCCTCTGACCGTGGGCGGTCTAGGCTTTCTCATCGCGGCTTTCTACGCCACTACCGGCTACAAGCTGATCATGGGTGTCGACAAGGCGCCATTCCCCGACGGTAAGTTCCCCCCGATCCCCCCGCCGCCATGGCACGTGAACTCGATCGAAGGAGAATCCGGCAGCCCGACCGACCTGCCCCCCATCGCGGCAGTGTCCCTCCAGGTCACGAACATCCCCAAGGGGATTCTGGAAGGTGTCACAACCGCTCACACTGACTACTGGGGCGTAATGGAATTGACTAAGGGAGAAATTCCTTCGTGGGCCAGCGCGTGCTCGTTGACCGTGGACGCCTGGGGAGCCCTCCTGACACTGCCACCCATAGTCAAAGACAAGCCGGTCAAGGACGACTGGCCACTCTACGGCCTATTCGCACTGAGCAGTGCGACTCTCGTCTTTGATACGCTCGGCATTCTCGTCGGCAAATTCGTCCCGATTACAGGCAGCCGATCCAATTTGCTCAAGAACCTCGGCGCAGCCAACAAAATCTTGCAGGGCTCCGCCGTGCAATTCCTCATGGGGCTTGGGTCGCTGGTTTTCGGCTGCGTGCTTGCGGTGCGAACGGTGGCCTCCGGCGCCCCTCCTGGGCGCGCTGTCGCCGCCTGGGTCGGGGCCATCATGGGGCGCCTGCCCTGGATTGCGCAGATTGCGCGAGCCATCGCGCAAACCTTCGACTTCGATCTACTGACTCGTCAGATCGTCTATGTCGTCACCTCACTATTCGACGGCGCGGTCGCTGTCGGCGGTGGGCTCAACGGCGGAATAAACGCCGCCATCGAACTAGGCGATCTACCCGGCCTGGACAGCGCACAAATCAATCAATCCCAGTTGCCCTACACGATTGAAGCGCGCGGCGGAAAAACAATCGTCAATAAACCCCTCAAGTGGCAGATGAGCACGGATCCGAAGGACGCACCGCTCACGCTCGAGGCCAAAAAGGACGATCCCACGAAGGCTGTACTCAAAAGCACAGCGCCACTGACACAGGACACTATCTGCCACATCACAATTACAGACAACTACGGCCCCCCAGTGAGCGCACAGGCCGACATCACCATCAAACGGTGAGCCTTGCGGCCTCTGCTTGAATCGTCGATCAAGGGGCGCCGGTACTTGGACTGTGCTCGTGCTTGATCTCGCGAGTGAGATGTGCCGGACGACCGAGGGGAATCGGCCAACTGTCTCTTGAGCAGGATCAAGGGCCGGGCACGGTCCACCTCCGGCACGCCGAGGAGGACATCTGAAAGAGGCGCAGCCCGTCCTTACACCCTTCGGCCAAGTCGGCCAGCATGCAGGACCGTCCTGACACCCGTCGACGGCTGCACAGGGGCCATGGGCCAGACCAGCGTGGCTCTTTGGAAGGCCGCATCGAGCGTCAGCGACGGAGGAGGTAGCCCGTCAGCCGTGAGCAGGCCTTGTCGGGACTGAGCCCGAGCGCGGTGGCGATGGTCTCCGGTGACAGTTCGTCGGCCTCCGCGGCATAGGCGGCATCGCGGCCGACGCGACGGGTGAGCCGGTCCAGCGCGGCCAGCGGGGCCTGGTCCGCGAGCGTGGTCAGTTGGGTCTCGAGCTGGTCCAGGAGCTCGGTGAGCGCGGTCGGGTACGCCCCCTGGGACCGGCCCTGCCCCTGGGCGCGCTTGAGTGGCCAGGCGTACTCCAGCACACGCTACCGACGCTGGAAGGTGAGCAGGATGGCCGCCAACGAGAAGACGGAGGCGAAGACCGAGCAGGCTGTCGGCAAGACCAAGGAAGCTGTCGGCCGCTCGGTGGGCAATGAGCGTCTCACCGCCGAAGGGGGCGCCGAACAGGCGCGAGGCGACGCACGCCAGGCCAAGGAAGGCTCAAGGACACCGGACGGCGATAGCCTCTGTGAATCTGCGTGTGGGTGGAGCCCTCCTGGGAGGGCTCCACCCACGTGTGCTCAGCAGAATCTCGGTTTTGGCTGAACGCGATGGTGAGCAGAACGACCAGGGACCTCTCCGGGCCCCCGGCTCCGATGCGGGGGATGACAGCATCTGACGGGCTGTCGGGGGGCGAGGTTCCGCGCCGGCGTGTTGCGCGCGTACCGTGACTGCGTAGGAACTGCTGCGGAGGAAGAGCCGATGAGCGCCCAGCCCGACCATGTACCGGTACTGCCCTACGCGCCCGCCCCCGGCGCACCTGCCGAGGTCCTTGCCCGGCTACGTGCCGATGCGCGCGCGGGCTCGTGGGTGCCGGCCTTTGAGCAGGAATGGCCGCTTGCGCTGGAGGAGTCGCGCCGCAGTTTTTCCCTCACCACGCTCTACGAGGTCGTGCAGGTCTGGCAGGCCCGTCTCGCTTCCGCACCGGCCGTCGATGCATTCCTCGCCTCGGATCGGGACGAAGCTGGGTTCGTGGACCTGGAGGAGATCCGCGGGAAGCGCCGGTGACCGACCAGCCGTATGCGGTCCGGGTTTCTTCGCCAGCCGCGAAGTTGCTCACCGAACTGCCCGAGCACGCACAGGAGATGATCTGGGACGTCCTTGACGCGGCGGCGGCCTGCCGTGGGGATTCCGGCAGTGGGACGTCGGCGACCTCGACGGAGAAGACGTGCGCATCGACTCTGTCGGCCAGCTGACCGTCATCTACTGGATCAACCGGTCCCTACGCCGTCTGTCCGTCCTGGACATCGTCTGGTTCGGGTAGCCAGCACTGGGTGGCCCGAGCGGGCGAGTTGAGCATCAACCGCAATCCCTCTCGCACATCGGAGGTTCCGACGCGGATCGGGCGGGTCGAGGCTGTGGGCATGGGCATGGCGTGGCGGTGAGACCGGTGACGGTCTCCGGGGGTCGGCGCTGGCGTTCCTGTGGCCACCGGTGCTCACCTCGGCCTGCTCCACCGCGATCCCCCCTGGATCGGGCGGGGCGTGGCGGACACCGTCAGTGGCCGCCGCGGAATCCTGCGCGCCATCGCCTCCGACGTCGACCATCCGAGGCCGGTGGCGTGGCTGCGGCCGCGTCGCGGAGGCACGGAGTGGACCACCGACCCCGCGGCCCTCGCCGACCCCGCCCCGATCACCGCAGACACCAGCCCCGATCCCACGGGCGACCGGCGCCTGTAGACCCCCGGCCCAGCCGGCCAGCCCACCCTACCGAGGAAGCTTCGGCCACGGCGGGACAGGCCAAGGCAGCGGCTGGTCCGTGTCTGTTCACCCGGGGCTGCCCGGGGGCGTGTATAGGGTGCAGGGGACGCGTCAATGGCGCGGGGGTGTGCCGGGAAGTCTGGTCGGCGTCCGAGGGGCAGTGTGCCCTGATGCTGATGTCCCGGAGGATTTCGTTTTGGTTGCCGCCCCGCGTTCCCGCTCCCCCTTCCTGGGGCTTTTGCCTTGGCCGGAGCGGCAGGCTGTGGCCCGGGCGCTGCGTACGGAGACCGTGGGCGGGCTGGTCTTGCTGGCCGCTGCGGTGGTGGCGCTGGTGTGGGCGAACGCGCCGTTCAGTAGCAGCTATGCCGCCGTCAGCAATTTCCACTTCGGGATTGAGGCACTGGGGTTGGACCTGTCGGTGGCTCACTGGGCCTCCGACGGGTTGTTGGCATTGTTCTTCCTGGTGGCCGGGATCGAGCTGAAACGTGAACTGGTGGTGGGCTCGCTGCGTACGCCGGCAACCGCCGCGCTGCCGATCATCGCCGCGGTGTGTGGCATGGTGGTGCCTGCTGCCCTCTATGTCCTCATCTCGATGGCCGGTGGGGGCAGCTTGGACGGGTGGGCGGTGCCGATCGCTACCGATATCGCCTTCGCTCTGACGGTTCTGGCGGTCATCTCCACGCATCTGCCGACGGCTCTGAGGGACTCTCGCGGTCGTCGATGACCTCGGTGCGATTCTGATCATCGCGGTCTTCTTCACCACCGACCTCAATCCCTGGGCGCTGGTCGGCGCCGTGGCCGGGCTGGTCGTCTTCTATCTCCTGCAGCGGCTGCGGGTGCGTGGCTGGTGGTGGTACGTCCCCTTGGGTATTGCGATCTGGGCTCTGATGTACAACGGCGGTATCCATGCCACGGTCGCCGGGGTCGCGATGGGCCTGATCCTTCGCACCACCCGCGACGCAGGAGAGGCGGACTCCCCCGGCGCCCGGACCGGGCACCTGCTGCACCCGCTGTCGGCCGGCCTGTGCGTGCCGCTGTTCGCGCTGTTCGCCGCCGGGGTCAGCATTTCCGGCGGCGCCCTCGGCAAGGTGTTCACAAGCCCCGAACCCCTGGGCGTGCTCCTCGGCCTGGTGGCAGGCAAAGTCCTCGGTGTCTTCGCCGGCACCTATCTGGCCGTCCGCTTCACCCGCGCCCAGCTCAACCCCGACCTGGCCTGGGCCGACGTCTTCGGCCTCGCGACCCTGGCCGGGATCGGCTTCACCGTCGCCCTGCTCATCGGCGAACTCGCCTTCCCTGCCTCGGCCGTCGGCGAGCATGTCAAAGCCGCCGTCCTCATCGCCTCCCTGACCGCCAGCCTGCTGGCCGCCAGTCTCCTGCGCCGCAGAAACACCGTCTACCGGCGCCTGTACGAGGAGGAAACCCTCGACCAGGACGCCGACGGCATCCCCGACATCTACCAACGCACCCAAGACGGTGACCCCACATGACCCCACCCCAACCCGACCGCCCCCTGCCCTTCACAGCGTCATGGCTGCTCATCTGCGCACTGCTCACCACGGCCGCCATCCTCAATGAACCAATCTGGGCCGAGATCCTTGCGGCATCGGTGCCAGTGTCGCGCTCGGCACCACGCTCACACTCGTATGGACAACGGCACATCCCGCCCGCTGGCGCACCGGTCCGCAGGGGGCAGCAGTCGTATACCTGCGCGGAGAGATCAGCGCCTCCAACGCAGACCAGGCGAGGCGGCAGATCACCGCCGCCCTCGCCACCCCCCCAGCCTCTCTGGAACTCCACCTGGCCAAGGTCACGCTGCTCACCCGCGACGGCGCACAGGGATTCCTCACCGCCGCCCGCATCGCACACGAACAAGGCATCGACGTCACCATCCACAATCCCAGCCCCCAGGCACGCACCACTCTCCGCGACCTGGACCTGGAGCGGTTCTTGACCTACCGCGACAAATAGGCCCCTGCGCCCTCCCCATAGGCACTCGATTGGATGCCCCTTCGAAGGGGGATCGGCGACTGCGTTCGCCTCTTCGATGACGGCTGAGCTCAGTCCCCGGTCTCGGCGTGGAAGGGCTGAACCACCGTGTCCGGGCCGGGACTCATGACCGTCTCATGGCCGTCCTCAAAACGGACCCGGTACGGCGGGCCACCCTCCCCTCCCAGCACCTCAATGATCTCAGCCACCCGATCATGCTGCCCAACGACCCGCCCATGCACGAGAAGCCTTTCACCTACGCTGGCCTGCACTGTTTGCCTCCTCGCTCGCCGATGCCCGACCAGCAACCGCACCCGTGTAGCCGCCGGCCCGATTCGGTCTACCCGCTTTCGACAGCCCATGCCAGAACCACGCCCGAAGATCCCCCCGACCGACGAATCAAGCGCAGACGACCAGGCCGTGACACGTGACCTTCGCGCCGGCGGGCACATTGTTCCAGCAGACACGCGCAGGACCCGCGGCACTCGTGTGCGGCGGCCCCCGACTCCACCCGCCCGGCAATCGGGGGGCCGCCATCGCTCGCCCTCCTCAGCTCGTGCTCTTCATTGAGGTTCTCTCCGGGGTGCGGTCCACTACACCGCGGCCGCGTTGCACCGGGCGGCGCCGGTCTGGGGGCCGCGGCGGGCGGGGTCGACGACGTCACCGCGGCGGGCGAGCTGGGGGGCTAGGGCCTGTGTGATGTTGTGATCAGCCAGTCGCCTTCAGGAGGTCGTTGATCCAGATCATGGAGGCACGGAGGTGGAGGCCGGCGAGGTAG
>NZ_JBFAYQ010000055.1:0-32488 GCF_040681345.1 Streptomyces sp. NPDC051776 | reverse complement strand
CTGGCCCGCCGCCGCATCAGCGTGCTGTTCGCGATGCTCCGCGACGGCACCTTCTACGAACCCAGAACCCCACGCCTCGCTTGACGAAAGACATAGGTGCGCCGTGAAGCGCGAGTTGTTCGAGTGGCGGTGAAAGGACGCCACCGCCGTCCTGTCGCAGCAGGGCGGTTGAAGCTGAGGGCAGCCCAACCCGGGAGGTGCCGGGGAGGGTGGCAAGCGGCCCTGACAAAGCCGGGACGTATCAGCACTGCCAGATGATGCGGGTCAGGCAAGCGAGACGGAAAGGAGTACGCGAGGAACCGGCGTTGACGCCTCCTTACTCGTCACCAGCTCGAACCTGGCGGATCTGGGCTGGTTGCGGTGCGTCTCTGCCTCCCTGGAAGTGGGGAACTCCCTGGTCGGTTGCTATGTGTCGGCCTGGGAGGCCACGACGAAGCGCTGCGGGGTAGTCGTGGCGATGCCGCGGGGGTATAGCCGGGCTCCTCCTCCGTCGATCGAACAAGACGTGAACACGGGAACCGTTCTGGCCCTGACCTGCGGCAACGCCTCCAGCGAGGCCGCAGGCTGGGCCCACCGTCGGCCGACCGGGCCGGGACGGGACGGAGTCGCCGTAGTACTCCGAGCCGGGGAGAGCCCGGCACATGGGGAAGGGCGGCAGCGGAATCGAGAAGGGAAGGAGACTGCAATGCCGAAAGAAGCACCGTTGAACAGCGGTGCACCAGAGGCCCCAATGGGGTCTCACCAGCGGGTATCGGGGATGCAGGCCAAACTTCACCGTTGGGCGGCGGCCGACAAAGGCCGCAGGTTCGACGATCTGTTCAACCTCGTGTGTGACCCGGCGACGCTCCTGGTGGCGTTCGAACGGGTCGCGGGAAACAAAGGGGCCAAAACGCCCGGAGTGGACGACCTCACCGCCGTCAACGTCGAGCAAGAGATTGGCTCTTACGGGTTCCTGGAGGATCTTCGGCACGTACTTAAATCGGGTGAGTTCCGCCCGCTGCCGGTGCGCGAACGGAAGATCCCCAAGCCGGGCGGTTCGGGCAAGGTCAGAAGCCTAGGCATTCCGACTATCACCGACCGCGTGGTCCAGGCGGCCCTCAAGCTGGTGCTGGAGCCGCTCTTCGAGGCCGAATTCAAACCGGTCTCCTACGGCTTCCGGCCTCTGCGGCGGGCACACGATGCGATCGCCGAGATCCACTTCTACGGCACCCATGGCTACCGCTGGGTCCTGGACGCGGACATCGAGGCGTGCTTCGACTCGATCGACCACACGGCCCTGATGGACCGAGTGCGAGACCGGGTCAAGGACAGGCGCGTGCTGCAGCTGGTCAAAGCGTTCCTCAAGGCCGGCGTCCTCACCGAGGACAACAACCGCGAGGACACTCTCACCGGCACCCCGCAGGGCGGCATTCTCTCCCCGCTCCTGGCGAACATCGCCCTGTCGGCGCTCGACGAGCACCTGACCGGGTCCTGGGAGCCGGGCGGGGAGATGGCCACCAGTCACCTGCGCAGACGCCGCCGTTCCGCTGGACGTCCGAACTGGCGGATCGTCCGCTACGCGGACGATTTCGTGGTTCTGGTCGACGGCGCACGCGGCGACGTCGAGGCGCTGCGCGAGGACATCTCTGGCGTACTGCAACCGCTCGGTCTTCGTCTCTCCGAGGCGAAGACGCAGGTGGTGCACATGTCGGACGGGTTCGACTTCTTGGGGTTCCGCATCCAGTGGCGCCGCAAGCGAGGAACGGACCAGTGGCACGTCTACACCTTCATCGCTGACCGGCCCATCCGGCAGCTGAAGGACAAGATCCGTGCCCTGACGAACAGAACATCGCAGCAAAACCCCAGGGACGTGCTGATCAGGCTCAACCAGATCATGCGCGGCTGGGCCAACTACTTCAAACACGCGGTCTGCAAAGCCGCCCTGAGCTCCCTGGCCAGCCTCACGTGGCACCGGGTGATCAGCTGGTGGATGGCACTGCACCGCTGGAAGTGGAAGGACGTCCGCCGACGCTTCACCGACCGCAACGGACGGTGGCAAAAGCTCTCGGCAGACGGGATCGAACTGTTCGACCTCCAGGCGGTGACGGTAACCCGCTACCGCTACAGAGGCAACACGATCCCCACTCCCTGGACCAGCCTCAACCACGCCTGAACGGCAGAGTCCGTGGAGAGCCCGGTACTCGGAGACGGGTACGCCGGGTTCGGCGAGCGGCACGGAGAGACGGACCGGTGGCAACACCGGAACCGCGCTCCGTGCCGACTCAACAGGCACCCCCCCGTTCCCGCGTCCCCGCGCCCCCCGCCCCGCGTCCCCGCGCCCCCTGCGCCCCGGCCTCACGTCCCCTCGCGCCCCAGCCCCCGCCCGCGCGTCCCGCGCTCGTGACGCCCGTGCCTGGCGGGGTGCCGCGGCGGCGCCCGGGGGCCTGCGGACAAGGGCCGTCCGTTGTCCACAGGCCGGGAGACGCTCCCCTCCCGGCCGGTAGGCTCCTCCGCATGAGTACCGCCCCGGACAGCGCCGTCCGCGCCTACATCGACGACCACCGCTACGCCTTCCTCGACGACCTCGCGGCATGGCTGCGCATCCCCTCCGTGTCGGCCGACCCGGCCCGCGCGGGGGACGTCCGGCGCAGCGCCGAATGGCTGGCGGCCAAGCTCGCCGAGACCGGCTTCCCCGTCACCGAGATCTGGGAGACCGGCGGCAGCACCACAGGTGACCCCGGCGCCCCGGGCATGGCGCCCCCCGCTCCCGCCGTCTTCGCCGAGTGGCCGTCCGACAACCCGGACGCCCCCACCGTGCTGGTCTACGGGCACCACGACGTGCAGCCCGCGGCGCGCGCGGACGGCTGGGCCACGGAGCCGTTCGAGCCCGTCGTCCGGGACGGGCGGCTCTACGCGCGCGGTGCGGCCGACGACAAGGGGCAGGTCTTCCTCCACGCCCTCGGCGTGCGAGCCCACCTCGCCGCAACCGGCCGTACGGCCCCCGCCGTCAACATCAAGCTGCTCGTCGAGGGCGAGGAGGAGTCCGGTTCGCCGCACTTCGCCGCCCTCGTCGCCGAGCGCGCCCAGCGCCTCGCGTGTGACGCCGTGATCGTCTCGGACACGGGCATGTGGTCCGAGGACACTCCGACGGTCTGCACCGGCATGCGCGGCCTGGCCGACTGCCAGATCGACCTCCACGGACCCGACCAGGACATCCACTCCGGCTCCTTCGGCGGCGCCGTGCCCAACCCGGCGACCGAGGCCGCCCGCCTCGCCGCCGCCCTGCACGACGACGACCGCCGCGTGGCGATCCCCGGTTTCTACGACGGCGTCGTCGAACTCACCGACCGCGAGCGGGAGCTCTTCGCAGAGCTGCCGTTCGATGAGGAGTCGTGGCTGCGCACGGCCCATGCGCACGCGACGCTCGGCGAGGAGGGCTACACCACCCTGGAGCGGATCTGGGCCCGCCCGACGGCCGAGGTCAACGGCATCGCAGGTGGCTACCAAGGTCCCGGCGGCAAGACGATCGTGCCCGCCACCGCCCAGCTCAAGCTGTCGTTCCGCCTGGTCGCGGGCATGGAGACGGAGAAGGTGCAGCAGGCCGTGCGCGACTGGGTCGCGGAGCGCCTCCCGGCCGGCATCCGCCACGAGATCACGTTCTGGGGCGCGACCCGCCCCTGCCTGACCCCGCTCGACCACCCGGCGCTGCAGTCCGTCGTACGGGCCATGAGCAGGGCGTTCGGCCAAAAGATCCGGTTCACCCGCGAGGGCGGTTCCGGGCCCGCGGCCGACCTTGCGGACGTCCTCGGCGCACCGGTCCTCTTCCTGGGCATCTCGGTGCCCTCGGACGGCTGGCACGCGCCGAACGAGAAGGTCGAGATCGACCTCCTGATGAAGGGCGTCGAGACCACCGCCTACCTGTGGGGCGATCTGGCGGCGCATGGCCCGATCACCTGAAGCCCAGCCGCCTCGCCGCACCGACGGCGCGCACCGAGCCGAGGGCCGCGCCGGAACACCCGTCCCTCAGGGGGAGTTGGAAGCAGCCGTGACTACCCGGACCGACCACAGCGCCGTCCCGCGGATCGCCCTGACCGCGCCGAGCGGTATCGACCGCGCTGCCCACCACCGTCTCGACGAGCCCTGGCTCGCGGCCGCGTGGAGCCATCCCTCGACGCGGGTCTTCGTTGTCTCCGGCGGCCAGGTGCTGATCGACGACACCCCCGACGGCCGCACCGAACTGGTCATGACGCCCTCGTTCGAGGCGCCGCCGACCGAGACGCACCGCTATTTCCTCGGCACGGACGAGGGCGGTGTGTGCTACTTCGCGCTGCAGAAGGACGCCCTGCCCGGGCGGATGGACCAGTCGGCGCGCCCCGCCGGGCTGCGGGAGGCAGGGGCGCTGCTGTCCGAGCGCGACGCGGCCCTGATGGTGCACGCCGTTGCCCTGGAGAACTGGCAGCGGCTCCACCGGTTCTGCTCGCGCTGCGGCGAGCGCACGGTCGTCGCGGCAGCGGGCCATATCCGCCGCTGCCCGGCGTGCGGTGCCGAGCACTACCCCCGTACCGATCCCGCCGTGATCATGCTGGTCACCGACGGGGAGGACCGGGCTCTGCTCGGCCGCCAAGTGCACTGGCCGGAGGGCCGCTTCTCGACGCTCGCGGGCTTCGTGGAGCCCGGTGAGTCGATCGAGCAGGCGGTCGTCCGCGAGGTGTACGAGGAGGCGGGCGTGCCGGTCGGCGACGTCGAGTACGTCGCAAGCCAGCCCTGGCCGTTCCCGTCGAGTCTGATGCTCGGCTTCATGGCCCGTGCCCGCTCCTCGGAGCTCCGGATCGACGGCGAGGAGATCCACGAGGCGCGGTGGTTCTCGCGGGACGAACTACGGGCCGCGTTCGAGTCGGGCGAGGTCCTGCCGCCGTCGGGGATCTCCATCGCGGCCCGGCTCATCGAGCTCTGGTACGGAAAGCCGCTGCCGGCCGGCGTCCCGCGCTGACTCAGGCCGCTCCACCCGGCCGCGGTGCGGTCACCGCCCGGCCGGGAAACCCCGGCCGGGCGCGGCATCAGGTGCCGATCCGCTCCTTGACCTGGGCCAAGGAGGGGTTGGGCAGGGCGGAGCCGTCGGGGAAGAGGACGGTCGGCACGAGCTGGTTGCCGTTGTTGACCTTCTCGACGAAGGCCGCCGAGGCCGGGTCCTGCTCGATGTTGATCTCGGTGTACGCGATGCCCTCGCGGTCCATCTGGTTCTTCAGGCGGCGGCAGTAGCCGCACCAAGTCGTGCTGTACATCGTCACCGTGCCCTGCAACGGCTCCTGCATCGTCCTCGTACTCCTTCGATTCGGGGTGTCGCGCTACGGCTCCGGGGGTGTTGTGGCCCGGCGGCCGAAGGAAGAACGCGCAGCCCTCGCCGCGCATTCCCCCTGATCGTCTGCATAAGTACGACTGCAACCACACAGGTGTGGACAAGCATCCCAGGCGTCACGGGAGACCTGGCAGCATGGCGGGGTGACATCAGTAACGGACACCACACTCTTCCCGGCAGTTCCCGATTCGGCGGACGCGGTGCTCGACGGTCTCGACCCGGAGCAGCGCGAGGTCGCCACGGCGCTGCACGGCCCGGTGTGCGTGCTGGCCGGTGCGGGCACGGGCAAGACCCGCGCGATCACGCACCGGATCGCCTACGGCGTCCGTGCCGGGATACTCCAGCCCGCCAGTGTGCTGGCCGTCACGTTCACCAACCGCGCCGCGGGGGAGATGCGCGGGCGGCTGCGCCAACTCGGGGCGGCGGGCGTCCAGGCGCGCACCTTCCACTCCGCCGCCCTGCGCCAGCTCCAGTACTTCTGGCCGCGCGTGGTCGGTGGCGAGCTGCCCCGGCTCGCCGAGCGCAAGATCCAGCTGGTGGCCGAGGCCGCCGCCCGCACCCGTATCCGCCTGGACCGGAACGAGCTGCGGGATGTCACGGGTGAGATCGAATGGGCGAAGGTCACCCAGACCGTTCCGGAGGACTACCCGGCGGCGGCCGCGAAGGCCGGCCGCGAGGTGCCCCGGGATCCGGCCGAGATCGCCGGGATCTACGGTGCCTACGAGCAGCTCAAGCGCGACCGGGGCTCCATCGACTTCGAGGACGTGCTGTTGCTGACGGTCGGCGTGCTCGAGGACCGGCCCGACATCGCGGACCAGGTGCGCGGGCAGTACCAGCACTTCGTCGTCGACGAGTACCAGGACGTCAGCCCGCTGCAGCAGCGGCTCCTTGAGCTGTGGCTGGGCGACCGGGACAGTCTGTGCGTGGTGGGCGACGCCAGTCAGACGATCTATTCCTTCACCGGCGCGACGCCCGACCATCTGCTGAACTTCCGCACCCGGCACCCGAATGCGACGGTGGTGAAGCTCATCCGTGACTACCGCTCCACCCCGCAGGTCGTGCACTTGGCCAACGGCTTGCTGGGGCAGGCGCGTGGCCGAGCGGCCGAGCATAGCCTGGAGCTGGTTTCGCAACGCGACGCCGGACCCGAGCCCATCTACGCCGAGTTCGCCGACGAACCGGCCGAGGCCGAGGGCACGGCCCGCAGTATCCGCGGCCTGCTCGACGCCGGGGTCCCCGCCAGCGAGATCGCCGTCCTCTACCGCGTCAACGCGCAGTCGGAGGTCTATGAACAGGCCCTCGCCGACCAGGGAGTGCCTTACCAGATGCGGGGCGCGGAGCGGTTCTTCGAGCGTCCCGAAGTGCGCGAGGCCGGGGTCGCTCTGCGCGGCGCCGCCCGCGCCGGGGGAAATGATGTGCTGCTGGACGACGCCGACGATCTGGCGTCCCAAGTGCGGGCCGTGCTCGCGGCGTCGGGCTGGACCTCCGAGCCACCCTCGGGCTCCGGCGCCGCACGGGACCGGTGGGAGTCCCTGGCCGCACTCGTCCGGCTCGCCGAGCAGTTCGCCACCGCGCGCATCTCGGCGGGCGCACCGGCGCCGACCCTCGCCGACCTCGTCGCGGAGCTCGACGAGCGGGCCAACGCGCAGCACGCGCCCACCATCGAAGGCGTCACGCTCGCCTCACTGCACGCCGCGAAGGGCCTGGAGTGGGACGCGGTGTTCCTGGTCGGCCTGACCGAGGGGACGATGCCGATCACCTACGCCCGGACGGACGAGCAGATCGAGGAAGAACGCCGGCTGCTCTACGTCGGCGTGACGCGTGCACGGGTTCATCTCGCCCTCTCGTGGGCGCTCTCGCGCGCGCCGGGCGGCCGTGCGTCGCGCAGGCCCAGCCGGTTTCTGAGCGGGCTCGGGCCAGGTTCCGCGGCAACCGGCAGCCGCACCCGGGGCGGGGGCGGCGGCATCGAGCGCGGCAGCGGTGGGAGGAAGCGCCGCGGCCCCGTCCGGTGCCGGGTGTGCGGGCGCACGCTGACGGACGCCGGCGAGATGAAGCTGATGCGCTGCGAGGGCTGTCCCTCCGATCTCGACGAGGCGCTCTACGAGAGGCTGCGCGAGTGGCGCATGAAAGAGGCCGGCGCACTCGGCCAGCCGGCCTACTGTGTCTTCACCGACAAGACGCTGATGGCCATCGCCGAGGCCGTGCCGGACAGCGAGTCGGCACTGGGGTCCATCTCGGGGGTCGGGCGCCGCAAGCTCGACCGGTTCGGGGCAGCTGTCCTGGCGTTGTGCGCGGGCGAGGAAGTCGCCCGTGACGCCGCCGCGGACGGCCCAGGGGAGGCGGCGGAGCAAGCCTCGGGGGAGCCCGCGGATGACTGATACAAACTCGTCGAGAAAATAGTTTGCGCATGCCACAAGAATCCCCATAGCCTTCCGAGCACGGGTCAACGGACTTCTCCGAACCGCTGATCCGTGTTGTACTGAAGAGCCCATGGGCTGGTTTGCACCAGTCCCCCGAGACGCCGAGAGGAGGCGAGCCCAAATGATCAGCATCACCAAATTGGCCGGTCACAAGGCCGCCTTCTGCCTGCCCGGCGTCTCTGTGCTTCGTGGCACCGGTCTGTCCGGCGCTGCCGAAGCACGTCGTCGCTTCGAGCGCGGCATCGTCGCGGTCGACGCGCGACCGATCCAGGCACCGGCGGCGGTAGCGGCGGCACAGGTCTCGGCCTATGCCCCTGCGGCCAATGGTGCCGACCTCCAGCAGACGTGGACCAGTGGCTTCGCCGCCGGCGCCAACTCTGCGGCCGAGCACCTCACGATGCGGGCCTTCCGCGGGCTCGAACCCTGGAGAGATCCAGCCTGATCGCAAGATCAGGTCGGCACCTTCCAGGGCCGCGGAACCCGAACCGGGATCCGCGGCCCTTTCCGTTGCCGGGGGGACGTAAGCGTCCTTCCGCCGGCGGAATCGGAAAGCCACCCGGTACCGACCGACCACCCCGGCCCACCAGGCCGGGCCAGAACAGACGAGGAACACGAAGGTGCACAGTCCAGCGCACGCCCCGTCCGTCCCGCACGACCCTGCGATCCCCCCGCCCGGCTCCACGGAGGTCACCTTGACTCAGTCCACCCCGCTCACCGTGCTCGACGACGAGATCGAGCGCCTCGGCGAACTCGTCCCCTGCCGCTCTTACGACCCGGAGGTCTTTTTCGCCGAGTCGCCGGCCGACGTCGAGTACGCCAAGTCGCTCTGCCAGACCTGCCCGCTGCGCGAGGCCTGCCTCGCGGGCGCCAAAGACCGGCGCGAGCCGTGGGGCGTCTGGGGCGGCGAGCTGTTCGTCCAGGGTGTCGTCGTGCCGCGCAAGCGGCCGCGTGGCCGCCCGCGCAAGAACCCGGTTGCGGCATGACCACCCACGGAACGATCGACCGTCCACGCACGCACGACCCCATGAAGCAGGTCCCCACGATGAAGCCGCCCACCTACGAGCCGTCCCCCACCGGTACGCCGGACCGTCCCAAGTCCGGTGCACACTCCTCCCGCCAGAACAGGACCCGAGAAATGCAACTCATCCCAGAAGCCTTGGCCCGTGCCCATATGGAAGACCGACTGCACGAGGCCGAGTCCGAACGCAGGGCCTGGCGCGTTGCCGCCGCCCGGCGCATGCAGCGTCGCGCCGAGCGCGCCTCGCTCCGCGCCAGGCGCGCCATCGCCATGGCCGTCATGCAGTGACCGCCTGAGCTCGACAGAGCTCAGCAGGCCTCGGAACTCCGCGGGACCGGTTCGCCGAACCGGTCCCGCGGTGCGTTGTGCCCGGTCGAACAGGGCCCCGGGGGTATCGTCGACAGGTGGAACAACAGACTCATCACCCCGGGCCGCAAGGTGCCGAGGACGGGGCTGTGGTGTGCGCCCGCTGCGGTGCGGGCGCGCCCGAATCAACCCCGCCCGTCACCTGGACCTGCTCCGTGGAGAACGGCAGCCGGGTCTACTTCTGCGAACACTGCGCGCGCGACAACATCCGCGCCATCGAAGGCCGGCTCGACTCCTCCTGGTGGTGAACGCGGCCCTTCGCCCGGCGGGTCAGGCGCCCGCCGCCGTGCCGTCCTCCTCCAGCGCCTCCTCCGCCGTGTCTTCGGGCACGAACCCCGGGAGCCAGGCGGCCAGTTCATCACGCAACCGGACTGTGGCCCCCAACTGGCAGAGAACGCCGATGGTGCTCAGCGTCACCCGGTGGATCAGAAGGTAGGACGGTGGCAGATTGAGCTGCCGGCCCAGTTGATGGGCGGGGGAGCGGGGATCGGCGATCCGGGCCGCCTGCGTGCGCATCCAGCTCCGCGTGAAGGTGAACTCCTCCGCGGCGGCAGGCTCGATGATCGGCCGCAGATAGTCGAGCACGGCATCCGGATCGAGTTCGATCGCCGGCTTGACGAAACCCTCCTCGCACAGCATCCCGTACACCTCCTCGGCCTCTCCGTCGAGCGTCATGCGCAGGGCTGCGCCGATCGTCGGGGGCAGCCCGTCGGGCAGCCGGTCGACCGTTCCGAAGTCCAGCACGCCCAGGCGCCACTGCTCCGGCGGACCGTCCTCCGCGTCGCCGACGAGCAGCCTGAAGTTCCCCGGGTGGGGGTCCGCGTGGAGCAGACCAGTTCGAGCCGTGCCGGAGAAGAGGAACCGGGCCAGCAACTGCCCTGCCCGGTCCCGCTCCTCACGGCTGCCGTCGGCGATGACCTCCGACAGCGGCACTCCCTCGATCCACTCCGTGATCAGCACTTGCTCGCTCTGGTGCACCACATCCGGTACGACGACATCCGGGTCGTCCGCGAATTCAGCGGCGTGCGCCCGCTGGGCCTGAGCCTCCAGGCGGTAGTCCAGCTCCTCGGAGATGCGGTCCCGCAGTTCGGCGATGAGCGGCTTGATATCCATCCCCGGAATGAGCGGCCCCAGCATCCTGGCGAATCGGCCGAGCTGCGTGAGGTCGGACAACAGTGCCTCACCCGCGCCCGGGTACTGGACCTTGACCGCGACTTCCCGCCCGTCGTGCCACACCGCACGGTGCACCTGTCCGATCGAAGCAGCCGCCGACGGCTTGTCCTCGAACTCCTCGAACAGCTGCCGCCACTCGTCGCCGAGCTGCTCCTCCAACACCGCGTGCACCGTCCGCACCGGCATGGGCGGAGCCGCCTCCTGCAGCTTGGTCAGTGCCGCGCGATAGGGGCCGGCCACTTCCTCAGGCAGGGCGGACTCGAAGACGGAGAGCGCCTGCCCGAACTTCATCGCACCCCCCTTCAGTTCGCCCAGCACTTTGAACAGCTGCTCGGCGGTGCGTTGTTGAAGCTCCCGGCCGACGATCTCGGCGGAGCGGCCGCCGATCCGCTTGCCCAGCCCCCAAGTGGCCCGGCTGGCGATTCCCAGCGGCAGCGCGGCCAGCTTGGCCGTGCGCGTCACCGCCTTGCGGGGAAGATCCGACATTCGCCCCTCCAACTCCACTGCACCTCCGGGGAGGGCTACCCCCCGAGCCACGCCGCAGACGGCGGTTGCCCGGCCATTGTCCCGTGCCGCTCCTCCCCGGCGGAGGGGGATTCCCCGTCCAAGACCTCGTTCGGCCGGGCGGCGCCGCACGAACAGCCCTGATGTGCCGGGACCGGGCGCGACTGCCATGCCACGTCGGGCAGCGCCAACTCCAGCCGCGCCCCTGTGCTGAGGGGAAGCCGCCCGTCGAGAAAGTTCAGCGCATGCGAGGCGGCGAGTCCGGCTACGACCGTCGCCAGCGCGGTGTCGCACGCGACCGCGCCGGAGGCGCTGCGCCCCGATCGCCACTGCGCCAGCATCCGGGGCCAGGCGGGCTCGCGGTCGGTCCGTTCCAGTGCTAGGCACCCGGCACACGCCGAACTGCCCGGCAGCACGAAGGGCCCCACCACACCCGTGCCCTCGATCACCCCCGCGTACAGATGAGGGGTGCCCGAGGCGATCAGCTCCTCGGTCACGACGGGATCGGGCGCGTACGCCGCGAGACCGTCGCGCGGTGCCAGCACCACTAGCTCCGTCACCGCCCCCGACGCTCTGGATACCCCGGACGCGGCCACCCGGCCGGCTCCGGCCGCTCCACCCGCTCCCTCGGCTCCCGACCGCCAGGGGCGCCGGCCCGGCGCGGCGGACCGCACCGCCCTCCGCGCGGCCACGCTCCGCCGCTCGCCCACCGACTCGGGCGGAAGCCCGGACGGCGCGACATCCCAGGGCTCGACGCAACCGCCGTCCTGCACATCGACCCTGCCGACCCCCGAGGCCGACAGCGTCGCGGCAACGGCCGCGCCGACCCGTCCCGCCCCACGCACCTGTACCCGCACCGCCGATCGCGCGGACATGCGCCGCACGGCCGCGCCCGCCTCCGGATGAACCACCGACAGCGACGCAAGATCGGCCCGCAGCCGGTCCGTGACCTCGGTCAGGTCCGGGGCGACTGCCCCCGGTGAGCTCCCCGAAGCCGTCGCGTCGTCCAGCAGCCCGGCCGCGCCGAGCCGGTCCATGAGCTCGTCCACCCTGCCTGAGTCCAGACCCATGGCCTCGCCCTCACGTCTCAGCAGAGGCATGCCGCGCGTGCCGTCCAGGAGGGAGAGGAAGAGACCGGTCGTGGTGTCCACCGGGCCCAGGACCACCGCGTGCGCCGCCGCGATCCCGAACTGCACGGTCTGCCTGTCACGCCAGCCGCGCCGCAGCGCGGGCTTGAGCATCGGATGCATCACTGTCATCCCCCGTGATGACTCGTCGTTTCCGGTTGACCGCGCCGACCCCGCTCGGTCGTCGTCGCTCCCCCGGCGATTCCTCGTCGATCGGATCCGACCCGTCGTCGTTCGATCCGCTCGGCGCCCAGCATGCCCGCGGCGCCGATCGGCCGCCGAATGTTGTCCACAGGCGGTGGGGATTAGTCATTCAAATTGCGCACACCCTCCGAGGGGCGGGACTTCCCCCGCCCCCAGCAGGTAACGTCGGGGCGTGTCCGCCGACCCACTGCAGCGCGCCACGCAGCGCAGCACAGCCAGCCAGCCCTCCCGCGGCTCGGGGACGAGCGCGGTCGAGGTGAGGAGAAGTGCCCGGCGGCGCAGAACGGTCTCCGCGTACCGCGAGGGCGACCGCACCATCGTCCTGATCCCGGCCAGGATGTCCGAGGCCGAGGAGCAGCGCTGGGTGGCGGTCATGCTGGACAAGCTGGCGGCGCAGGAGAGCAGGCGGATGCTCGGCGACGCCGAACTCGCCAAGCGCGCCGAGCAGCTGTCCGACCAGTACCTTGACGGACGGGCCAGGCCCGAGACGGTTCGCTGGGTCACCAACCAGAACACCCGCTGGGGCTCCTGCACCCCCGCCGAGGGCAGCATCCGGCTCTCGCACCGCCTGCAAGGCATGCCCGAGTACGTCATCGACTACGTGCTCGTCCACGAGTTGGCCCATCTGCTGGTGCCCGGGCACGGCCCCCGCTTCTGGGAGCTGCTGGAGGCGTATCCGCGGACTGAGCGTGCCCGCGGCTATCTCGAGGGCGTCGTAGCGGCGGACCGGCTGCCGCATCTGCCCGCGGCCCGGACCGAGTAGTTCCGCGCCCGTGCGGCCCCCCGTCCGCCCGGCCGACCGCAGCACCCTGACGCGACCATGCATGCGCGCGTGCGGGCCTGTTCGCGCGCCGACCGGAGCGCCGACGCGCCCCCGGCCCGAATCACGCGTGTACCAACCCGGTTCCCGCATCGCTCGCTGTCGCCCCCAGCGGTTAGCCTGGCGCCACGCACACACTGCACGGAATGGGGGGACGGTCGTTTCGCATGTCCAGGGAATTCCAGCGCGGCCACAAGGCAAAGATCAGTGACCTGACAGCGGGGACGGATCTGTACGTCGGAGTGCAGATCTCAGGGCCCGGACTGTCCTTCGACATCGGTTGTTTCGGTCTCGACGCCGAGGAACGACTGTCGGACGACCGTTACTTCATCTTCTTCAACCAGCCGAAATCGCCCGAGGACGCCGTCCAGTTGCTGGGCGCGCAGGCGGGGGACACCGAGTCCTTCCGCGTCACGCTCGACAGCATCCCGGCGAAGATCCAGCGGCTCTCCTTCACCGCGGCCATCGACGGCGCCGGCCAGATGTCCCAGGTCGGCCCCGGCTACATCCGGATCGTGGCCGGTGGCGAGGAAGTGGCCCGCTACTCCTTCACCGGCTCGGAGTTCACCACCGAACGCGCGGTGATGCTCGGCGACTTCTATCTCAAGGACGTGTGGCGGTTCGCCGCCGTGGGCCAGGGGTTCGACGGTGGGCTCGACGCGCTGCTGAAAAACTTCGGTGGTGAGGTGCTCGAGGAGGAGGCGCCGCAGCAGACGCAGCAGGCCGCGCCCGGGTTCGCACCGCCGCAGGCGCCCGCGCCCGGATTCGCCCCACCGGCCGGCCGGCCCCCCGCCCCGGCCACGCCGCAACCGGCCTCCCCGGCGCCGCAGCCCGCCCCGGACTTCGGCCCGCCTCCGGGCGGCACCACGCCACCGCCCGCTCCGGCCGTCCCCGACCCCCAGGTGCACGCCGCACCCACGATCGCCGCGCCCATGGCGCCCGGCGTCCCGGGGCAGCACACCCCGCCCGGCGGGGGCCAGGTCCCGCCGCCGCCCGGGCAGCCGGGTGTCCCCGGTGGGCAGGCACCGTACGGCCGGGGGTCGGGGGCACCAGGAGCCCCCGGCGCCCACGGAGCCCCGGTGCCCGGCCAGGCCCCGCCCGCGCCGGGACCGCCCAGCCCGCCGGGTCAGCCTTCCCACGGCCGGCCCGGTGAGCCCGGCCGAGCGGCGCCGCCCCCGTACGGTCAGCCGCAGTCCGGGCCGTTCCCGGGGCAGCAGAGCGCACCTCATGGTGTGCCGGCGGCCGCGGCCTCCTCGCCCGGGCTCGGTGCGGCGTTGGAGAAGTTCCGCGAGGCGCCCGCGGGACAGCGGTGGACGCTCCAGAACCAGCAGCTCGTCCGTATCGACCTCGGTGCCGACGGACAGCCCGTGCTCGCCCGCCAGGGCAGCATGGTGCTGTACCAGGGCAAGGTCGACTTCGGCTACAAGGGCGCCGGGTTCGCCGGGCGGATCGTCGGCAACGCCACCGGCCAGGAGATGCAGCTCATGCGCTGCACCGGCCGCGGCCAGGTCTTCCTCGCGGAGAACGGCTCGCACCTCCACCCCATCGAGCTCCAGGGCGATGCCATCTGCGTCTCGGCGGAGAGCGTGCTCGCCTTCGACGAGTCGCTGCAGCACGAGGTGCGGCGGATCGAAGGCCACGGCATCCCCGGCGGAGCGCTCTTCACAATGCAGTTCCAGGGAACCGGCACCGTGGTCGTGAAAACCCGGGGCATCCCGGTCGTCCTGCCGGTCACCCCGACCACCTTCGCCGACAGCAACGCCATCGTGGCCTGGTCGGCGGCGTCACAGGTGATCATCGCAAGTCAGGTGCGGCTGCGCCGCAACGCCTACCCCGGCCACAGCGGCGAGACCGTGAACCTCCAGTTCCGCGGCGCGCCCGGCAACTTCATCGTCGTCCAGCCCTACGAGGTCTGAAGGAGCCCGTCATGGACCAGACACTGATCGCGGGCTTCGCCCCGGCGCCTATGGCCTCCCGCATGGAGAACCACGGGCGCAGCATGCTCAAGGTCGCAATGCAGAGCGGCCAGGACCTCTTCGCGCGCACCGGCTCCATGGTCGCGTACGAGGGCTTCGTGCAGTACGAGCCGAATCCGCCCGCCGTCCGTCAGATGGCGTCCCAGTGGATCACGGGCGAGGGCGCCCCGCTGATGAAGTGCAGCGGCGACGGCCTGCTCTATCTCGCCGACTACGGCGCCGATGTCGTCTGCATCAACCTCGCCGGCGACTCCCTCTCGGTCAACGGCACCAACCTGCTCGCGTTCGACGCCCACCTCCAGTGGGGTGTCCAGCGGGTCAAGGGCATGGCGAAGTTCGCCGGGCAGGGGCTGTTCAACGTCGGGATCTCGGGTACGGGTTGGGTCGCCCTGACCTCCCGGGGCACCCCGATCGTGGTCGACTGCGGGCGCGGTGAGGACGAGACCTATGTGGATCCGGATGCGCTCGTCGCCTGGTCCACCGGCCTGAAGATGAAGGGGAAGCGCAGTTTCAAGGCCTCCTCGATGATCGGGCGGGGCAGTGGCGAGGCGTACCAGATCGGCTTCTCGGGCCAGGGGTTCGTCGTCGTACAGCCCAGCGAGGACAGCACTGACCGGCTCCGGGCCCGGGGCTGAGGGGGAGCGAACACCATGCAGAGCCCGCTTTTCGGCTACACCGAGAACCAGACGCAGGATCGCTATGCGCTCCAGAACCCGCAGATGCTGCGGGTCAACCTGGCCGGTCACGACGACATCCTCGCCCGCAAGGGCACGATGGTGGCCTACCAAGGGATGATCGAGTTCGACGGCGAGTACCAGACCCCCGGCCAGCGGCGCGCCCGCGCTCACACCGGAGAGGGCCTCGACCTGATGCGCTGCTCGGGTCAGGGCACGGTCTATCTCGCCAACCTCGCCCAGCACGTCCACGTCGTGGACGTGGACGGTGACGGGCTGACCGTCGACAGTGCGTACGTGCTCGCGCTCGACTCCGGTCTCCACTGGGAAGCGATCGCGGTGGACAGCCAGTTCGGCATCTCCGGGTCCGGCGCCTACAACCTCCAGATCTCCGGCCGGGGCAAGGTCGCGCTCATGACCTCGGGCCAGCCGTTGATGCTGCACGTCACCCCCGATACGTACGTCAACGCGGACGCCGATGCCGTCATCGCCTGGTCGATGTCCCTGCGCGTCCAGATGCAGGCGCAGACGTCGTCGTCGAGCGTGTTCCGGCGGAGGGGGAATACGGGCGAGGGCTGGGAGCTCAGCTTCCTCGGTCAGGGGTACGCCCTTGTCCAGCCCAGCGAGCTGCTTCCGCCCCAGAACGCGGTGATCGGGCAGGGCATCGCCGCGCAGTACGGGCTGGGCCAGCACGGCGCCCATGGCCAGAACCAGGGCAACATCTGGTCCAACCGCTAGACCGGCGAAGAACGCCGGAGGACGTGAAGAACGCCGGAGGACGTAGGGACACGGCAGGTGGGCTGCCCCGCGCGCCTCGGGGGTCGAGTACCTCAGGACCCGAGCAGCGCGCGCGTGCGGTCCACCAGCCGTACGACCGACTCGTCCGCCACCGCGGCCACCTCGTCGTACGGGAACCAGCGCAGGTCCAGGGACTCGTCGCTGATCGCGGCCACCGCGCCGTCGGGTGCAACGGCCGCGTACTGGACGTCCAAGTGCCAGGTGCAGGGCGTGCGATGGCGGTCCAGGCGCGCCGGGCCGCCGGGCAGCAGGGTCAGACCGCCGATGCCGGACTCCTCGGTGGCCTCGCGCAGGGCTGCCCCGGCCAGGGTGGTGTCCTCCGGTTCGCAATGCCCGCCCATCTGCAGCCACATCCGCAACTTGCGATGCAGGGTGAGCAGCACCCGCCCGCCCGAGGGGTCGACGACGAGTGCGCTCGCCGTGATGTGCCCGTCACGGCAGGACTTCCACATGCCGTCCGGGTGCGTGGCGAGATGGTCTCCGTAGGCGAGCCGCAGCAGTTCCTGGTCGTCGTCCGGCGCGGGCCATTCCTTCAGGACCCGCGCCGTGTCCCCGTGGAGGCTCACTTGTCGCTGTCGCCCTCTCCGGAGCCGCCCTGGTCGCGGCCGGAGCCGTGGTCGCCGCCGGAGGTCCGGTCGTCG
This sequence comes from Streptomyces sp. NPDC051776, assembly GCF_040681345.1. Lineage (NCBI taxonomy): Bacteria > Bacillati > Actinomycetota > Actinomycetes > Kitasatosporales > Streptomycetaceae > Streptomyces > Streptomyces sp. NPDC051776. The sequence goes on along the minus strand of NZ_JBFAYQ010000055.1, from coordinate 15,432 downwards.
TCCTTCTCCAGCCCCGGCCGGGACGCGTCCCGGCCGCTCGCGGCCTCGCCCAGCATCTTGTCCAGCTCCGCGAAGTCGAGTTGCTCGCGGTGCACGAAGCCGTCGGGGTCGTCGAGGTCCTCGGCGGTCGGCAGCATGTCCGGGTGCTCCCACAGGGCGTCCCGGCCGTCCATACCGCGCGCGTCCGTCAGGGACGCCCACAGCCGCGATGCGTCGCGCAGCCGACGCGGACGCAGCTCGAGACCGATCAGCGTGGCGAAGGTCTGCTCCGCGGGGCCGCCGGTCGCGCGCCGCCGACGCAGCGTCTCGCGCAGCCGGTCGGCCGACGGCAGATGCGGTGCCGCGGCGGCGTGCACCACGGCGTCGACCCAGCCCTCGACGAGCGCCAGAGCCGTCTCCAGCCGGGCCAGAGCGGCCTTCTGCTCCGGGGTGTCCTCCGGCTGGAACATGCCCTGCTGCAGCGCTTCCTGGAGCTGCTCGGGATGGGTGGGGTCGAGCTGGCCGACGACGTCCTCCAGCTTGGCGGTGTCGACCTTGATGCCACGCGCGTAGCCCTCGACCGCTCCGAAGAGATGCGAACGCAGCCACGGAACGTGCGCGAACAGCCGCTGGTGAGCCGCCTCGCGCAGAGCGAGGTAGAGCCGGATCTCCTCGGGCGGGATTCCGAGATCCTTGCCGAACGCCTCGATGTTGACGGGCAGCAGCGCCGCCTTGCCCGCAGGGCCCAGGGGGAGGCCGACGTCCGTCGAGCCGACCACCTCGCCCGCCAATACTCCCACGGCCTGCCCGATCTGGGTGCCGAACATGGCCCCGCCCATGGACCGCATCATCCCGAGCAGCGGGCCCGCCATGGCCTGCATCTCCTCGGGCAGCACATCGCCCATGGCCGCGCCGACCCGCTCGGCCACCGGGTCCACGAGGTCCTTCCACACCGGCAGGGTGGCTTCGACCCACTCCGCGCGGCTCCACGCCACGGCCGCGCCCGAGCCCGAGGGGAGGGACGTCACGCCGTCCAGCCACAGGTCCGCCAGCCGTACCGCCTCTTCGACGGCCGCGCGCTCCCCCGGCGAGACGGTCGCGTCCTTGGTGCCCTCCGACGTGCCCTGCGCGACGGTCTGCCGCGCGATGTCCTTGGCCATGTCCCAGTTCACCGGGCCGCCCTCGTAGGAGAGCATCTGCCCCAGCCGCTGGAACGCCGCCCCCAGATCGTTCGGATTCAGCGAACCGAACATCGCGGCGAATGGGTTCTCCGCGCCGCCCCCGCCGCCGAACCCGAACGGATTCGCGGGGCCCTGATTACCCCCCTCGCCGCCCTTCTTCTTGCCGTCGTCGCCGTCCTCCGGCTCCTCCGGCGGGAGGCCGAATCCGAATGGGGTGTCACTCACGGGTTTCCTCGGCTCGTAGGGCCGCCGGCCCGGCCGGCGGCGACTGCCCGACAACACACCCAGCGTAGACACCCTGTCCACCTCTAGGCTCGGTGCTTGGCTGCCCGGAAGCCTGCGGCAGGATGGACCCACCTGGTACGTACGCGTTACTGCCCGTACGTACTGAAGACAACCGCTGGAGCCGCCCGGTGAGTTCCCAAGACCGAGAAGTTCGCGCAGCGCGAAACGGCGCTGCCGGATCCGCGCGCCGGCCCGTCGTCGCGGTCACCGGCGCCGCCTCAGGCGTCGGCGCCGTCCTCACGCAGCGGCTGGCGGCGTCCGAGGACATCAAGCAGGTCGTGGCGATCGACGAGCGCCGCGGTGACGTGACCGAGGCACAGTGGCATCTGCTGGACGTCCGGGACCCGGCGATCGCGGACAAGCTGCGCGGCTGCGACGTGGTCGTGCATCTCGCGCTCGACCTCGACCTCGGCACCGACCCGGCGGCCCGCACCGCGTACAACGTCCGCGGTACGCAGACCGTGCTCACCGCGGCCGCGGCCGCGGGTGTCCACCGTGTCGTGCTGTGCACCTCGGCCATGGTCTACGGCGCACTGCCCGACAACGACGTGCCGCTGGCCGAGGACGCCGAACTGCGGGCGACGGCGGAGGCCACCGGCGTGGGCGATCTGCTGGAGATCGAACGACTGAGCCGCCGCGCGCCGCGGGCGCATCCCGGCCTCAATGTCACGGTGGTCCGGCCTGCCGTCCTAGTGGGCGGTACCGACACCGCCTTCACCCGCTACTTCGAGTCGCCCCGCCTGCTGGTCGTCGCGGGGTCACGCCCCACCTGGCAGTTCTGCCACATCGAGGACCTGGCGAGCGCCCTGGAGTACGCGGCGCTGGAGAAGGTCGAAGGCGAGCTGGCGGTCGGCTGCGATGGCTGGCTGGAACAGGGGGAGGTCGAGGAGCTGACGGGCATCCGGCGCATGGAACTGCCGTCCGCAGTCGCCCTCGGCGCCGCGTCGCGGCTGCACCGGCTCGGCCTCACCCCGTCACCAGCGGGGGACCTGGCGTACACCATGCACCCCTGGGTGGTCAGCGGCAGCCGGCTCCATGACGCCGGGTGGCGGCCGCAGTGGACGAACGAGGAGGTCCTCGCGGAGCTGCTGGAGGAGGTCGCGGGCCGGCACACGGTCGCGGGCCGCCGTCTCGGCCGCAAGGACGCGACCACGCTCGGCGCCGCCGGCGCCACTGTCGCGCTCGTGGGCACGGCTGCCTTGGTGCGGCGTGCTCGCAAGGCCCGCCGCCGCGCCTGAGCGCCGGACCAGGAGAGATCGGCAGAAAAAGAGTTCTGGAATTCGCTTTCCGCAATGCGGATGGCCGGGATTCCTATATTGCCAGGGGTACGGCACGATGGAGGCTATGGAACCCACGTACGGCCACCCTGGCGAGGCGCCGGCCTCCGACCCGATCCGCCTCCTCGGGATCCGGGACACTCCGCTGTCCGTCGATGAGGTGCTCGCGGCCGTGGGAGAGGATTCCGCAGGCGGCATCGCGCTGTTCGTCGGCACAGTGCGGGACCACGATGGAGGGTCGGACGTGGAGGCTCTCGGCTACTCCGCCCATCCGTCCGCCGAGGCGGAGCTGTGGCGCGTGGCAGAGAAGGTGGCGGCGGACTTTCCCGTACGCGCCCTGGCGGCCGTCCACAGGGTGGGCGACCTCTCCGTGGGTGACCTGGCGGTCGTTGTCGCGGTCGCATGCCCCCACCGCGCGGAGGCGTTCACGGCCTGCCGCCGCCTGATCGACGACCTCAAGTCCGAGGTCCCCATCTGGAAGCACCAGCAATTCACCGACGGCACAGAAGAATGGGTCGGCGCGTAGCGCTGTCCTTCTGGGGTGGTGGTCGGGTGACGGGTGGGTGGGTCGGCGCGTAGCGCTGTCCTTCTGGGGTGGTGGTCGGGTGACGGGTGTAGGCCGTCGCTTCAGGGTGACGATCGGGAGGGTGGCGCCTAGCGTTGTCACGCCGGAAGGGGCCGCTGGCGGGCGGGGAGCCGTCGCTTCAGGGGTGACGATTGGGAAGGGCGGCGCGTAGCGCCTTCGTCCTGGGTCGGTAACGATCGTACCGGGGCCCGTCTCGGGCGGGTCGCACCGACGCCCCATCCCATGGGCATGGCAACGTCGTTCGAGGGCAAGCGGACCCGTATGGCGCACTGACGATTCGTCTCCGGTTGCGTAACTCACCCCCCGCCGCGAGCGTTGATCAGGCGGATGGTTAATCTGCTGATCAGTCAGTTGCGGTTGTCGGTTCTCGTTGTGCATGGGGTCGGGAGGCCGGTATGGCGGCGCTCGCTTGGTTGCTGATTCCGGTCGTCGCGGCCGTCGTTGCCGCGCTGTGGGCGCGTTGGGCCTCGCGCAATCGCAAGGTCGGCGATGTGGCCGAGCTGGCCGGATACGAGCGCTTCCGTGAGGCGATGGAGCGTTCCCGGTCGGGGCCGGACGGGCCGGACGGGCAGGAGGCGGCTCCCGCCGCGGCAGCCGCGGCATCGACGACGGCGTCCGACTCCGACGCGGCAGCCTGAGCACCGGCGCCCCGCGCTCCGCGGTCCCGGGCATCCCCGCGGGGACCGGCCCTCGGAGTGCACTGTCGGACCAGTCCCGTACTGTCGTTCACATGCCACGCCGCACCGCGACGATGCTCGCCTCCACCCTGATGCTCATCGCCCTGCTGTGCGCGGGTGTGCTCATCCCCGTCCCCTACTCGGAGATGTCTCCGGGCCCGACGGTCAACACCCTCGGTGATCACGGTGGGGAGCCGGTCCTTCAGATCTCGGGGCGCAAGACGTATCCGGCGACCGGGCATCTGAATATGACGACGGTCCGGGTGACCGGTGCCGACTACCGGATGAACCTCGTGGAGGCGGTCGCCGGCTGGCTCTCCCGCGACGACGCCGTGGTCCCCCACAGCACGCTCTATCCGGACGGTCAGACGGCCGAGCAGGCCAACCAGGAGAACGCGGAGGAGTTCAGCCAGTCCCAGGAGAGCGCCAAGGTCGCGGCCATGAAGGTGCTGGACATCCCGGTCGCGGCGCGCGTGGTCGTGGCGTCGGTCGTGAAGGACAGCCCGGCCGAGGGCACACTCCACGCGGGCGATGTGATCAAGGCGGTGGACGGGAAGCCGGTGACGAAGCCGGGGAATGTGGCGAAGTTGGTCACGCAGCACAGGCCGGGCCAGAAGGTGAGTTTCACCATCATTCCGGCGAAGGCAGCCGCGGCGGCGGAGAAGGCCCGTAAGCCGGAGCCGTCGACCCGTGAGACGCTCAGCATCACGACGCGTAAGGCTCCCGACAACGACCGGGCGATCGTCGGCATCCAGGCGGGGACGGACCACACCTTCCCGTTCCAGATCGACATCAAGCTCGCCGACGTGGGCGGGCCGAGTGCGGGGCTTATGTTCGCGCTCGGCATCGTGGACAAGCTGACGCCCGGTGACCTGACGGGCGGCAACTTCGTGGCGGGGACGGGCACGATAGACGACGCTGGCAAGGTCGGGCCGATCGGTGGGATCCAGATGAAGACCGTCGGCGCCCGAGCCAAGGGGGCGGAGTACTTTCTGACGCCCGAAGACAACTGCGCCGCGGCGGCGCGGGACGTGCCCCCGGGACTCACGCTCGTCAAGGTGGGCACGATCGACGATGCCGTGAAGTCGCTCAAGCAGATCCGCACCGGCGACACGGGTGACCTGGAGCGCTGCACAACGGGCTGACCGGCTGACGGGCCGACCGGCTGACGTGCTGACGGGCTGACCGTCGGTCGGTGGTGCGCCACGCCCCGGCCGCCCCTCGGAACCTGCCCCCCAAGGAATCCGCCGTTACGGAGCCCGCTCCTACGGAACCCGCCGTTAGGGAGCCCGCTCCTACGGAACCCGGTCGGATCGGACGGTACGTCCCAAGGCGCGGACCAGCGGCGGCCGCGGCGGCGCGGCCGCCCGGCGATCGTGCCGCGGCCTACTCCTCGAAGGTCGCGGCCAGAGCACCGGCCAGCCCCGGCACCAGGTCGGATCCGGTGAGCACCTCGGTCGGGGAGTCCTTCTCCCGCAGGCGAAGGGCCGTCTCGCGCGCACCGTCCCGCAGCACGGCCACCGTCAACCTCACCTCCTGGCGGTCAGGGTGCTCGGCCACCCACGCCTGCAGCCGCGCCTCGTCCAGGTCCTCGGGCACGGAGGCCTCAGCCGAGGGCGGCAGCAGCAGCCGTTCGACGGTCAGGGCGCAGCCGACCACGGCATCGGGCCAGGCGATCGTGGCGAGGAACTCGTCGAGCGGGGTGCCGGCGGGCAGCTCGTCCTGTTCCACCGGCGTCAGCGTGGCTTCCACGTCGTTGTCGATGCCGAGCTGGTCGGCGAGGCCGGGCTCCTGGGCGCGGAGCTGATCGGTGTCCACGAGGGCGAAGAGGCGGGCGGGCTGGTCCCAGCCGAGCCCCGAGGCGTACTCGTCGATCTCGAGCACGGCGCGGGTCAGGGGGCTGGCGGCCATCGGCGTTCCGGAGGAGACATTGGACATGGTCGGTATCTTGCCCTGTTCGTAACTCGAACCGGGAACCGAGTAAAGCTTGAGTAAGTTGCATGGGTGGGCCCTACTATCGCGGGGCCTGCTCATACGACAGCGAACTTCGAGGTGCGCACCTTGGCTTTCCAGATGCCGGACCGTGGGGGAGGCCCGACGGGTCCACGGATCAGAGTCGGCCGGCCGTCCCGCCGCGTCCGGACCCTGCTCATGACCTTGGGTGTGCTCGCCGTGCTGGCGATGCTCTTTGTCATGTTCGCCGGGTTCTGGACGGACTGGCTCTGGTACCGCTCGGTCGGATTCTCCTCGGTCTTCTCCACCACGCTGTGGACCAAGATCGGGCTTTTCTTCGTGTTCGGCCTGCTGATGGCCGTGGCCGTCGGGCTCAACATCTGGCTGGCGCACCGCCTGCGCCCGCCCCTGAGCGCGATGTCCGTGGAGCAGCAGAGCCTCGACCGTTACCGGATGAGCATCGCGCCGTACAAGAAGTGGGTGCTGCTCGGGGTCACCGCCCTCGTCGGGCTGATCGCGGGTGCGTCCGCCTCCGGGCAGTGGCGCACCTGGCTCCTGTGGGTCAACGGGGTCCCGTTCGGCTCCAAGGACCCGCAGTTCGGCATGGACGTGTCGTTCTACGCGTTCGACCTCCCCTGGTACCGCTTCCTGCTCGGCTTCGGCTTCGCGGCGACAGTGCTGAGCCTGATCTCCGCGGCTCTGGTGCACTACCTCTACGGGGGCCTGCGGATCACGAGTCCGGGTGCGCGCGCCACCGCAGCCGCCACGGGCCACCTCTCGGTGCTGCTCGGGATTTTCGTCTCGCTGAAGGCCGTGGCCTACTGGCTCGACCGGTACGGCCTCGCCGTGAAGTCCAGTGACCTGAAGTCGACCGACAACTGGACTGGTCTGAAGTACGTCGACGCCAATGCCTATCTGCCGGCGAAGACGATCCTCTTCTGCATCGCGGTCATCTGCGCGGTGCTCTTCTTCGCCACGCTCTGGCGGCGTACCTGGCAGCTTCCGGTCATCGGCTTCGGCCTGATGGTGCTGTCCGCGGTCCTGATCGGCGGCCTCTACCCGGCCATCGTGCAGAAGTTCCAGGTCCAGCCCAACGAGCAGGCCAAGGAAGCGGAGTACATCCAGAAGAACATCGATGCCACACGCGAGGCGTACGGCATCACCGGAGCGAAGGTCTCGGACTACACCGGCGTCAGCAACACCAAGGACAACGCGAAGCTGCGGGCCGACGCCGACACCACGGCGAGCATGCGTCTGCTGGACCCGAACGTGGTCTCGCCCACCTTCCAGCAGCTCCAGCAGGTGCGTGGTTACTACGGCTTCCCGGGCACGCTGGACGTGGACCGCTACAAGGAGGACGGCAAGGAGCAGGACACCGTCATCGGTCTGCGCGAGCTGGACATCAGCGGCATCCCCGAGCGCAACTGGATCAACGACCACTTCAAGTACACCCACGGCTACGGCGCGGTGACGGCGAAGGGCACGCAGACCAAGTCCGGCGGCGCCCCCGACTTCACCGAGTCCGACCTGCCAGCCAAGGGCGACCTGGGCACGTACGAACAGCGCATCTACTACGGCGAGAAGACCTCGCAGTACTCGATCGTGGGCGGCCCGCAGAAGGAGCTCGATTACTCCGACGCGAGCGGCGAGAAGCTGTACAGCTACACCGGCAAGAGCGGTGTGAACCTCTCGAACCCGGTGAACCGCGCGGCGTACGCGGTGGCGTTCAACGAGCCGCAGATCCTCTACTCCGGGGCGATCGGCGAGGGTTCGCGGATCCTCTACAACCGCACTCCCAAGGAGCGGGTGGAGTCCGTCGCTCCCTGGCTGACCATCGACGGTGACGCCTATCCTGCGGTGGTCGACGGCCGTGTCCAGTGGATCGTCGACGCCTACACGACCTCCAACGGCTACCCGTACTCCTCGCGTACGACGCTGGGGGACACCACGGCCGACTCCCTGACCGACGGCCAGCGGGCCGTGGTCGCGCAGCAGAACCAGGTCAACTACATCCGCAACTCGGTGAAGGCGACGGTCGACGCATTCGACGGCAAGGTGAAGCTGTACGAGTGGGACACCAAGGACCCGGTCCTCAAGACCTGGAAGAAGGCGTTCCCCGGGACCGTGAAGCCGAAGAGCTCGATCGACCCGGACCTGATGCAGCATCTGCGGTACCCGCAGGACCTGTTCAAGGTGCAGCGCGAGCTGCTGACGCGCTACCACGTCACCAACTCCGTGCAGTTCTACAGCGGCAGTGAGGTGTGGCAGGTCCCGAACGACCCGACGACCAAGTCGGGGAACGCGGTGCCGCCGTACTACCTCAGCATGAAGATGCCGGACCAGCAGGCGCAGACGTTCTCGCTGTCCACCACCTTCACGCCCAAGGGACGGGAGAACCTCGGCGCCTTCATGGCGGTCGACGCGGACGCGAAGAGTCCCGACTACGGCAGGATCAGAATCCTCAAACTGCCGTCCAACACCACGGTGTCGGGACCGCAGCAGGTGCAGTCCAAGTTCAACTCGGACACCGACATCGCCAACGAGATCAACATCCTCAAGAGAGGCGACTCGGAGGTCGAGTACGGCAACCTGCTGACCGTGCCGATGGACGGAGGATTGCTCTATGTCGAGCCGGTCTACGTCCGGGGTGCCGGCACCAACTACCCGCTTCTGAGGAAGGTTCTGGTCTCCTACAACGACCAGACGGCCTTCCGGAACACCCTCGTCGAAGCGCTCGACGAGGTCTTCGGGGAGCAGGGGCCGAGCCGGCCGAGTCCGACGGAGCCGCCGGGCACGGAGCAACCACCGTCCCAGGATCCGACGGTACGTGAGGCGCTCGACGATGCGCAGAAGGCGTTCGAGGCCGGGCAGAAGGCGCTCCAGGAACAGGACTGGACCGGGTACGGCAAGGCACAGGACGACCTGCAGGCGGCCCTGAAGCGGGCCGCCGACGCGGAGGCCAAGGCCGACCAGAAGGGTGACGGTAAGTCGGCCGGGGAGAAGCCGGGCCGGTAGGACAATTGAGGGAGCGCCACCCCGCACCGTGCTAGAGTGAACGCACAACGACGCGGGGTGGAGCAGCTCGGTAGCTCGCTGGGCTCATAACCCAGAGGTCGCAGGTTCAAATCCTGTCCCCGCTACGACAGAAGGACCCGGAGTCAACAGACTCCGGGTCCTTCGCTTGTGTGGGGGACACCTGTGTAACGGAGTTTGGTATGTAGCCGTGTCGGGAAGTCGACAAAACGCCGAAGTGACTTCACTGGCTGCGGCATACCAGGTGTACGCAGGTTGCAGGTGGTGCGACGATGGCCCTTATGGGGGACAAGGCAATTCTGTTGGAATCAGGTCGGTTTGCGGACCCGCCCGGCGACGAGCGGGCCCCTGCCGTGCCCGAATCCACCACGACTCGTGAGGACACCACCGCCGACATCGCCACCGACCCGGCCGCCGGCTTCCCGGCAGCTCAGGCCGCCGAGGAGGCACGTCACCGCCGGGCTGCCGAGGCCGGCAGCACCGAGTCGATGAGCGTTCTGGGCGCGCTCCTGCTGCGCCGGGGGGACCTCGACGGCGCCGAGCCCCTGCTGCGCGCCGCGACCAGTGCGGGCGACCGGGCCGGGGCGAACAACTTGGGCGTCCTGATGCACCAGCGGGGCTACGCGGACGAGGCGGCCGGTTGGTGGCGGATCGCCGCCGTCGCCGGCTCCGCGGCCGCGGCTCATGCGCTCGGCCGCCACTACCGGGAGCGTGGTGACGAGCCGTCAGCCGAGTACTGGCTGCGGCAGTCGGCCGAATCGGGTCACGCGCTCGGCGCGTACGCACTGGCCGATCTGCTGGAGCACCGCAGCGACGTCGGCTCCGAGCGATGGTTCCGTGCCGCTGCGGATCAGGGGCACAGAGAGGCCGCGTACCGTCTCGCGCGCACCCTGGACCAGCGGTCCCACGTCGACGCCGGGCGCGACGTCCTGGGTGTGGAGCCGGCCGACCGGGACGTCTCGCGCTCCGGCACCGTGCCCGCCGGCGGCGTGCGCCGGGGCGCGGCGGCGGAGGACGGTGCGCTGCCCGAGGACGGGGAGCACGCAGACGCCGCGGCCGAGGCGGAGCAGTGGTACCGGCAGGCCGCCGCACGCGGACACCGGCGCGCTGCCCTGTACCTGGGCACTCTCCTGGAGGAGCGCGGCGAGACGGAGGAGGCCGGCCGCTGGTACCTGACCGCCGCCAAGGACGGAGAGGCACGCGCGGCCTGTGCGCTGGGCTTCCTGCTGCGGGACGCCGGTGACACCGACAGTGCCGCCATTTGGTGGCGCCGGGCCGCCCAGGGCGGGGACGGCAACGCGGCCAACGCCCTGGGCGCGCTGCACGCCGACCGCGGCGAGCCGCAGACGGCGGAGCGCTGGTACCGCGCCGCGATGGACGCGGGCGACGTCAACGGCGCGTACAACCTGGGGCTGCTCTGCGCCGATCAGGACCGTACGGCGCAGGCGGAGCAGTGGTACCGCCGCGCCGCCTATGCCGGGCACCGGGAAGCCGCCAATGCACTGGCCGTTCTGCTGCTGCAGCGCGGCGACGCGGCGGGCGCCGAGCCGTGGTTCTCCAAGGCGGCCGAGGCGGGCAGCGTCGACGCGGCGTTCAACCTCGGGATTCTGCATGCCAGTCGGGACGACGACCGCACCGCGCTGCGGTGGTACGAGCGCGCCGCCGCGGCCGGTCACACCGACGCCGCCCTCCAGGTGGCCATCGCCCTGCTGCGGGACGGCAACGAGCGGGACGCCGAGAGCCACCTGCGGTGCGCGGCGGGCGGCGGCAGCGCGGAGGCCGCCTTTCGGCTGGGCGCCCTGCTCGAGCGGCGGCAGCGCCCCGAGGAGGGGGATGGCGGGACGACCGAGTGCGAGGAGTGGTACGAGCGAGCGGCCGAGCAGGGGCACCGCCGTGCGCAAGTGCGCTGCGGGATGATCGCGGCATTCCGCGGCGACTCGGCAGAGGCCGCTCGGTGGTACCGCATCGCCGCCGAGGCGGGCAGCCGCAACGGCGCGTTCAACCTCGGGCTGCTCCTTGCCCGCGAGGGCAGCGAGCCGGAGGCGGCCCTCTGGTGGACCCGGGCGGCATCGGCCGGCCACGGCCGTGCGGCACTGCGGCTCGCGCTGCTCGCCGCCCGCCGCGGGGAGCTGGCGGAGGCGCAGCACTGGTGCTCGCGTGCGGTCGAGAAGGGCCCGCCGGAGGTCGCCGAGCGTGCGGCCCGTCTGCGGGATGCGCTGCAGCAGGAACTGACGGCTTAGCACTGCCGCGGACGGCGCGGACGCCTCAGTCCCGCCCACCTCCTGCGGTGGGTGGAGCGGGGGGGAGGGCGTGCGAGCGACGGGCCTCGGCCGGAGGAGCCCTCCGAGACGATTTGCGCTGGTCCGTGGCGTACGGCTAAGGTTGTGGTCACCGACGCGGGGTGGAGCAGCTCGGTAGCTCGCTGGGCTCATAACCCAGAGGTCGCAGGTTCAAATCCTGTCCCCGCTACGAGAACGAAGGCCCGGGTCCCCAGGGATCCGGGCCTTCGGCCTGCTCAGAGCGGTGAGGAGGCGCGAGCCCGGTACGAAGCCATGGTCACGGCTCACGGAGCGTGGCTGGGCGCTTGGTTCGCCGACGGCATCGGTGAAGCGGTGGCTCAGGCGGCGGCGCGGCAACTCGGGCAGAGGCCGCGGTACGTGACCTCGACGCCCGACACGGCGAAGCCGAAGCGCTCCTCGTTGGGGAGATCGGCGAGCGGATTGCCGCCCGGGTGGACGTCGCGCACCGTTCCGCACTTCGCGCACACCAGGTGCTGGTGCGGGTGGTGCGCATTCGGGTCGTAGCGCATGGCGCGGCGGTCCGTGCTGACTTCGATCACTTCGCCGAGCGAGACGAGTTCGCCCAGCGTGTTGTAGACGGTCGCGCGCGAGATCTCGGGCAGGCGCTCGGCGGCGCGTGCGTGGACCTCGTCGGCGGTCAGGTGGACGTGGTCCCCATCGAGAACCTCGGCCACGACTCGCCGCTGGGCGGTGAGCCGCCAGCCGCGTGCACGAAGTCGTTCCAGCAGGTCACTCATGACATTCAGCCTAACAGTGAGGGAACCCCGCCCCGAATGGGTATGGTATTCGGCATCTTCTCAACTTGGACTAGGTCCAATATGGGATTGTTTTCGGCATTTCACCAGCGTGGGCCCAGGAGCGGGACCCGTACGCCGCCCTGCAGTAGGCGGCGGACGACCTCTGGGGCTTCTGAGGGAGGCCCTCTCTGAGTCCACCCACCAGGTGACCTGGCTGCTCGGTGACCGCGGCATCCCCGCCTCGTACCGCCGCATGAACAAGACTGCCGCCTCGCCCCCGACAGCAGCCAGCGCGCTCCGTGAGAGGTGTCGCAGGCCGCGCGATCACCGGCTTCCGCAAGACGGACGAGGGCTGCGGCAATCCGGCTGGAGGCTGCGGCCCAGGCCCTGCGCGGCTGACCGCCCCCTGGCGTACGAGAAGCCGAACCCCCGGTGGGGGAGTCCGGCTCCTCGAGTCGTTTCAGCCCTGGTGGGACCGCATCCCGGCCGCTGTCCCCCCGGTGGGCCCGCTCAGCCCGCCAGTACGGAAGGCCGGGATCCGGCGGGGACCCAGCAGCGAATGATGTCGCGGACGGAGACGACCCCGACGGGTTCGTGGTCGTCGAGGACGATCAGATGGCGGAATCCGCCGCGGCACATGGCTGATGCGGCCTCCTCCAGGGTCCACTCGGGGGCGGCGAAGACCACGTCGGTGGTGGTGTGGGCGTGTGCCGTCTCCTGGTCGGGGTCCTGTCCTGCGCCTACGGAGTTGAGGATGTCGCGCTCGGTGATGATGCCGAGCCCGCTGGTGTCGGTGTCGAGGACCACGGCCGCCCCGACCCTGCGGCCGGCCATCAGCCGGGCCGCCTGGCGGAGCGTGTGGGTGGGGCCGATGGTGAGGACCACCGTGCTCATGGCTTCACGGACGAGCATGGATGGAGCCACCTCTTTCGTGTCCGCTGGACCTGTGAATCCGCACGCCGCTTCCCGGCGCGACAGCTTCCCCGTGCCCGCATCGCCACGTGAAGGGATTCACAAGTTCACAAGCTTGGGGACTCTCATGTTCACATGCTCGCGGGGTGGCAACAAGGGGGCGGGCGAAGCGCGTACGGATCAGTAGCGCTGATATCGATCGGTTCGTGCGCCGGGGTGCGGCATTGCCTCACATCCCACCGGGGAGCTGGGTGGTTGTCGTCGTCGATGGTCGTCATTGCTCGACCTGGGCCGCCCTCGGACGGCCCACAGACGGCCCCAATAGAAACATCCGGGTCAAGGTCGCGAGGTTGAGGACTCCGGCCGCAGGGACGCAGCACGCCCCCGGGATTGCTGTGGTGGCCCGCTGCGCTGTGTCTCACTCGCCGAGAACGTGCAGCTGCTCGGCAAAGTCCTCTACGAGGCTCGCTAGGACCTCGTTGCCCTTCTCGGCCGTGGCGTACGAGGGGAAGCCGATGACCCCGGTTTCGGTGTACGCCTTCATGCCTTCCGTCAACATGAATGGCCGTTCGTCCCCGTCATGGTCCGCGGTCTCATGGCCGGTCCCACAAGCGAAGGCTCCGAGTGGAGCAGGATCGATGTCTCGATCTTTCCGGCGTGCATGTCGGCGAAAGAACTGCTGACCATGCCGTCGCGTTCACGCGCGCGCTTCCACTCACGGCACCGGTCGACCTGAGTCCAGGGCACCTACTGCTGACTTGAGGACCTCTTCACCTCCCCCGCCCGAGGACGTGGGGTGGGCAGGGTACTCATGGGGGTAACGGCCGACGCGGTCCGGAAGGCGGGTGCGGAGAAGCTGTACTGGCAGACGCGCGAAGAAAAGTCCACTGCGCGCGGTTTCTACGACCGAGTGGCGCGCCACGAAGGATCTCGTCTACGAACGCCCGCTCCTCTGACCTACCCTGCGGGGGCCGCGCAACGTCCTGCCCTTGCCTTGTCTCGCCATTCCGTCCGATGGAGGCGCCGGACCCTTGTGAAGGTGCATGGTTCACCGACTACAGAGGCGCGACGCCTCCACCCTTCCGCAGCAAGCGGGTTGGCGGCGGAAATGCGAATCCGATCCGGGGTTATCCCAGCGGAGTGACCGAGTTCCAGTCCTGCTCGATCGGCTCCAGGTCCTCATCCGAAAGCCCCTGCGCCGGGGACGCGCAGAAGGGGACATCGCCGAAGTTCTGAACGTACCGGGCCGCGGCCCAGACGGTGCGGTCCCTCAACTTGTACCAGAGGTCGTTGCCGTTGATGGACTGGCCGCGAACCTTGCAATCCAGTCCGACCTCGTCCCCGTACGCGAGCGTCCCGCGTACGGGCGAGTTGGTCGTCGGCCGCTCCCTCAGGTTGATGCCCACGGGGCTGACCACCCGTCCGTAGGGCCGCGCCGGGGTACCGGGGGCCTCGGCACCCGGGCCGCCGACGACGTAGCCCGTACCCGTGACGTTGCCCGTACCTGCGACGTTGCCCGTGCCCACGACGTGGCCCGTGCCCACGATGTGGCCCGTGCCCACGACGTGGCCGGTGCCTGCGGTGTGCCCGGAGCCGACCAGGTTGTCGCGCCCGGCAATGCTGTTGCCATGGCCGTACACGATCGTGTCGCCTTCGTCGTTGATCGTGCTCGGCACGGAGTCGTTGTGCCGGTCGTCCGCGTGGGCGGTGGACATGCCCACACCCACGGAGATCACGGCCACGACCGCCGCAATTCCAAGCCGCACGCTCTTTTGCATACCGTCCTCTTTCTCGGATGAGTCGGTTGACCTGCTTTGCGTCGGAACATTAATTGCGCACAGACGTAACAGAATTTGATTGGCCCGATCGTGGGCCAAGCCTCGCAAAGCGAACGGACAAGGAACGCGCGGAGCAACACCGACAGGACTTCGCATCTCATACGATGTTCTGAGTGCCATGGACGTCGATGGCTGAATGGGCGCGTCCTGTCGGCGATACGCGGGACGTGCCACCTCAGGTTGAGTGAGGGAGCGTCAGGGGGCCGCCAAGATCGTTGCAGACCAGGCGAGTTGGATATGGCACGGATACCTGCGCCGCCTGACTTTGGCGCGGCAAGCCGTGAGGTCTTGTGTTTTGCCAATCACAGACCACATGGAGCGCAATAGCTCCTGTCCCTGGTAGGGCATGGAACCGCGCAACTGATACTCACGTGACGCTCACTGCCGAGCTGTTGATTGAACGTCAGGTCGAGGTTTCCGAGGCGTCTGACCAACGCATCGGGTGCCTCGTACCAGTTAATCCGAATCGGAAGCGGGACGACCGCGACGTGTGTCTCCATTGGAGGTAACACTCAAATCGTCGGCCTGGTGCTGGTTGCGTCCAGGGAAGTGGTGTACGGGTTCGACCTGATCCGGGGGTTGCTCCGGCATCGGGATGGTGCCCGCATAGACGAACGGCCACCGGCTGATCTTCGAAGTGTCGAAGCCTCGAAGGAGATCAGCACGATGACCGC
>NZ_JBFAYQ010000054.1:0-34421 GCF_040681345.1 Streptomyces sp. NPDC051776 | reverse complement strand
AACGGTTGAGATCAGCTCGGTGAACCGCCGGATGCGGGCCCGCATGTCCGGTGGTGTGAGAGGAGGGCCGGGCGACCCGGCCCTCCTACTCGATTCGAATGGGATGTACTCGGCCGCGCCGTCCCGCAGAGCGCGGCAGCGTGCCGGCGGTCGGTGACGGGCCGTCCACGGGAGGCCCGGTGACGGGCGGTCAGCGATGCCCGTTCACTGATCCGCGGTCAGCGATGCCCGATCAGTGGTCCGCGGAGGAACCGCCCGTCGCGTGACCGCTGTTCGCGGACGCCTCGGCGCCGGGGGACTGCTGCGTCCCGGCGCCGTCGCCGTTCAGCTCGTCCTCCGACGCGGTGTCCTCGCCTTTCTAGTCCTCGCCGGCCCCCGGCGAGGTGGTGGCGCTCGCCGAGCGCGAAGGGGTTGGTACGGCCGTGGGACCAAATCCCTCGAAGTATCGCGTCGCGGGCACGACGAAGGCCTGGAGCTTGACCTCGCCGGTCTCGCTCAGGTCGAAGACGACGTTCTGGACGTCGCCGTCCCGCATGGACTCGCTGCCAGTGGCCATGACCGCGGACGGGTTGCCCTCGCCGCCCAGGATCAGGGCGCCGCCGGCCGGGACCGTAAGCGGTCCGGTTCCCTTGGCGGGGGAGAGCTTCACCTTCTCCTTCGAACCCTCGACGGTCACCGACTTCAGGACCTGGTCCTTGTCGCCGTTGTTGAAGATCTTGGCGGCGATGACGGCCGAGCCCTCGGTGCCCTCGGGCTGGGTGATCACATTCGCGTTCTGGATCTTGATGTCGCCGATGTGTGTCGCTGCGTTGTCCGGCTTGACCTGCAGCGTCGAGGCCGAGTTCCCGGCCCCGCAGGCGGTCAGCGCGGCGAGGGAGAAGGCGATAGCAGTGGCGGCGAGAGCGCCGCGTCGGATGCTGCGGCTCACGGCGGCGGCAACTCCTTGGACGACGGGAGGGGCGGCTCGAAACCGCCCCAAGGGCTTGTCAGCGGGCTTAGGTTACCGAGCCGTCCTTCCGGCTCCGCACCCGACCCGCCCCGGCGCCATTCGCCCCCTTCAGGGGCTGTCGGCGGAAAATCCACCGGACACCTGTCCGGGCGATTATCCGGGCGAATCCGGGAAGCCGCCGGAATTGATCAGCATTGACCGGCGCGGACCATCCCGTTCTCCGTCCGGCGCCCGCGAGGAACACCCCGATGAACACCTCGTTGAACACCCGGATGAACGCGGCGCCGAACACCTCGGTGAACACCGCCATGAACGCCGCGCCGGGTGTCCCGGATGCATGTCGCGGATCCCCGTCGCCGTCAACACGGTGATCAATTCGCGGAACGTGTCGAACCGGGCCCGAAGGATCCGATTGGAGTAGTGGAAGTCAGCCACCTGGACTCCGGCAAACCGGGACGTTCGACCTGTCTTACGGGGCCCGCAAGGTGGGTAACCGCGATGTTTCACCCTGCCGCCACAGCCGCTCCGACCTGCGAATTCCCGCTTCCTGAGAAGACCCGCAGCACGTTCCAGGCGTTGTTGTCAAGCCCCGAGATATGCCCTGACCTGCGAAAACGCCATTCAGAACGCGCCGTTCCCGTGTTACTCTGGATAGCCACGGAAGGGGTACCTGTCACATGACGTTCAAGGTTGGCGACACCGTGGTCTATCCCCATCACGGGGCCGCGCTGATCGAGGCCATCGAAACTCGCCAGATCAAAGGCGTGGACAAGACCTACTTGGTGCTGAAGGTCGCCCAAGGCGACCTGACGGTTCGTGTGCCAGCGGACAATGCGGAGTTCGTCGGCGTGCGCGATGTGGTCGGACAGGACGGGCTGGACCGGGTCTTCGAGGTGCTGCGTGCGCCGTATGCGGAAGAGCCGACCAACTGGTCCCGCCGCTACAAGGCAAATCTCGAGAAGCTCGCGTCCGGTGACGTGATCAAGGTTGCGGAGGTTGTGCGCGACCTGTGGCGCCGTGAGCGGGAGCGCGGGCTTTCCGCAGGTGAGAAGCGCATGCTCGCCAAGGCCCGGCAAATTCTGGTGAGCGAGCTCGCCCTCGCGGAGAACACCAACGAGGACAAGGCAGAGGCTCTGCTCGACGAGGTCCTCGCGTCCTGACGCGCTGACCCGCCCCGCAGGTCCGTCGCTCCGTCGGCCGCCGGCCCGGAAGCTCTTCCGGGGTGGATCGACGCCGACGTGACAGCTGGTGTGTCTATGCCGCGGTGCCCGGGTGACGAAAGTCCGTCGCCGGGCGCTGCGGCATGTGTGCGGCAGCATGAGCGCGCCGCCCTTGTGGACAAGCGTGCCGGGCCCGGGCAACTCTCCCCCAGCGACCGCTGGCGGGGCCCCCGGACCAGTTGTCACGGAAGGGACTGGTCGGGGCATCGCGCCCGGCACGCTGAGGCCATACCCAATCCGGCCGAGGAAACAAACCTGAACGCGCAACCAATGTCCGAGACGCCGCGTCCCGCGGGACGCTCCGGCAGCCCGAACAACACCCGTACCGCCGCGGTGATTCCGGCCGCGGGGCGCGGAGTCCGCCTCGGCCCCGGCGCCCCCAAAGCGCTGCGCACTCTGAGCGGCACCCCGATGCTGGTGCACGCGGTACGGGCCATGGCCCGCTCACGTGCCGTCTCCCTCGTCGTCGTGGTCGCGCCCTCCGACGGGGCGGCCGAGGTCCGCAACCTCCTAGGCGACCACGCCCTGCCAGGGACCACTGACGTGCTCGTCGTGCCCGGCGGCGAGACCCGCCAGGAGTCCGTACGGCTCGGTCTCGCGGCGCTTCCCGACGACATCGGCATCGTGCTCGTGCACGACGCCGCCCGCCCGCTCGTGCCCGTCGACACCGTCGACGCGGTGGCCGCGGCCGTACGGGACGGTGCCCCGGCGGTCGTCCCCGCCCTGCCACTGGCCGACACTGTCAAGCAGGTCCAGCCGCGGTCGGGGGGCGAGCCGGAGCCCGTCACCGGGACGCCCGAGCGCGCCCTCCTGCGCGCCGTGCAGACCCCGCAGGGCTTTGACCGCGCCATGCTCGTCGAGGCACACGAGAAGGTCGCTCTGGAGGGCGAGGGGGCCACGGACGATGCGGGGATGGTCGAGCGGCTCGGCATCCCGGTCGTGGTGGTGCCGGGCCACGAGGAGGCTTTCAAGGTGACCAGGCCCCTGGACCTCGTCCTGGCCGAGGCCGTACTCGCCCGCAGGAGGGCCACCGATGGCTTCTGAGTCCTCCGAGCATCCGCTCCTGCCGCTGACGGGCATCGGCACCGATGTGCACGCCTTCGAGGAGGGCCGTGAGCTGTGGTGCGCGGGGCTGCTGTGGGAGGACGCCGAGTACGGGCTGGCCGGGCACTCCGACGGTGACGTGGCCGCACACGCCGCCTGCGACGCGTTGTTCTCCGCGGCAGGTCTCGGTGACCTCGGCGCGCACTTCGGCACGGACCGGCCCGAATGGTCCGGCGCCTCCGGTGTGACTCTTCTCACAGAGGCTGTCCGGATCGTACGGGACGCCGGCTTCGGGATCGGCAATGTGGCGATCCAGGTGATCGGTGTCCGGCCCAAGATCGGCAAGCGCCGGGAGGAGGCGCAGAAGGCGCTCTCCGCGGCCGTCGGCGCGCCTGTGTCGGTCTCCGGCACCACGACCGACGGCCTCGGCCTCACCGGCCGTGCCGAAGGCCTGGCCGCCATCGCCACCGCCCTGGTCTACCGCCGCGCCCAGCCTCCCGGCACCCGCCGGGAGCCACCCCCATGACCGGCCTGTCCATGACGGCCCGTCCCATGACCGGTCCGCGCGGGACCGGCCCACCCAGACCGGCTGGCGCGGGACCGGCCTGCCCCGGTCCTGGCCGCGCGGGAGCCGCCGCCGATGTCCGAGGGGCCGCACGCGCTCCGGGACCCGGTGTGCCGCGCTTCCTCACCTGGATGGGCACGCGCACCGGGAATGAAGCCGGGCCGACGGGTAGTTGAGAGCTATCGCCTCACCCGACCCGTAAGTACCCGTCCGCACCCGGAAGGACCGACCGTGGCACACGCGCTCTCCGACGAACTCGGAAATCTCCTCGACCAGCCGGTCTTCGTCACCCTGGCCACCATCCAGCCCGACGGCAGCCCCCAGCTCTCCGTCGTGTGGGTGAAGCGCGAGGGCGACGACCTCCTGATCTCCACCACCGTCGGCCGCCGCAAGGAGCGGAACATCCGCCGCGACCCGCGGGTCACCGTCCTGGTCAACCCGGCCGACGCCCCGTACACGTACGCCGAGATCCGCGGCACCGCCACCCTCACCGACGACCCCAAGGCCGAACTGATCGACGACTTGTCGCTGAAGTACGCCGGCAAGCCGTACGCCGAGTTCAATCCGGCCTCGTCCGAGGACGCCCCGCGCGTCGTCGTGCGGATCACCCCGCGCAAGGTCGTCGGCAGCATCTGAGCCGGGCGGGTCGGTGTCGACCGGTGGCCCCGCGCCCGTACCGCATCCGTGTGCCCCGCGCCCCGGCAGGCGCGGGGCACTGCCCGCGGCGCACTACTCTTGATGCGTGACCATTCGCCTGTACGACACCAGCGCCCGGCAGATCCGTGACTTCGCCCCGCTTCGGCCGGGCTGTGTCTCGATCTACCTGTGCGGTGCGACCGTGCAGGCCGCCCCGCACATCGGGCACGTCCGGAGCTACCTCAACTTCGACATCCTGCGCCGTTGGTTCGTCCACCGCGGCTACGACGTCACCTTCATCCGGAACGTCACGGACATCGACGACAAGATCCTCGTGAAGTCCGAGGAGACCGGCGAGCCGTGGTGGTCGATCGGCTACCGCAACGAGCGCGCCTTCAACTACGGCTACAACGTGCTCGGCTGCCTGCCGCCCACCTACGAGCCGCGCGCCACCGGCCACATCCCCGAGATGGTCGACATGATGCGCGTCCTGATCGACCGGGGCCACGCCTACGCCGCCGACGGCAACGTCTACTTCGACGTGAAGTCCTTTCCCGAGTACCTCCGGCTCTCCAACCAGGAGCTGGAGAACCTCCGCCAGCCGGAGGGCGAGGGCGAGACCGGCAAGCGCGACCCGCGCGACTTCGCGATGTGGAAGGCCGCCAGGCCTGGGGAGCCGAGCTGGGAGACCCCGTGGGGGCGCGGCCGTCCCGGCTGGCACCTGGAGTGCTCGGCGATGGCGCACAAGTACCTCGGGTCCGCCTTCGACATCCACGGCGGCGGTGTCGACCTCGTCTTCCCGCACCACGAGAACGAGATCGCCCAGGCCAAGGCCTACGGTGACGACTTCGCCGCGTACTGGATGCACAACGGCTGGGTCACCATGAGCGGCGAGAAGATGAGCAAGTCGCTGGGGAACTCGGTGCTCGTCGGCGAGATGGTCAAGAGGTGGCGCCCCATCGTGCTGCGCTACTACCTCGGCACCCCGCACTACCGCTCGATGATCGAGTACAGCGAGGAGGCCCTGCTCGAGGCCGAGTCCGCCTTCGCGCGTATCGAGGGCTTCATGCAGCGGGTCGTCGAGAAGGCGGGCGGCCCGGTGGACCCCGCGCCCGAGGTGCCCCGGGCCTTCGCCGAGGCGATGGACGACGACTTGGGCGTCCCGCAGGCGCTCGCCGTCATCCACACGACCGTGCGCCAGGGGAACTCCGCGCTGACCGCCGACGACAAGGAGGCGGCCGTCGCAGGGCTCGCCGAGGTCCGTGCGATGCTCGGGGTGCTCGGCCTCGACCCGCTCGACGAGCAGTGGACGGGCGGCCCCGGCCGCGGCGAGGACCTCCACGGTGTGGTGGACTCCCTGGTGAGACTGGTGCTGGACCAGCGTCAGGCCGCACGGTCCCGCAAGGACTACGCGACGGCGGACGCGATCCGCGACGAGCTGCAGCAGTCGGGGCTGGTCATCGAGGACACCCCGTCGGGACCGCGCTGGGAGCTCGGCCCGCGCTGAGGCGTCCGCCCCGTCCCCGCCGGACATCGCCTGCGGCAGGGCATCGCTTCCGGCCGGGGACCCCGTCCGCCCGACCCGTCCGCGCCCCGTGCGCGGCACACTGTCCGAATACGTACGTACGCCCGGCACGCGCCGTCCGCGCGTGCCCGCAGGAAAGAGTTTGGTGACGCATGGCGGGTAACAGCCAGCGCAGGAACCGCCGCACGTCGTCCAAGAAGGGCGCGACGGTCGGCAGCGGCGGCAAGCGGCGTCGCGCTCTCGAGGGCAAGGGGCCCACCCCGCCCGCCGAGATGCGCAAGGGGCACGCCAGGCAGCGTGCCGCGGCCGCCAGGACCAAGCAGGCCGCCCGGCGCCCGGCCCCGCGCCGCGGAGGCGCCAAGGGCACCGCTGAGCTGGTCGTCGGCCGCAACCCGGTTCTCGAGGCACTGCGCGAGGGTGTACCGGCGAACACCCTCTACGTCCAGCAGTTCATCGACAACGACGACCGGGTGCGGGAGGCGCTGAAGCTGGCGGCCGACCGCGGGGCGCACGGCAGTGGCGGCATCGCGCTCATGGAGGCTCCGAAGCCCGAGCTGGACCGGATGACCAACGGCCTGAACCACCAGGGGATGGTCCTGCAGGTCCCGCCGTACGAGTACGCGCATCCGGACGACCTGACCGCGGCCGCCTTCGACGCCGGCGAGGACCCGCTGATCGTCGCCCTCGACGGCGTCACCGACCCCCGCAACCTCGGCGCGGTCGTCCGCTCCGTCTGCGCCTTCGGCGGCCACGGTGTGGTCGTCCCGGAGCGGCGGGCCGCGGGGATGACGGCGGGCGCCTGGAAGACGTCCGCGGGCACGGCGGCGCGTACGCCGGTGGCGCGTGCCACGAATCTGACGCGCGCGCTCGAGGCGTACCGGAAGGCCGGGGTGACGGTCGTCGGCTTGGCGGCGGACGGCGAGGTCGAACTGCAGGACCTGGAGGTGCTGGACGGTCCGGTCGTGGTCGTCGTGGGCAGCGAGGGCAAGGGCCTGTCGCGGCTGGTCGGCGAGAACTGTGATCTGCGCGTCCGCATCCCCATGCCGGGCGGTGCCGAATCGCTGAACGCCGGTGTGGCAGCGGGAGTTGTGCTGTACGAGGCGGCGCGCCGCAGGGCGTAACCGGGCCGGCCCGGCCCATGGGGCGGGGCGGGACCGACGCCATAGGTCCGCGGGCAAGGGGCTCTGTCCATGGGGCAGGGCCCCTTTCGGCGTCCCCTTGCAGGGTGACGGCGTACGGGGTGAACAGGGAAGCGGCGCCTGGGTGTTCCGTCCCCGTGCTCCCCCCACCTGCACTGGGAGCGGCACCCGGGGCGCGGGAAGAGGGTCTTGACGGGCCTCGGACAGATCGGCGCGGTCAAGGCAGTGTCCTTAACGCGGGTCACTCGGTTAGATGAGCGTGGACACCAGAACACCCCGCCCTATGGGGGGACGCTCGCCAGGATTCGACGCCGAGCCTGCGCTGAGCACGGTGAAGGTGCCGTGCGACCCGGCTCAGGTCATCGTCAACCACGCGAGCTTCCGAGTGCAGCTCGCCACGCCGGTGCAGGTCGCGAGCGGCAGACGAACGCTCGTGGACACCGCGCTGTTCGCCGGTGCGCTGCCCGCAGGCGCCAGGCCCCGTACCCCCGCCGCCATCGGCGCCGCCGCCAAGCGCCGCAGTCCGGTGGTGTGGAGCGGCCGTACGGAGCCGGGCGACCCCGCCGCGGGCCGGCTCCTGCAGGCGGTGCGGAACTCCGGGGTGGGTCTCGGCACGGAGTCCGGCGGTGTGGACGCGGGCGCCACCACGCAGGTGCTGCCGCGGGTCGACTTCGACGATCCGCCGCCAACGGTCATCAGGCCCCGCCTCCCGGAAGCCGACGACGACACCACGGTGCTCCGGCCAACTCGGACCGGGCACCGGGCGGGCAGCCTGATCCCGCCCGTGGACCGGGACGCCGAGGAGTACGCGGACCACGACGACTGGGAGGACGCCGAGTTCGCCGAGGACGAGCGCCCCGGGGGCCGCCGCCACGCGGACAACGTCCGCCACGCCTACTACCCGGGCCGCCGGATGAACCTCGGCGTCGTCCTGCTCCCGCTGCGCATCTTCCTCGGACTGATCTCCGTCTACGCGGGCATGGGCAAGCTGTGCGACCCCGTCTACTTCGACGGCGGGGACCGCGGTTCGATGGTTACCTGGCTCTCCCGTCTGGAGCCCTGGGCCGTCGCCTCCCCGCTGCGGGACTTCGCGGTCGCCCATCCGGTCGGCGCCGGGCTCACCGTCGCCTTCCTCCAGGTCGTCGTCGGTGTGCTGACGATCTTCGGCCTGTGGCAGCGGCTCGCGGCCTCGGTCGGGGCGCTGCTCTCGGCCGCGCTGCTGGTCACGGTGAGCTGGAGCTCGGGACCGGCGTACGAGGCGCCGGACATCATCTACCTCGCCGCGTGGAGCCCGTTGGTGATCGCGGGCGCCCCCGTCTATTCGATGGACTCCCGGCTCGCCGGAGAGGCGTGGCGCAGGCTCGGTCCGCGCGTCACGATCTGGCAGCTGCGGCGCCGCGTGCTCCGGCGCGGCACCCTGATGGCCACGGTCGTCGGCGGGCTGACCCTGCTCGTCGGGTCGATGCTCGGCGGCGCCGTACGGTCCGCCGACATGACGACCGTGCCGGGCCCGACGGACGCGCCGCGCAACCACCTTCCCGGTTCGCCGCTGCCGCAGGAGCCGGGCGAGGAGAAGGCTTCGCAGGGGCCCACGTCGGCGGGTACCGGCTCGCCCGAGGCGAGCCGTAGCGCCGGCCCGTCCGCCTCGTCAGGCGCCACGACAGGCCCCGACGGGGCCCGGGAGAGCCGGACCGCGGGCACGGGGCAGCAGCCGGGCCAGTCCCCGTCCGGTCAGAACGGCAGCGGGGTCGCCCAGCAGCCGGCAGCGCCCGCGCCCCCGCCGAGCCGTACGGCAGGGCCGTCGTCGAACGGCGGCGGCTCCTCGAACCCGGGTGGCGGCCCGGGCGGCGACGGCGGATCGGGTGGCGGCGGCTCGGACGGCGGTTCGGGCGGCGACGGCGCTCTCGGCGGCCTCCTGGGCTGATCCGGAACGCCGCGGCCATCCTCTTCCGGCGCCGTCCCGCGCAGTGGCGTGGGACGGCGCCGGTCGTCGCGTACGGGGTGGGACGCGCGTACGAGTGGGACGCCGAGGGCACGCGTACTGCCGATCCCGACCGCGTAACGGCACAAGAATTGGTCTACACCTGGACGGGCTTGGTGTAGACCAAGCAGCTTGGGTGCTCTCAATTCCCCACAGAGGACGCCGCGTTGAGCCGGTGCTCCGGCTTGTCCTCGCGCGGTTCGCGAAACGAAGGAGTGCTCAAGGCCTGGGCCCGGAGCCGTCCTGCCGGGTTCGAGGGCTGCCCTCGGTCCACGAGGGCAGCCAAGGGAGGAGCCCGTCCGTGGCAGGCGGACGTGTCACCGGCTCCGCATTAGGCTGGTAGACGTGGCGTTGCCGTGCATGTTCGTGGTGGATCACGACCCGAGTTCGCTGCGGGTGTTGCTCGCCGACCTCAGGCGACGGTTCGGCAGGGCATTCACAGTGAAGGGCGCGAGTTCGCCGGACGCCGCCCTGGCGACGGTGCAGGAACTGGCGGAGGCCAAGGAACCGGTCGCACTGCTGCTCGTGGACGACCACTGCATCGACGTCCTGGCACGGGCGCATGAGCTCTGTCCGCGAGCCAAGCGTGTGCTTCTGGTGGATCGCGACTACTCCTCGACGAGCCCGGCCGTACAGGCGATCGCGCTCGGCCGGGCCGACTACCACATCGTGCGGCCGTGGGCGAACGACGAGACGCTGTACCGCGCGGTGAGCGAGTTCCTGTCCTCATGGGCGAGTGAGCAGGAGCCGGAATTCGAGCTGTTCCGTGTCGTCGCGCGGAAGGGCGACCGCCGCGTGGTGCGGCTGCGCGATGTCATGGCCCGCTTCGGCATGCCGTTCGCGGTCTATCCGGCCGAGGAGGAGGCCGGACGGCTTCTGCTGCGGGAGGCGGGCGTCGAAACGTCGGACCTTCCGGTGGTGATCCGCCACGACGGCCAGACGTTCGTCGATCCGCAAATGCCCGATCTCGCGCGCGCGATCGGGGTCAGCGTCACGAACGACACGGACGTCTGCGACGTCGCCATCGTCGGTGCCGGACCGGCCGGACTGACAGCGGCCGTGTACGCGGCGTCCGAAGGGCTGGAGACCGTGCTGCTCGAAAAGGTCCTCTCGGGTGGGCAGGCGGGGACGAGCCCGATGATCAGGAACTATCCGGGGTTCCCTCACGGCATTGCAGGCGGCGACCTCATGGGGCAGACCTGCGAACAGGCGTGGCTGATGGGCGCGCACATCGTATTCGCGCAACAGGTCGTCGGGCTCGAACGCTGCGGCGACCGGCTCGTGGCGCACATGCTGGACGGTACCGAGGTGAACGCGCTCGCGGTGCTGATCGCCACGGGTGCCGACTGGCGGCGTCTCGGCGTCCCGAGCCTGGAGGCCCTCATCGGGTCCGGCGTGTTCTACGGCACGGCCGTGGGCGAGAGCCGGGCGATGCGGGATCAGGATGTCTTCATCGTCGGTGCCGGGAACTCGGCCGGTCAGGCCGCGTTGCATCTGGCAAGGCACGCTCGAACGGTCACCCTGGTCGTCCGGGGAGAAGGCCTGGCGATGTCGGCGTCGGCCTATCTGGTACGTGCCGTCGAATCGACCCCGAACATCATCGTCCGTCATCGGACGGAGGTGATCGACGGTGGCGGCGACGGGCGCCTGGAACACCTGACACTCGCAAACTGCGCGGCGGGCACCGTCGAACAGGTTCCGGCAACCGCGCTGTTCATCATGATCGGCGGCAGACCGCACACGCAGTGGCTCCCGGACAGCATCGCGCGTGACGGACAGGGTTACCTGGTGACCGGCCGCGAGATCCGTGAGGAGAGCCCGGCGCACTGGCCCCTCCCCCGGGACCCCATGCCACTGGAGACGAGCATGCCCGGCGTATTCGCGGCGGGAGACGTACGGAAGGGCTCGATCAAGCGCGTCGCCTCGGCAGTGGGCGATGGAGCCACGGCAGTTCGTCTGGTGCACGAATATTTGGGGAGCTGACCCCCTGCCGGCGCAGGGCCATTGCCATGACACCTCAGGGGGCATGGGCGACCCCGTAGATGTCAATTGATGATGTCGGGCCGCCGGGCGTTCGTCCGTCATGGGAAAACCCCTCGAACTTACCGCGTGGAAGCACCCGAGTGTCCCGCGCGGCCAGGGCCGGACGACGGATTCCTCAAAGCCCTTTGGGTTTCCGGAAAAACAGGCTGGGCTGTTGGGGTGAGGAGAGGGAAGAGGCCCATGACCGGGAGGGCCAGGCTGAGTTGAGCAGAAAGGAAATGGCTTGCCGTTGATGGGCATAAGGAGGATCCGGGATGCGGATGAACAGAATCGCGACGGCCACAATGCTGGTTCTGGCAGTGAGTGGATTTGGGGCAGCGGGTTCCGGGACGGCGTTCGCCGGGACCGATCCCGTTGACGCCCAGGCGAAGGCGAGCGCTGCGGGAGGGTCCGACACGGCTGGGGATGTCTTCCAACAGAACATGGCGCAGTCCTCGCGGCAGAACAACAACTGCAACAACGTCAACATGAATATCCGGGAGCCGTCGCTCACCGCCGGCCGGGCGACGGGCCGGTGCGTGACCAGCGACGGATCCCTGACCGCGTTCTCCCGCATCCACGACGGCCCCGTCCAAGCCCAAGGCGGCACGTCGGCCTCGAGCCTGCTTCAGCAGAACACTGCCCAGCGCGGCAGGCAGAACAACAACTGCCACGACCGAAACGACGCGGACTTCGACGTGGACGGCGGCCGGGTGGAGGCGCATTGTGGGAACAAGGACGTCTCGTTCAGCAAGCACGCTCGTATCAAGGGCGGTGGTGCTCGAGCCGAAGGCGGCTCCAGCACAGGCAGCGATGTGTTCCAGCAGAACGTGGCGCAGGGGGGCCGGCAGAACAACGCCTGCGACAACCCCAATCGAATCGCGGACCTCACCGTGACGGGGGGCCGGGTGGAGGCGCATTGTGGGAACAAGGATGCCTCGTTCAGCAAGCACGCTCGTATCAAGGGCGGTGGCGCCCGAGCCGAAGGCGGCTCCAGCACAGGCGGAGGCGTCAACCAGCAGAACTTCGCGCAGGAGGGGCGGCAGAACAACGCCTGCAACAACTTCGGCGCCGACTCGCGCAACGAAGTGACGGGGGGCCGGGTGGAGACGCGTTGCGGGAACAAGGATGTCTCGTTCAGCAAGCACACCCGCATCAAGGGCGGTGGTGCTCGAGCCGAAGGAGGCCCCAGCACAGGCGACAACTTGTTCCAGCAAAACGTCGCGCAGGAGGGCCGGCAGAACAACAGCTGTGACAGCCCCAACTTCGCCGACTCGTCACTCGATGTGTCCGGTGGTCGGGTGGATACGCGTTGTGGGAACAAGGATGCCTCGTTCAGCAAGCACGCTCATACCAAGGGCGGTGGCGCCCGAGCCGAAGGCGGCTCCGCCATCGGCGAGGTCGACCAGCAGAACATCGCGCAGGAGGGGCGGCAGAACAACGCCTGCAACAACCCCAACGGCTTCTCGGACATTGATGTGACGGGTGGTCGGTTGGATACGCGTTGTGGGAACAAGGACGTCTCGTTCAGCAAGCACGCTCGTATCAAGGGCGGTGGCGCCCGAGCCGAAGGCGGCTCCAGCACGGGCGATGACATGTTCCAGCAGAACATTGCCCAAGAAGGGCGGCAGAACAACGCCTGCAACAACAGCAACTTCGTCGGCATCGAGGTGGACGGTGACCGGTTGGAGGGCAGCTGCGGGAACAAGGACGGCTCCTTCAGCAAGCACACCCGCGTCAAGGGCGGCGGCGCCCGAGCCGAAGGCGGCTCCAACACGACCGCTGCCGACCTGCTTCAGCAGAACATCGCTCAAGAAGGGCGGCAGAACAACAACTGCAACAACCTCGACAACGACGCGACCCTCACAGTGACAGGGGGCCGGGTGCAGGCGCGGTGCGGGCACAAGGACTTTTCGTTCAACCGCAAGACGTTCGTCAAGGGCGGTGGCGCCCACGCGGAGGGCGGCTCCGCCACAGGCGCAGCGGTGAGCCAGCAGAACATCGCTCAGGAAGGCAGGCAGAACAACTCCTGCCACAACGTCAACCTCCCTGCTGAAGGGATCGACTTGAGCGGCAGCCGGTTGCGGACGGGCTGCAAGACAGTGGATCACTCCGCCAACCTCCACACCGCGGACATCGGCGGAGGAGCTCAGGCCCAGGGCGGCTCCAGCACAGCGGAGCTGCTCCAGCAGAACTCCGCCCAGGAAGGCCGGCAGAACAACAGCTGCAACAACTCCAACAACCTCACCGTCACCACCACCGGCAGCCGCACACAGACCCACTGCGTCGCCATCGACCGTTCCACCAACATCGGCACGATCAACCGCTGAGCCGGACAAGCCCCGCCGCAGCCCGCTGCGGTGCGGTACGGCGGGGGCCAGACCCCGGGAGGACGCTGGTGGGCCGCACAGCGTGACCCACCCGGCTCGATGAACGGGTTGCGGCACTCGATGCCGGACGCCCCGGACGATCTTCCGTCCGGGGCGTCAGCGCTGTTCGGGCATGGAGCCGCCTGTCGGGTTCGAACCGACGACCTTCGCTTTACAAGAGCGGTGCTCTACCAGCTGAGCTAAGGCGGCAGCGCGTACAGACTACACAGCGTCCGGGCCCCGAGCCACGTCGTCGGCTGACGGGTGACAGCGCAGGTGAGCGGGGGCGTGCACGTTGGTTTCACGCGCCATGGACTACTGACAAACCGCAGAGTCGCAGGGTACCGTCACCGGCAGTTCACACGGGTGGACTACTCCTTTACAACGGATCGTCCGGCACGTTCCTGCCGGTGAAGGGACCACAACATCATGGCTACGGTCACGTACGACAGCGCGACCCGGATCTATCCGGGAGCCGACAAGCCCGCCGTCGACAAGCTCGACATCCAGATCGAGGACGGCGAATTCCTCGTTCTCGTCGGCCCGTCCGGCTGCGGCAAGTCCACCTCCCTGCGGATGCTCGCGGGCCTCGAGGACGTCAACGGCGGATCCATCCGGATCGGTGACCGTGACGTCACCCACCTCCCGCCGAAGGACCGGGACATCGCCATGGTGTTCCAGAACTACGCGCTCTACCCGCACATGACCGTGGCCGACAACATGGGTTTCGCCCTCAAGATCGCCGGCGTCAACAAGGCGGAGATCCGCAAGAAGGTCGAGGACGCGGCGAAGATCCTGGACCTCACCGAGTACCTCGGCCGCAAGCCGAAGGCGCTCTCCGGCGGTCAGCGCCAGCGTGTGGCGATGGGCCGGGCGATCGTCCGAGAGCCGCAGGTGTTCCTCATGGACGAGCCGCTGTCGAACCTCGACGCCAAGCTCCGCGTACAGACCCGTACGCAGATCGCGAGCCTCCAGCGCCGCCTCGGCATCACCACGGTCTACGTCACCCACGACCAGGTCGAGGCCATGACCATGGGCGACCGCGTGGCGGTCCTCAAGGACGGTCTGCTGCAGCAGGTCGACTCGCCGCGCAACATGTACGACCGCCCGGCCAACCTGTTCGTCGCCGGCTTCATCGGCTCGCCGGCCATGAACCTCGTCGAGGTGCCGATCACCGACGGCGGCGTGAAGTTCGGCAACAGCGTCGTGCCGGTGTCCCGTGAGGCGCTGTCCTCCGCGGCCGACAAGGGCGACCGCACCGTCACCGTCGGGGTCCGCCCCGAGCACTTCGACGTCGTCGAGCAGAACGGCGGCACCGCGGGGTCGCTGTCGAAGGAATCCGAGGACGCTCCCGCAGGCCTGGCCATCACGGTCAACGTCGTCGAGGAGCTCGGTGCCGACGGCTATGTCTACGGCACCGCCGAGGTCGGCGGCGACCGCAAGGACCTCGTGGTGCGCGTGAGCGGCCGCCAGGTTCCGGAGAAGGGCTCGACGCTGCACGTCGTTCCGCGGCCGGGCGAGACCCACGTGTTCTCCACGTCCTCCGGTGAGCGCCTGACCGACTGACGCCCTTCCTTCGTGGCGCCGCACACCGCTCAGCGTGGTGTGCGGCGCCGCGGTATATCCGGGGTACTTCCGGCATTTCGGTTTTGTTCGTCAACATGCCGAGCGGGTCGGCTCGGGATCCGTAGCTCGACAGGGTGACCAAATGTCGCCAAATCACTACCTCTCGCTACGATCGCCGCGTGAATCACGCAGCCCGCCGTATCGGCAGAACCCTCGCACTCGTCCTCCCCGTCGTCCTCGTGCTGTCGGGGACGCTCGCGGTCGCCCGCGTCCCGTGGGCGGCGCCCGACGCCAACACCCAAGTGCTGACCGCGTCCGCGGAGAAGGCCTCCACCCGTGCGGTGTCCCGCGCGCCGCAGGACATCCTGCGGGAGCGGCTGCTCGCCGAGCTCCAGGAGAAGGACCCGGGCAACGCGCTCACCGGTCTCCAGCAGGCGACCGAGGCCCGCCCCTCGCTGGCCCGGCACTGCGCGTCGATCGCCCGCGCGCTCGGACGTGCGGCCGTTGCGAAGTACGGCGCCCGCAAGGCGCAGAGCTTCTCCCGCCCGGTGTGCGACACCTCCTTCGCCCACGGCGTGGCGCAGGACGCGAGCTGAGCAGGGGGCCCGCCGTCCGGGCCCGCTGCAGGTCCGCCGCTCTCCTCCCCGGCTCCGTTTCCCCGGCGCCGTTTCCCCGGCTCCGTTCCTCGTTCCCGGCGTTTCGCTTCTCCGCATTACTGTGTGCCGCGCCTGCGCATAAGGTGCGAAGCATGACAGAAGAGCAGCGCGCGGGCCGTGGCGACGGCCACCCCTCCCCGACGCAGGCCGTGATCCTGGCCGGTGGCCAGGGGGCGCGCCTGCGTCCGTACACCGACGACCGTCCCAAGCCGATGGTCGAGATTCCCGGGACCGGGACTCCGATCATCGGCCACCAATTGGCCTGGATGGCCGCCGAGGGCGTCACGGACGCCGTCGTCTCGTGCGGGCACCTCGCCCGGGTCCTCCAGGACTGGCTCGCCTCCCGGGCGGACCGGCTCCCGCTACGGGTGACGACCGTGGTCGAGGAGGAACCGCTCGGCCGCGGCGGCGGCCTCAAGTACGCGGCCGCTTCGATCCCGGAGCCGGACCGCTCCTGGTACGCCATGAACGGCGACATCTGGACCCGCTTCTCCCTGCGCGAGATGGCCGCCTTCCACGAGGAGCGCGACGCGTTGGCGACCCTGGCGCTGTCCCGGCCGCGCATGCCGTGGGGGGCCGTCGAGACCAACGAGTTCGGCAGGATCGTGGACTTCGTCGAGGCCCCGCCGTCGCCGTATCTCATCAACGCGGGCGTCTACGTCTTCGCCGCCGCCTTCACCGAACTGCTCCCCGACCGCGGCGACCATGAGCGGACGACCTTCCCGCGCCTCGCGCGCGAGCGCCGCCTCGCCGGATTCCCGCTTCCGCAAGGCGCCTACTGGCGCGCGATCGACACCGCGAAGGACCTCGACGAGGCGGCCGGGGAGCTGGCCGCGGCGAGGAGTTGAGCCCCGACCCGAACGGAGAGCCGCCCCGCCGGGGCCCCCGGGCGCGGCCGGGCGGAGGGAGGACGAGATCGTGAACATCCTCATCGTCGGCGGCGGCATCGGCGGGCTCGCGGCTGCGATCGGCATCGCCCGGAACGGGCACCGCGCGACCGTACTCGAGCGCCGCGACACCTTCGCCGAACTCGGCGCCGGAATCCAGCTCGCCCCCAACGCCTTCCGCGCCCTCGACCACCTCGGTGTGGGCGACGCGGTACGCGACCGGGCCGTCCATATCGACGCGTTGCGGCTCATGGACGGGACGACGGGGGAGTGCGTGGCCACGATGCAGCTCACCGGCCCGTATCGCGAACGGTTCGGCAACCCGTACGTCGTCGTCCACCGCAACGACCTCTACGAGCCACTACTGGAGGCCTGCCGCGCCGCTCCCGGCGTCGCGCTGCGCGCCGACAGCCCGGTGGTGTCGTACGAACAGGACGACACCGGTGTGACGGCGGTCCTCGGCACGGGGGAGCGCGTGAGAGGGGCGGCACTGATCGGCGCCGACGGGATCCGGTCGGTCGTGCGGCGTCAACTCGTCGGTGACGGCGAGCCGCGCGTCTCGGGCCACACCATCTACCGGTCCGTCATCCCGATGGAACAGGTGCCCGGGCAACTCAGGTGGAACACCGTCACGTTGTGGGCCGGGCCCCTCTGGCACTTCGTCCACTACCCGATCGGCCACGGCTCGTACCTCAACCTGGCCGCCGTACGGGACGACGGGGCGCGCGAGGTGGTGACCGGGGTTCCGGCCGAACGCGCACATGTGCTGGGCGAGTTCCCGGACCTCGGCGACACCGCGCAGCAGCTGCTGGAGCTTGGCGAGGACTGGCGGCGCTGGGTCCTCTGCGACCGCGACCCGGTCAACCGCTGGACCGACGGCCGCGTCACCCTGCTCGGTGACGCCGCGCATCCCATGCTGCAGTACGCGGCTCAGGGCGCGTGCATGGCGCTGGAGGATGCGGTGTTCCTGGGCGAGCTGCTGCACGAGTGCGGTGGGGACGAGGTTCCGGGGCGCCTGGAGACATACGCGGGGGGCCGCCGGGACCGCACCGCCCGCGCGCAGCTCGTGTCGAGGGAGATGGGGACGCAGCTGTACCACCCGGCCGGTGAGGAGGCGGTGCGGCGGAACACGATGCTGGCGTCGCTGTCGCAGGAGGATCTGCGCGCGAAGGTGGCCTGGCTGCACGGTGCGGGCGGCACCGGTCATAGCCTGGGCGGATGATCCGTACCGCCACGCCAGGGGACGTCCCCGCCATCGTCGCCATGATCCGCGAGCTCGCCGCCTATGAGAAGGCGGAGCACGAGGTGGAGGCCACCGAGGAACACGTCCGGCGCGCGCTCTTCTGCGAGCGGCCCGCGGCGTTCGCCCACATCGCGGAGACGGAGGGGCGCACCGAGGGCTTCGCCCTCTGGTTCCTCAACTTCTCGACCTGGACCGGCGTCCACGGCATCCACCTCGAGGACCTCTACGTCCGCCCCGAGGCCCGCGGCCGCGGGCACGGCAAGGCGCTCCTGGCCGAGCTGGCCCGTATCTGCGCCGAGCGCGGCTACGGCCGTCTGGACTGGTCCGTGCTCGACTGGAACACCCCGTCGATCGGCTTCTACCACTCCCTCGGAGCCGTGCCCCTGGACGAATGGACCGGCTACCGCCTCACCGGCGGCGCCCTGGCGCGGCTGGCAGCGTCCAGCCCGGGGCCGGCACCGGCCCCGGCACCCGCGCCTGATTCGGAAACGGTGCATGTGCCGGGCCAGGCCCCGGGGGCCCAGGACGACCCCGCCGGGCGTCCCGCCTGACCCCGGGCGCGGTGCGCGTCCCTGGGCGCACCCGCGCCGGCGCCGTTGTCAGTGGCTGCCTGCAGGATGGGGGGCGCGTACGACGAGACCGGACAGCGGGAGAGGCACAGGGAGAGGCGTATGGAGCTGCAGCCGTTCGACGAGGGCGGGCTCGAGGGCGAGGGGGACTACGAGGGCCTGCTCTTCGCGGACCTCGACCTCGCGGGGCAGGACGGACGGGACGCCCGCTTCCTGGACTGCGCGCTGCGGCGCTGCGGTCTCGACGAGACGCGTCTGGCCGGGGCGCGGTTCATCGACACCGAGCTGGAGGAGATGCGCGGTATCGGCACCGACCTGGCGGGCACCGTGCTCCGCGATGTGACGCTGATCGACGCCCGGCTGGGCGGGGTACAGATGCACGGTTCCGTCATGGAGAGGCTCGTCGTGCGCGGCGGCAAGATCGACTATCTGAATCTGCGGGGGGCGACGCTCAAGGACGTGGTCTTCGAGGGATGTGTGCTGGTCGAGGCCGACTTCGCCGGAGCGCAATTGGAGCGGGTCGTCTTCCGGGACTGCACACTGCGGCAGGTCGATTTCAGTAGTGCGCGGATGAAAGAGGTGGATCTGCGGGAGGTGGTCGAATTGGACATTGCACGTGGCGTGGACCGATTGGCCGGAGCGGTGATCAGTCCCACCCAACTTCTCGAATTGGCACCGGCATTCGCCGCGCAGATCGGTGTACGGGTCGCGGGCCCCGACGACTGATATCGAATCGCAAGGTGCGGAAGTGGTTTCCCGTGGTCGAGTTCGGCTATCAGCGGGGGCATGGACAACAGCCGTGAACCCATACCCGCAAATGACCCCTACCGCGGGACCGACGCGTACCGCAGGAACCTGCCCGGCACCGGTGCAAACCGGGCAGGGCTCATCATCCACACGATCGCGGACATCGCCGCCGGATTTCTGGGTCTGTGGATCGTGCTGTATCTCCTGGAAGCCAACCAGGCGAACGTTTTCGTTGATTTCGTGCATGGCATGGCGAATTTCCTCGCCGGATGGTCGCAGGACATTTTCACCATGGACACGGAGGGGCTGCGCGTCCTCCTCAATTACGGCCTGCCTGCCGTGATGTACCTGGCCATCGGTCACGGGCTGGCCGTGCGCCTGCGGCGGGCCTGAACGTCATGCCGATTCAGACCCGGGGGAAACGTGCTTGCAGGTCCCAGATGACGGGATTGCCTGCGAGGGCATCGTGCATGTCCGTGAGGTCCGCGATCAGATCGTGAAGAAAGTCGCGGGCCTCACGGCGCAGTGCCGCGTGGTTGAACGTGAGCGGCGGTTCCTCGGTGGGCCGCCAGTCCGCCGTGATGTCGACCCACCCGAAGTGGCGCTCGAAGACCAGGCGGTCCGCGGACTCCGTGAAGTCAAGTTCGGCGTACTGCGACCGGTGTGACCGGCTGCCGCGAGGGTCGAGGTCGAGCCGTTCCACGATGTCGCACAGGGCCCATGCGAAGTCGAGCACGGGCACCCATCCCCAGGCTGTGGACAACTCCCGGTCCTTCTCCGTGTCGGCGAGATACACATCGCCGCAGAACAGGTCGTGACGCAGCGCGCGTACGTCCGCATTCCGGTAGTCCGTCTGCGGAGGGTCGGGGAAGCGGGGCGAGAGCGCATAGCCGAGGTCGATCACGGCTCGATGGTGTCATCCGTCCCTTCGCCGCCGTACGCCCGGGAAGCCGCCGGGGTCTGTCCTGCCGACGATTCGCCTTCGCCGACAGGGCAGCCTTCATGGACAAGGCTCCGCCTTCGCCGACCGATCCGCCCTCGCCGACAGGGCCGCCTTGGGTCACCGGACCGCGTGCGATGCCCGATCCGCCCTCGCCGACAGGGCCGCCTTGGCTCACCGGACCGCGTGCGATGCCCGAACCGCCTTCGCCCATCGGGCCGCCCTCGTCGCTCGGGCCGCCACGCAGGTTCTTGCGCAGGACCGTGCACGGGCGGTGCAGCCGTCGGTCCTCCCGGTGGTCGATGACCTCGTAACCGAGTGACGACCAGAACGCCAGCGCCCGCGGGTTGTTCTCCAGTACCGCCAAGCGGACGCCTTCATGCCCCTCCGCACGGAGCCGCTCCTCCACCAGTCCGGCCAACTCCCGCCCGTAGCCGGTCCGTTGCTCCTGCCCGTGCACCATCAGCAGACCGATCCACGGGTCCGGGTCGTCGGGGTCGGGATGCTCGGCGAGCGTGATGGCGACGCCGAGCAGCCGGTGGCCTTCGCGGCCGAGCAGCACCTCGGCGGCAGGGTGCTCCAGTTCCTCCCGGATGCTCGCCGCGACCTGCTCGGGGCGGATGTCCTCAGGGTCGGGGAAGTCGCCGCTGATGCGCTGGAAGACCGGGTCGGAACGGTAGAGCGCGGTCAACTCGTCGAGCAGGGGCGCGGGCAGACCGTGGGGGCCGTGCGTCCCGTCGTCAAACAGCGTGAGCGGTTCCAGGATCATGCGTCGACGCTAGCGCCGAGGGCCCGGTCGGTCCGCCCGGCGCGCGTGTCGGTGCGGCTCGGGCGCAGGCGTCCGTACGGCTCCGGCCCCCGTGACCGTACGGCATTGTGCGCGGGGGCGAGGGGCGGGCCGGCAGGCTGCCGTCACCAGAGTTTGTCGATCTCGCCGGGGTACAACTGGATGCGGGCGTCGTGGAAGGATATCTCCCGGCGGCGGCTCTCCTCCGAGAAGAAGCACGCCATGGTGACCTTGTCGAAACCCGGCCTGTCGCTGGGGAAGGGGGCTTCCGGTGTCCCGCCGATGAGGACCGTGCCGGGGAGAACCTGCCAGCCCGCGCTCTCGTAGAACGCCTGCAACGGCCGGGCGCAGGTGAACAAGCCCACGTCCGTCTTCCCATCGGCCATCTCCTCGCGCGCCGCGCTCACCAGCCGCCGCCCATGGCCCCGCCCGCGGTGGGAGCCGCGGGTCGCGACCGTGCTGAGCCCGGCGGCCGCATAGCGTCGGCCGGCGTGGACGATCTCCTTCGAGAGGATGTCGAGCGCGGCGAGCACCGTGCCCTCGCCCCCACCCGCACCGTCGCTGTCCCTGTCGACGAGCAGCATCGTGCGGGGATTCAGTGCCGGATCGTGGCTGAGGCGGTCGGCGGAGAGGTCGGCGGAGAGAGTGGGCGCGCCCTCGTACGGCCAGGCCTCCTCCTGTAGTTCGAGCACCTGGGCGCGAAGGGCGGGCGGGGTGGCCGCCTCCGGGAAGGTCAGGATCTCCACGGGGCCGGACCCTAACGGCTGGTGCGACCGGGCGCGATCGGATTTCCCCCGACTCCGCCGCGCCCGTGTACCCGGGTCTGTACGCGGACTCGCCTTCGCCCAGCCCCCTGAGCCCAGGCCCGTAAGCAGACCCGCAGGCCGTACGGAGACCGCAGCCGTAAGCAGACCGTAGGTCGTACGCGGATCCGCGGCTGTAAGCGGACCCGCGGTCGTGCGCAGACCCGCGGCCGCACGGCGGCCCATGCCGGGCGCCGTATCCCCTGTCGGTGCGGTCGCGGCCCGCGGTCGCGGTTCGGCGCGTCCACGAGCTCTCCGCGGCCCAGCGCGGTTCGCCGCGTCCCCGCGCTCGCGCGCCCCAGTGTCCGCCGGGCGGAATGCCGGCGTACTCACCGTGCGCCCACGTGCTGCGCGATCACCGTGCGCGCGAAGGTTCGCACGGCACGGACTTGCGAGTGGACTAGACCTCTTGCCCGTCCCGGGCGAGACTGTCCCCGTGAGAAACGTCATCGCGCTCGACGTGGGCGGCACCGGCATGAAGGCCGCCGTCGTGGCGGCGGACGGCGCGCTGCTCCACGAGACCCGGCGGCCCACCGGCCGTGACCGCGGGCCCGATGCGGTCGTCGCGTCGATCCTCGCCTTCGCCGAGGAACTGCGGCAGGAGGGGCTGGTGCGGTTCGGCGAGCCCGCCGCCGCGGCCGGTGTGGCCGTCCCCGGCATCGTGGACGAGGCCGGCGGCGTGGCGGTGTACGCGGCCAACCTCGGCTGGCGGGACGTACCGCTGCGCGCGCTGCTGTCCGAGCGTCTCGGCGGAGTTCCCGTCGCCCTCGGTCATGACGTCCGCACCGGCGGCCTCGCCGAGGGGCGCCTCGGCGCGGCGCGGGGCGCCGACCGTTTCCTGTTCCTGTCGCTGGGCACCGGCATCGCGGGGGCGATCGGCATCGAGGGCCGGATCGAGGCCGGGGCCCACGGCTGCGCGGGCGAGATCGGCCACATCGTCGTACGCCCCGGGGGACCGTCCTGCGGCTGCGGTCGGGCGGGCTGCCTGGAGACCCTGTCCTCCGCCTCCGCCGTGGCCGTGGCCTGGGCCGCGGCGAGCGGTGACCCGGAGGCCGGTGCCGCCGAATGCGCGAAGGCCGTGGAGTCCGGGGATCCGCGGGCTCGCGCGGTGTGGGACGAGGCGATCTGTGCTCTCGCCGACGGCCTCGTCACCGGGCTCACCCTTCTCGACCCGCGCACGCTGATCATCGGCGGGGGGCTCGCCGCGGCGGGAGACACGTTGTTCTCCCCGCTCCGGGCCGCGGTCGAGGACCGGATCACTTTTCAGACCGTCCCCCATATCGTCCCGGCGGCCCTCGGGGACATCGCCGGTTGCCTGGGCGCGGGTTTGCTCGCCTGGGATCTTCTCTCCGCGGAGGTAACCGCCTGATGGTGGCTCACAAGGCAGTCCAGGTCCTCGCCGGCGCGCGTGTGGTGCTGCCGACGGGCGTCGTCGAGGGCGGCAGCGTCGCCGTCGACGGCCGCACCGTCGTAGCGTGCCCCGAGGGCGGGGCTTCGCTGCCCGCGGCGGTCGGACGCGGGCCGTCGGCCGGAGACGCGTATGCCGGGGCCGGGGGACGGGCCGTCACGCTCGCCCTGCCCGGCGACCACTGGATCGTGCCCGGCTTCGTCGATATCCATGTGCACGGCGGAGGCGGCGCTTCCTTCTCCGCGGGGGCGGCCGACGAGGCCCTGGAGTCCATCGCAGCCCACAGGCGCCACGGCACGACGACGATGGTCGCCTCCACCGTCACCGGCGACCTCGACAATCTGGCCCACCAGGCGTCCGCCCTCTCCGAACTCGTCGAGCAGGGCGACCTCGCGGGCATCCACTTCGAGGGGCCGTTCATCGCCCGGAACCGCTGTGGCGCCCACGAGCCGTCGCTGCTGCGCGATCCCGACCCCGCGGACGTACGGAAGCTGATCGACGCGGCGCGCGGGTCCGCGAGAATGATGACGCTCGCGCCCGAACTGCCCGGCGGGCTGAAGTCGGTGCGGCTCCTCGCCGATCAGGGTGTCATCGCGGCCGTCGGTCACACCGACGGTTCGTACGAGACGACGCTCCAGGCCATCGCGGCGGGTGCCACGGTGGCGACGCACCTCTTCAACGCGATGCCGCCGCTCGCGCACCGGACACCGGGGCCGATCGCCGCGCTGCTGGAGGACGAGCGGGTCACCATCGAGCTGATCAACGACGGCGTGCATCTGCACCCCGCCGTCCTCGAACTCGCCTTCCACCGAGCCGGCGCCTCCCGCGTCGCCTTCATCACGGACGCGATGAGCGCGGCCGGGAAGGGTGACGGCCGCTACCGGCTGGGCGGGATGGAGGTCGATGTGACGGACGGTGTCGCCCGGCTCGTGACGGGAGGCTCGATCGCGGGCTCGACGCTGACGCTGGACAGGGCGTTCCGGCGGGCCGTCACGGTCGACCGGCTGCCGGTCGGGCAGGTCGTCGAGGCCATGTCGGCGGCTCCGGCCCGGCTGCTCGGCGCGTACGACCGGATCGGTTCGCTGGAGCCGGGCAAGGATGCCGATCTGGTGGTCATGGACGGGGACTTCCGGCCGGTCGGCGTCATGCGCAAGGGGGAATGGGTGTTTTCGCCTGAATTGTCGTGATCCGGGATCGGATTGGCCCGGTCAGAGGACTCGCCCGTCCGAAGTCCGCGGTGGCATGATCGCTTGCGCACCCGGACGGACGCGGGCGGGTCGGCGCTCGCGGCCACTAAACGTCCGGGCGGCGCCCGGCAACCGGAACGGTCGCCCCGGCGTCCGGGAAAGTTGCCCCGGCGTCCGGGACAGTCGTTCCCGGCGTCCGAGACAGTACGGGGCACCACCGACATCACGGGAGGGGTAGCCGTTGATCCTCACAGTCACGCTCAACGCCGCCCTCGACATCACCTATCGCGTGCCGCGCCTGCAGGCCGCCGCCTCGCACCGTGTGACCGGAGTGTCGGAGCGGCCCGGCGGCAAGGGCCTGAACGTGGCCCGTGTCCTTGCGTCGCTGGGCCACTGCGCGGTTGTCACCGGCTTCGTGGGCGGCCCGACGGGCGAGAAGCTGCGGGAGCTGCTCGCGGCGGACGCCACGCTCGCCCCGCCCGCGGGGCTGTCGGCGGAATCCGCCCTCGAAGTTTCCGCCCTCGAATGTTCCGACCTCGAAGCTTCTGCCCTCGAAGCTTCCGCCCTCGAATGTTCCGACCTCGAAGCTTCGGCCCTCGAACCTTCCGTCCTCGAAGCCTCCGCTCGCAGACCCTACGTCGTCGACGCCTCTTCTCCCGGGGGCTCCATCCCGGAAGCCCCGACTCGCGAAGCGTCTGCCGAGCGGCCCTTGTCGTCCGTCCCGCCCCAGCGCCTCCCGGGCGATGCCGCCGGGACCGGAGGGCCTGCCGCGGCGCGTCCCCGCTACGGACGTCTCATCGACGCGCTCACGTCCATCGAGGGGACCACGCGGCGCACGGTCGGGGTCGTCGACGCGTCCTCCGGGGACACCACGCAGCTCAACGAACCCGGCCCGACCATCGCCCGCTCCGAGTGGGACACCTTCCTGTGCACCTACACCGCGCTCCTCGGCGACGCCACGGCCGTCGCGCTGTGCGGCAGCCTGCCACCGGGGCTGCCCGTCGGTTCGTACGCCCGGCTCGTCCGCGACGCACAGGCGGCCGGCGTGCCCGTGCTTCTCGACACCAGCGGTGAGCCGCTGCGCCGCGGCATCGCCGCACGTCCCGACCTCGTCAAGCCCAACACCGACGAACTGGTCGGGCTCACCGGCTCCACCGAGCCCATTCGCGCGGCGCTCGACGCCCGCCGCCGCGGTGCACGCGCCGTCGCCGCCTCGCTGGGCTCCGACGGCATGTTCGCGGCGACCGCGGACGGGAGCTGGCAGGCGACGCCCCCGCGCCGCTTCGCGGGGAATCCGACCGGCGCGGGCGACTCCGCCGTGGCCGGTCTGCTGTCGGGCCTGGTGGAGGGTCTGCCGTGGCCGGACCGCCTGGCGCGGGCCGTGGCTTTGTCCGCGGCGACCGTACGGGCTCCTGTGGCGGGTGAGTTCGACCACGCGACGTACGAGGACCTGCTCCCGCAGGTCGAGGTTCTGGACCGGTCGGACGTCCCGGTCTGACGGCGGCCGGGACGCGAGGGGCAGGGACATCCGGCGCGGACGTCGGAGGTGGCGTCCGGCAGGGACAACCGGCGCGGACGGCGGAGGTGGCGTCCGGCAGGGACGTCCGGCGCGGACGTCGGAGGTGGCGTTCGGCAGGGACGTCCGGCGCGGACGTCGGAGGTGGCGTTCGGTAGGGACATCCGGGTGGGCGTCCGGCACGGGCATCGGGCGTCCGGCACGGACTTGTGACGTCCGGCACAACAGGGTCGCTACGGCCCACGTCTGGGGGGCACATGCCACTGGTCGGCACAGGAGAACTCGTCGCTCCCGCCCGCGCGGAGGGCCGTGCCGTCGCGGCGTTCAACGTGATCACGCTGGAGCACGCGGAGGCCATCGCCGCGGGCGCGGAGGCCGCGGGCCTGCCCGCGGTCCTGCAGATCTCGGAGAACGCGGTGAAGTTCCACGGCGGCCGACCCGGCCCCCTCGCCGCTGCCACCGCTGCCGTCGCGCGGGCGTCCACCGCACGG
Organism: Streptomyces sp. NPDC051776; assembly: GCF_040681345.1. Taxonomy (NCBI): domain Bacteria; kingdom Bacillati; phylum Actinomycetota; class Actinomycetes; order Kitasatosporales; family Streptomycetaceae; genus Streptomyces; species Streptomyces sp. NPDC051776. The sequence goes on along the minus strand of NZ_JBFAYQ010000054.1, from coordinate 8,171 downwards.
CTCGCCCTCCACCTCGACCACGTCGAGTCGGTGGAGCTGCTCCACGCCGCACACGTGGAGGGCTTTGGCTCGGTCATGTTCGACGCCTCGCGGCTCGGATACGCCGACAACGTCAAAGCCACGGCGGAGGCCGTTCGCTGGGGTCATGAGCGCGGCATCTGGGTGGAGGCCGAACTGGGCGCGGTAGGCGGCAAGGAGGGCGCCACGACGGGCCCCTGCGCGCCGGTCCTCGACACCCACGCGCCGGGCGTACGGACCGATCCGGCGGAAGCGGCGGCGTACGTGGACGCCACCGGCGTGGACGCCCTCGCCGTCGCCGTCGGCAGTTCGCACGCGATGACCGAACGCACCGCCGCGCTGGACCACGCGCTGATCGCCCGCCTCGGTGACGCCGTACCCGTACCGCTGGTGCTGCACGGCTCGTCGGGCGTCCCCGACGAGGAGCTGCGCCGCGCGGTCGCGTCCGGCATGTCGAAGATCAACATCGGTACAGCCCTCAACACGGCGTTCACCGGCACGGTACGGGCGTATCTGGAGGCCAACGGGCGGGTCGTCGATCCGCGGAAGTACCTGGCGCCCGCGCGCGAGGCGATGGCCCACACAGTGGACCGCTTCCTGCGCACGGTCGGCGGGGAGCCGGGGTCCTGTGGCGAAGAAGTCAGCCGGGGCTGACGTCCCGACCCGCCAAGACATCCAAGACGTCCGGCTCACCAAGACATCCCGGCTCACCAAGACGTCCCGACCCGCCAAGACATCCAAGACGTCCGGCTCACCAAGAAGTCCAAGGCGTCCCGGCTCACCAAGACGACCAGGACGTCGAGCTCACCAAGACGTCCAAGGCGTCCCGGCCCGCCAAGACGTCCCGGTCACCAACCCGCCGGGGCCTCGGCCTTCTTGGACCGCAGAGCGACCTTGTCGAGGTTGACCTCGCACTGGTTGCCCGCCTCGCACGAGAGCTTGATGGTGTTGGTGCCCTTGTCCAGGGTCACGAGGGCCCAGGTGTTGGCCCATCCCTTCTCCCAGTCGCCTTCCGGCGCGTGGGCGAAGTTCTCCATGTTCAGCGGCCGGGCGTCGGGTTTGCCGTTGACCGACAGCGTCAGGTCGGCGTTCTTCCCCGGCACGCCGTAGCGGACGTACAGCCGGTACTGCCCGGCCTTCCCCACCTTGGTGTTCCATGTGGCCGTGGCGCCGGGCCCGTTCATCCCCACATAGGCGCCCGTTGAGCTCTTGGCGCCCTTGAAGTCCGAGGCGGTGGCCGCCGGGCTGTCGACGCGGAGGCTCGCCGCGTCCTCCCTGGGCAGATCGGTCAGCGGCTTGTCCGCCTTGCCCGTCCCGGGCTTGACGCTCTCGGCGGGCCCGGAGCTCTCGGTGCCGCTGGCCTCATTCCCCTGGGAGTCCTCGCCGCTGTTCGTCACGATGGCGACGCCGATGGCCACGACGACCACGGCGACAACGGCGATCGCGCCGATGAGCAGGCCTCGGTTGTTGGGCCCGCGGCCGCCCCTGCGCCCTCCGAAGTCACCGGGGGGCGGCGTGGAGCGGCCCTGCCCGCCGGGGAGCGTCTCGGGGGCGGCGTAGTGAGGGTTGGCCTGCTGGCCGTACTGCGCCTGCTGCCCGTTGGTCTGCTGGGCGTGCGCCTGCTGGCCGGGCGCGTACTGCCCCTGCCCGTAGCGGCGCTCGCCGACCCGCGAGACCTGGTTGTACGAGGTGCGGGGGACGCCTGGCTGGGCCGGACCGGGGTAGCCGTAGCCGCCGGTCGGCGCGGCGGTCGCCGGTGTGCCGCCGTCACCGTCCTCCGAGCGGTACAGGTAGGCGAATGGGTCGTCGTTCTCGGGCGTGCCCGACCCGTCCGGTGTGCCCGTCCCGTTGTTCCCGGCCGTCATCCCCTTGTCACTCCCCAACTGGTTGCGGACCACCGGCGCTCTTGACCCAGAGTGCCAGGACAGCTCCTATCAGGGTCGGGGTGCCCCCGACAGGTCGTCCGCTGTCCGGATGGCCAATGTTCATGGTCGATTCACCGGCGATCACGGCAGCCCCGTATGCACCCTCGCCGACCGGTCGAGCGTACCGGGTCGCGGTGGACCCCGTTCCCTGCTTGCCGCACCGGGGAAAGGCGCCCCCCCGCTCGCGGCTGTGGCGCCCCTACCCGGCCTGGGAATCCCCATGCGGCGGAGCGTCGAGGGTGAGGCGTCTCACGCTCGGTCGCGGCTCGGGCCGGTGGCGGCTCGGTGCCCGGCCGGAGCTCTCCGCTGCTCGGCCCGGGACTCCGGTTCCGGTGAGGGTCGGGCCGGTGGTTGTGTCGCGCTGGCGGGTCGGTGGTTGTGTCGCGCTGGCGGGCCGGTGGTTGTGTCGCGCTGGCGGGCCAGTGGCTCCTCGCGCAGGAGGGTCGGCGGTTCCGTCCCGCAGGAGGGTGCGGCCGATGGTTGTGTCGCGCAGGCGGTTCGGTGGTCCTGTCGCGCGGGCGGTTCGGTGGTCCTGCCGTGCGCGTGGGCCGGTGCCTGCCGTCAGCCCGCGCGGCGGGCCTTGGAGCGCGAGCGCTTCTCCACGTACATCCGCTGGTCCGCGGACTGCAGGACCTCCTCGGCCGACATGCCGCAGCTCGCCCAGCTGATGCCGAAGCTGGCGCCGACCCGGACGGCGCGGCCGTCCACCCGGATCGGGGGGATGATCGCGTTGCGCAGCCGGACGGCGAGGTCCTGGGCGTCCGCGCGCCCGAGGCCGTCGGCGAGGACCACGAATTCGTCACCGCCCAGGCGGGCGACCGTGTCCCCGTCCCGTACGCCGCCCGTGAGCCGGCGGGCGACCTCGATGAGGACGGCGTCGCCGGTGTGGTGGCCGAATCGGTCGTTGATCGACTTGAAACCGTCGAGGTCGCAGAAGAGCACGGCGAGCCCCTTCGTGCCGTCGTCCTCCTCGCCCTCGGGCGGCGCGACGACGTGCACATGGTGGTCCAGCGGGGCCACGGGAGGGCCGGCCCGCCCGGGGAACGGCGAGTCGAAAGCGTCCGAGCGGAAACCGAGTTCATCGGTCTCCGCCTCGATCGGCGGGCCGTACGCGGCGCCGCCGAACTCGCCCGGCGCCACGTCGAAGGTCTGGCTGCTCGGCCCGTGCTGCGAGGGCAGCGGCGGCCGGCTGCACAGCCGGGCGCCGAGACGGGCGCGCAGCTCGGCGCTGTTGGGAAGGCCGGTGAGCGAGTCGTGGCTGGCGCGGTGCGCGAGCTGCAGCTCGTGGCGCTTGCGCTCCTCGATGTCCTCGACGTGGGTGAGCAGGAAGCGCGGCCCGTCGGCGGTGTCCGCCACTACGGAGTTGCGCAGTGAGACCCACACATACGTGCCGTCGCGCCGCGCGAGGCGCAGCTCGGCCCGGCCGCCCTCGGCCGAGGTGCGCAGCAGGGTGCCGATGTCCTCGGGGTGCACCAGGTCGGAGAAGGAGTAGCGGCGCATGGCGGCGGCCGGGCGGCCCAGGAGGCGGCACAGCGCGTCGTTGGCGCGCAGCAGGCGGCCGTGCTGATCACCGCCCATCTCGGCGATGGCCATGCCGCTGGGCGCGTACTCGAAGGCCTGCCGGAACGACTCCTCGCTGGCGCGCAGGGCCTGCTGCTCGCGCTCCAGCCGTACGAGAGCGCGCTGCATGTTCGCCCGCAGCCGGGCGTTGCTGATGGCGATGGCGGCCTGGAACGCGTACATCTGCAGCGCCTCGCGACCCCACGGCCCCGGCCTGCGGCCGTTGCGGGGCCGGTCGACCGTGATCACACCGAGGAGTTCGTCACCCGCCGAGTACATGGGGGCGAGGAGCCGGTCGCGTGGGTGCCAGTCGTCGGCGAAGCGCGGCTCGGGGCCGTCGTTGCGCCACTGGGGGATGTCGTCGTCGTCCAGCACCCAGCCCTCGGTGTGCGGGATGAAGCGCAGCGCGCCCCAGTGCTCGCCCATGGAGAGCCAGCGGTCCCAGGCGGTGCGGTTGCCCACCCGGCCCGCCATGAGGGCCTCCGCGCCCGCGCTGCCGGCGACGGCGGCGACGACGAGGTGCCCGTCGGGGCGTACGAGGTTGACGGCCGACAGCTCGTAACCCAGGCCGTTGATGACGCCGTCGGCGACGGTCTGCAAGGTGTCGGCAAGGCTGCGGGCGGTGTTGAGGTCCGCGACGACGTGGTGCAATTGACGCAGGGTGGCGAGCCGGACGTAGGGCTCCGACTCCGTCTCCATCGCTCGCACCCCCCGAGACCTGACAGCAAATCCAGGGTCAGACATCCATTGCCACGGCCACTGAATCACAGCGAGCTGCCCACTCGGTACACAGGGTCAACAATTACCGCCTGCTGTGACTCAAGTCACAGTGCGTGGTGATGGGTTGGGGTTTGGCGTGGGAGGACTTCTACGGTTCTTGAACGCAAATTCGGAATCAGCCCGGCTCGCCGTGTCCAAATGTGCAGGTACGCCGTATGGCCTAGGTCCCGGCTGGGTCCAGGGTCCGATGCGCCCCCGCGGAGGCGGCCGCTAGCGTTCTTCGCGTGTTGCCCAAGACCCCGCACCCGCGCACCGAGACCATCCTCCATGCTGATGGGGTGAGCGACGACGAATTCCGCGCCGCCATGTCCCGGCTCGCCGCGGGCGTGGTGCTCGTGACCGCGTTCGACCCCGAGGACGGCCCGCAGGGGGAGGACGTCGGGATGACGGCGACCGCGTTCATGTCGGTGTCACTTGACCCGCCGCTCGTGATGGTGAGCGTTCGCAACGACTCGCGGATGGACGAGCTTCTGGAGCGTCAGCCGCTGTGGGCCGTCTCCGTGCTGTCGGAGAGCCAGCGCCACATCGCCGGCCGGTTCTCCATGAAGGGCCGGATCAGCGACCGTCTCCTCTTCGAGGACATCCCGTACGAGCGCGGGACGACGGCGGGGGCTCCGCTCGTGGGCGGGGCGCTCGCGGTCCTGGAGTGCCGTACGGAGGACCGGGTGCGCGCGGGGGACCACACGCTGGTGGTCGGACGGGTGCTGACGGCCCGTACGCCGAGCGCCGAGGGCGGACCGCTCACCTACTTCCGGGGGCGGTACCGGCGGCTGGACTAGGCCGTTTGTTCCGGATCACGGAGAGCATGGCCCGGTGGGTGTCCAGCACCTCGGGCCCACGACGCGTCGCACGGCTCCCCCAGAGCTTCGCCCGGGAGACAGGACCCAGCGGCGCGTTTCGGGGGTTTCGCGGATTCGGGGCTCGGCGGCTGCGGCCTGCCTACCAGTCGTGGCCGCCGCGCCCGCGCTTGATCTGGCTGCGCTGCTTCTTCTCCCGCAACCGCCGTTCGTTAATGCCCCGCGGGACACGGGTCTTGCGGCGGGGTTTCGGCGGAGGCGCGGTCGCCTCGGCGAGGAGGGCGGCGAGACGCACCGCTGCCGTCTCGCGGTTGCGCCACTGCGAGCGGTGCTCGGACGCCCGCACGCACACCACGCCGGCGACCAGGCGGTCGGCCAGCCGCTCCAGCGCGCGCTCCTTCCACACGGGAGGCAACGCCTGCGTACGGGCGAGGTCGAAGCGCAGCTCGACCTGGCTGTCCGAGGTGTTGACGTGCTGGCCGCCGGGTCCCGAGGAGCGGGAGAAACGCCACATGAGCTCGGCCTCCGGGAGGGAGACCGAACCGCGGATGACGTAGGGCCCGGACATGTCCTCCATGATCCCGCCCTCGGATGCCGATGGCATCCGCTTTTTCCACCGGGTCCGCGCCGGGGGCCGCAACGCTCGGCCACGGGCGCGACCGGCCCGCCGGTGCGCACACCGGGCCACTCCGTGCGCACACCGGTCCACCGTGCGCACCCCGGTCCACTGAGCGCGCGAGCCGGTCCTCCCCGCCGCACAAGGTTCGTAAAGAAAGTAAAGCGGGGTGGAACCTCGCGATGCCGTCCTGGCGTTGTGGAGGGTGACGGTAGCTTCGTCACCGGCACGGAGCCCGCACGATTCCGACGAGGAAAGGGACATCCCATGGCTGTAAGCCTGTCCAAGGGCGGCAACGTCTCGCTCACGAAGGAGGCGCCGGGCCTCAGCGCCGTCACGGTCGGCCTCGGCTGGGACGTCCGGACCACCACCGGCACGGACTTCGACCTGGACGCGAGCGCGATCGCGGTCAACGCGGGCGGGAAGGTCGTCTCCGACGGCCACTTCGTCTTCTTCAACAACAAGTCCACGCCGGACCAGACGATCGTGCACACCGGCGACAACCGCACGGGCGAGGGCGCCGGCGACGACGAGGCCATCAATGTGAACCTGGCCGGTCTGCCCGCCGACGTCGACAAGATCGTCTTCCCGGTCTCCATCTACGACGCCGAGACCCGCAGCCAGAACTTCGGCCAGGTGCGCAACGCGTACATCCGCATCATCAACCAGGCGGGAGGCTCCGAGATCGCGCGTTACGACCTCAGCGAGGACGCGGCCACCGAGACCGCCATGGTCTTCGGTGAGCTCTACCGGAACGGTGCGGAGTGGAAGTTCCGCGCGGTGGGCCAGGGTTACGCATCCGGTCTGGCGGGCATCGCGCAGGACTTCGGCGTCAACGTCTGACGTACGCCACTCCGCCGTACGCCGCCCCGCACGGCGGTGCCCCGAAACGGTGCGCGCCGCCGGGCGGCACCGGTGCGGCCGGGTACACGCAGCAGGGGATGAGGGCCGGCCCGCGCAGGGGCCGGCCCTCTCGTACAAGCGCGCCGGGGCTGCCCGCGGTGAGGTGCCGGGGGATGGGCGCGCGGGTGAAGGGGACTGGGCGCCCGGGCGAAGGAGACGGCCCCTCGACGACCGGCCCGAACAGGGGGCCGCGCTCGGCCGGACAGTCTGCGTACGCACCCCCGGCCCAACGAGCCCGGGCGCACACCACCGCCTCAACGGGCTTGGCGGTGCTGCCCGTTGTCTATCCCGCGAGGATCACGCTCCGCGAGAGGTTCCTCGGCCGGTCCGGATCACAGTCCCGGGCCTCGGCCACCGCGACAGCCAGCCGCTGAGCCCGGATCAGGTCCGCCATCGGATCCAGGGCGCGTGGCCCCGTGGCGCTGTCCGAGTCGGCGAGCAACGTGCCGCCGGCCCGCGCCACATCGGCGGCGAGCCCCTCGGGCAGCGATCCGAACATCCACGCCACACGCCCGGGTCCGGTGATCGAGATCGGCCCGTGCCGGTACTCCATCGCCGGATACGACTCGGTCCAGGCCCCCGCCGCCTCGCGCATCTTCAGGCCGGCCTCCTGCGCCAGCCCGTAGGTCCAGCCGCGCCCGAGGAAGGTCCACTGCTCGGCGGTGACGACCGCCTCCGGCAGCGGCTGGGTGACGGCGAGTTCGGCGTCGACGGCGGCCTCGGCGACCGTCTTCACTCCGGCGGGAAGCGGGCCGTGTGCCTCCAGACCGGCCCGCAGATAGGCCAGTGCCGTGGTCGCGAAGCGGGTCTGGACGACCGACTCCTCGTCCGCCCAGTCCAGTACGGCGACGGCGTCGGCGGCCTCGATCACCGGCGTTTCCGGGTCGGCGGTCAGGGCGGCCGTGGCGGGCTGGGCACGCAACCCCCCCAGCAGGTCCAGGACCTCGGTGGTGGTACCCGAACGCGTGATGGCGACGACACGGTCGTACAGCCGCCCTTCGCGCCCCGGCCCGGACGCCAGCCGCGGGAACTCCGAGGATGCGAACGCGTCGGTCTCGCCCTGCCCCGCGGCCTCGCGCAGCGCCGCGTACGACTGCGCGATGAACCACGACGTACCGCACCCGGTCACGGCCACCCGCTCGCCCGGCCGTGGCAGCCCCTTCCCGGAGGCGGCGGCCTCGGCCGCGCGCCGCCAGCAGCCGGGCTGGGTGGCGATCTCGGCCGCGGTGCGGGAAGTCGGGGACTGCTCGGGCTCCGCCATGGTCAGGTGCTCCTTCGGTGCGGTACGGGCGGGGTCGGTGGACCGGCCACCCGTCGTGGATAGCAGGCCGGGCCTGGGGGAGGGAAGGGCGGCTTTCCGGCCGTGGTTCAAAGGTACGGACCTTGGCGGAAGTTGAGGCGATCAGCCGGGGGTGTGCGGGGCTGGAGGGTACGCGGGCTCCGGGGCGCAGGGCGGCAGGGGGCACTAGGGTGAGGGCATGTTGCGTCCTGAAAGCTGGTTCAGGCTCGCGGGTGGAAGTCCCGTCCGGGTAGACACCGGAGTGCCCGGTAGCAGGTCCCGGTTCGTCGTGG
>NZ_JBFAYQ010000053.1:22861-35344 GCF_040681345.1 Streptomyces sp. NPDC051776 | reverse complement strand
GCGAGGGCGCACACAGCGCCCTCGCGCGGACTCACATCCGACACGCTCATCGGAGGCCCTGCGGTGCACGAACTGCCGCAACAGCTGGCCAACGGCCTGGCCCTCGGTACCCTCTACGGCTTGATCGCCATCGGGTACACCATGGTCTACGGCATCGTCCAGCTCATCAACTTCGCCCACGGCGAGATCTTCATGATCGGGGGCTTCGGCGCCCTCACCATCTACCTCCTGCTTCCCAGCGGAACCAGCCTGTTGATGGCCCTGCCCCTCATGCTCGTCGGCGGCGCCCTCGCCTCGATCGCCATCGCGGTCGCGGCGGAACGCTTCGCCTACCGCCCGCTCCGCGGCGCGCCACGACTCGCCCCACTCATCACCGCGATCGGCCTGTCCATCGCGCTCCAGCAGCTCATCTGGGCGTTCTACCCGGACGCCAAGAAGGCCCGCCCCTTCCCCCAGTTCGAAGGCAAGTCGTTCGAAATCTTCGACAACCTGCACATCCAGCGCGGCGACGCCTTCCTGTTCATCGCCGCCCCCCTGTGCATGCTCGCCCTCGGCCTCTTCGTCTCCAAGAGCCGCACCGGCCGCGCCATGCAGGCCACAGCCCAGGACCCCGACACCGCCAAGCTCATGGGCATCAACACCGACCGCATCATCGTCATGGCCTTCGCCATCGGCGCGGTCTTCGCCGCCGTCGCCGCGGTCGCCCACGGACTCCGCTTCGGCCAAGTCCAGTTCGAGATGGGCTTCATCGCCGGCCTCAAAGCCTTCACCGCAGCCGTCCTCGGCGGCATCGGCAACATCTACGGCGCCATGCTCGGCGGAGTCGTCCTCGGCCTCGCAGAAGCCATGTCCATCCACTACATCCAGGACATCCCCGGGATGGAACAGCTCGGCGGCGGCGCCTGGGCGAACGTATGGGCCTTTGTACTTCTCATCCTCGTGCTCCTCGTGCGGCCACAAGGCCTGCTCGGTGAGCGCGTGGCGGACCGGGCGTGAGGCCGATGAGCACCGACACCACCACCAAGACCACCACCCCGACAACCGTCGACGACTCCCCCCGCACCAGGGCGCTCCGCGTCCTCACCGCCGCGGGCGGCCTCGCCACCATGGCCAGCACCTTCCTCGCCTGGGCCTACAGCCCCGACTTCCCCGGCGACCTGACCGTCTACGGCTATCCCGGCGGCCTCCAGGTCCTCACCCTCGTCGCGGGCCTCCTCCTCACCCTCTTCGCCGGCGCCGCCCTCGGAGTCCGCGGACTGCGCTGGCTCATCCCCGCCGGCAGCACCCAGGCCCTGCGCCTGCTCGCCGTCGGCGCCATGGCCACGACCTGGTTCACCGCCACCGCCATCGCCGTCGAACTCGGCGGCCTGATCAACCTCGAACCCGGCGCCTGGATCGCCGCCCTCGCCTCGGCCGTCCCCGTCGCCACAGCCCTCCTGCTGCCCGACGACACCCGCGTCCCGGCACCCGCCAAGGAACTCCCCTCCTGGACCGAGATCCTCATCGTCGTCGCCGCATTCGGCCTCGCGCTGTTCATCTTCACCTACGGCATCGACACCGAATACGCCGAACTCTTCACCGGCTACCTCTTCACCGCCGGACTGTCCGCGACCGCACTGTTCAAGGCCGGACTCATCACCCGCCTCAGCCGCATCACGGCCAGGAACCGATCCGTCACCCTCATCGCGGCCTTCGTCGCCGCCGCCCTCTTCCCCATCACCCAGACCAACGACCAGTACACCCTGGTCGCCGTCAACATCCTCGTCTTCGCCACCGTCGCCCTCGGCCTGAACGTCGTCGTCGGCCTCGCCGGACTCCTCGACCTCGGATACGTCGCCTTCCTCGGCGTCGGCGCCTACACCGCCGCCATCGTCTCCGGCTCGACCGCCTCCGTCCTCGACGTCCAGTTCCCCTTCTGGGCAGCAGTCCTCACCGGCGCCCTCGCCTCGCTGATCTTCGGCGTCGTCATCGGCGCCCCCACCCTGCGACTGCGCGGCGACTACCTCGCCATCGTCACCCTCGGCTTCGGAGAGATCTTCCGCATCGCCATGGGCAACCTCGACGGCGACTCCGGCCCGCGGATCACCAACGGACCCAACGGCATCCCCAACATCCCCGACCTCACCATCCTCGGCTTCGACTTCGGCGAGGACCACGTCCTCTTCGGCCAGGAAATCGGCGGCTTCGCCAACTACTACTTCCTGATGCTGCTGGTGACCGCCCTCGTCGTCCTCGTCTTCAGCCGGGCCGGCAACTCCCGCATCGGACGCGCCTGGGTCGCCATCCGCGAGGACGAGACCGCCGCCACCGCCATGGGCATCAACGGCTTCAAGGTCAAACTCATCGCCTTCGCCCTCGGCGCCACCCTCGCCGGAGTCGCCGGCACCGTACAGGCCCACGTCCAGTACACCGTCGTACCCGAGCAGTACGTCTTCGCCGGACCCGTACCGCCCAGCTCCGCCTTCCTCCTGGCGGCCGTCATCCTCGGCGGCATGGGCACCATCACCGGCCCCCTGCTCGGCGCCTCACTCCTCTACCTCATCCCCGCGAAGCTGCAGTTCCTCTCCGACTACCAGCTCCTCTTCTTCGGCATCGCGCTCATCCTCCTGATGCGCTTCCGCCCCGAGGGCCTGATCGCCGACCGCAGGAAGCAGCTCGAGTTCCACGAAACCGGACAGCTCGACGTGCCAGAACAACGCCTGCCCTCAGGAACCGTCGGCGTCAGCAAGGCGGAGGCGTGAGAAACATGACCACCACGACCACCACCGGCACCGGCCCGGCCAAAACCGCCACCCCCGTCCTCAGCGCCACCGGCGTCACCATGCGCTTCGGCGGCCTCACCGCCGTACGCTCCGTCGACCTCGAAGTCAGAACCGGCGAGATCGTCGGCCTCATCGGCCCCAACGGAGCAGGCAAGACCACGTTCTTCAACTGCCTCACCGGCCTCTACATCCCCACCGAAGGCACCGTCAAATACAAGAACAAGGTCCTGCCCGCCAAACCCCACCTCGTCACCCAGGCCGGCATCGCAAGGACCTTCCAGAACATCCGGCTCTTCGCCAACATGACCGTTCTGGAAAACGTCCTCGTCGGCCGCCACACCCGCACCAGAGAAGGCCTCTGGTCCGCCCTGCTGCGCGGACCCGGCTTCAGAAAAGCAGAACGGGCCTCCGAGGAACGGGCCATGGAACTCCTGGAGTTCACCGGCCTCGCCGCCAAGAAGGACCACCTCGCCCGCAACCTCCCCTACGGCGAACAGCGCAAGCTCGAAATCGCCCGCGCCCTCGCCAGCGACCCCGGCCTCCTCCTACTCGACGAGCCGACCGCGGGCATGAACCCCCAGGAGACCCGGGCCACCGAGGAACTCGTCTTCGCCATCCGCGACAAGGGCACCGCCGTCCTCGTCATCGAGCACGACATGCGCTTCATCTTCAACCTCTGCGACCGGGTCGCCGTACTCGTCCAGGGCCAGAAGCTCGTCGAAGGCACATCCGAGGTCGTCCAGGGCGACGAACGCGTCATCGCCGCCTACCTCGGTACCCCCTTCGAGGGCGCACCCGGAGACGACGAAGTCGCCGAAGTCGAGGCCGCCGAAGTCGCCGCGGGAGCGGACCGGCCGGCCGCGCCGGCCACCAGCGAGGACCACACCACCCCGGCGGACACCAGCACCGACACCACCACCGCCGACGAGGCCGCCCCCCGCAAGAACATCAGCAAGGAGGGCGACCAGTGACCGCTCTGCTCGAAGTCGAGGACCTTCGGGTCGCCTACGGCAAGATCGAAGCCGTCAAAGGCATCTCGTTCAGCGTCGAGGCCGGCCAGGTCGTCACCCTCATCGGGACGAACGGCGCGGGCAAGACCACCACGCTGCGCACCCTCTCCGGCCTCCTCAAGCCGCTGAGCGGTGCGGTCCGCTTCGACGGCAAGCCGCTGAACGGCACACCCGCCCACAAGATCGTCGCACTGGGCCTGGCCCACTCACCGGAAGGACGGCACATCTTCCCGCGGCTGACGATCGCGGAGAACCTCCAACTCGGCGCCTTCCTCCGGAAGGACACCGACGGCATACGCGCCGACCAGCAGAGGGCGTACGAGCTCTTCCCCATCCTCGGCGAACGCCGCAACCAGGCAGCGGGCACGCTCTCCGGCGGCGAGCAGCAGATGCTGGCGATGGGCAGGGCACTCATGTCCCGCCCCAAGCTGCTGATGCTCGACGAGCCCTCGATGGGCCTGTCGCCGATCATGATGCAGAAGATCATGGCGACGATCACCGAACTCAAGTCCCAGGGCACCACGATCCTGCTCGTCGAGCAGAACGCCCAGGCCGCACTGTCCCTGGCCGACCACGGCCACGTGATGGAGATCGGCAAGATCGTGCTGTCGGGAACGGGCCAGGACCTGCTGCACGACGAGTCGGTCCGCAAGGCATACCTGGGCGAGGACTGACGCCCTCCGGCGCCCGCACGGGCGCACCAAGCCAAGGGCCCCCACCGATCTCGTCCGGTGGGGGCCCTTCGCCTACGCGGTGAACGCTCCCCGCGCGGACGAGACGAGCGCCCTGCTCCGAGACGTGCCCGCACCGCCCCCGCCACGGGACCGCCTCGGCAGGGGCAGAACTACTGCCCCTTCTGCTTCTTCTCCTCCGCGTCCTCGATCACGGCCTCGGCCACCTGCTGCATCGACAGCCGGCGGTCCATCGACGTCTTCTGGATCCACCGGAACGCGGCGGGCTCGGTCAGGCCGTACTGCGTCTGCAGAATGCTCTTGGCCCGGTCCACCAGCTTCCGCGTCTCCAGCCGCTGCGCGAGATCGGCGACCTCCTGCTCGAGCGCCTTCAGCTCGGTGAAGCGAGAGACCGCCATCTCGATGGCGGGCACGACATCGCTCTTGCTGAAGGGCTTCACCAGATACGCCATCGCACCGGCATCCCGCGCCCGCTCGACCAGCTCGCGCTGCGAGAAGGCGGTCAGCATCAGAACGGGCGCGATGCGCTCCTCGGCGATCTTCTCAGCGGCCGAGATGCCGTCCAGGACGGGCATCTTCACATCGAGGATCACCAGGTCCGGATCGTGCTCACGGGCGAGCTCGATGGCCGTCCGACCGTCTCCGGCCTCACCGACGACGGTGTAGCCCTCCTCCTCGAGCATCTCCTTGAGATCGAGTCGGATGAGAGCCTCGTCCTCGGCGATGACGACGCGGGTGGTCAGCGGCGGGACGTGCGAAGGCGCATCATCGAAGGGCTGCTCGGGCTCGGCGGCGCTCACGGGACTCCTCGTTCCAGGCAGGTGGTGCCTCTGCAGCCTACCTAGCTGCAGGTGAGGGCACACACACGGTAGAGTGTCTCTGCAACCGGCCGGGTTGGCGCAACTGGTTGACGCGGAGGTCTCAAACACCTCTGTCCGCAAGGACGTGTGGGTTCGAATCCCATACCCGGCACTCTCGAAACACTAAGCGGATCTCCACCTTCTCGTGAATCTCCGCTGTTCTGGAACATCACTGCCTCTCTGTCACGCACTGTGATGGCATGAACTCACATGGCACTGATGTACGAGCCGAGGCCGTCCGACGACTGCGAGCCGGGGACAAGAACGCCGACGTGTCCCGGGCGCTGAACGTCCCTGTAGGCACCGTTGGCTACTGGCTGCACCTCGACCGGGCCAAGCGGGGCACGCTCCCCGGCAAACCGCATCGCCCCTGTCCGCGATGCGACGACCGCGAACTCGACGAAGCGGCCTACTCCTACTTACTCGCCCTCTACCTCGGCGACGGGCACATCATCCAGTACTCCGAACATCGCGCGCCGAGCCTGATGATCACCTGCGATGAATCCTGGCCGGGCCTGATGGACGAGTGCGAGAGGGCCATGCGCGCGGTCTTCCCCGACAACTCCGTCTGTCGCATCCGAAGGACCGGCTGCCGCAACGTGAAGGTCTACTCGAAGCACCTGTGGTGCCTCTTCCCCCAGCACGGTAAGGGAAAGAAGCACGACCGGAAGATCGCCCTCGAACCCTGGCAGCAACGCATCGTGGACGCTCACCCATGGGAATTCATCCGTGGATTGGTCCACTCCGACGGATGCCGGATCACCAACTGGGCGACCTGCATCGTGTCGGGCGAGAAAAGACGCTACGAATACCCCCGGTACTTCTTCACCAACAAGTCCGACGACATCCGGCAGCTCTGCACCGACACCCTCGACAAGGTCGGCGTCGAGTGGAAGGTCACCCGGCGCGGCAGGGAGCCGTACAACATCTCCGTCGCCAGGCGGGAGTCCGTCGCGCTGATGGACGCGCACGTGGGGCCGAAGTACTGACACCCCGCGAGGCCGAAGTACCCCGCGAGGCCGAAGTACCGAGACCGCGCGCGAACACCGCTGAGGCGTGGGCTACTTCTGGTAGTCGTCCTCGCCGATGTGGTGGACCCGTACGAGGTTCGTCATTCCCGGGACGCCGGGTGGGGAGCCGGCGGTGATGACGACGACGTCGCCCTGCTGGCAGCGGCCGATCTTCAGCAGGTGTTCGTCGACCTGCTGGATCATTTCGTCCGTCGAGTCGACGCTCGGGCCGATGAAAGTCTCCACGCCCCAGGTGAGGTTGAGCTGGGAGCGGGTGGCGTGTTCGGGGGTGAACGCGAGGACCGGGATCGGCGAGCGGTAGCGGGAGAGGCGGCGGACGGTGTCGCCGGACTGGGTGAAGGCGACGAGGAATTTGGCGCCGAGGAAGTCGCCCATTTCGGCGGCGGCGCGTGCCACGGCTCCTGCCTGGGTGCGGGGTTTGTTGCGTTCGGTCAGGGGCGGGAGGCCCCCCGCGAGCATGTCCTCCTCGGCCGCGGCGACGATGCGGCCCATCGTCCGGACGGTCTCGACCGGGTACTTGCCGACGCTGGTCTCGCCGGAGAGCATCACCGCGTCCGTGCCGTCCATGACGGCGTTGGCTACGTCGGAGGCTTCGGCGCGGGTGGGGCGTGACGCGTCGATCATCGAGTCGAGCATCTGTGTGGCGACGATGACGGGTTTGGCGTTGCGCTTGGCGAGTTTGATGGCGCGTTTCTGGACCATCGGGACGGATTCGAGGGGCATTTCGACGCCGAGGTCGCCTCGGGCGACCATGATGCCGTCGAAGGCGTCGACGATGCTGTCGAGGTGGTCGACGGCCTGTGGTTTCTCGATCTTTGCGAGGACGGGGAGGCGGCGGCCTTCCTCGTCCATGATGCGGTGGACGTCCTCGATGTCGCGGCCGCTGCGGACGAAGGAGAGGGCGATGACGTCCGCGCCGGTGCGGAGGGCCCAGCGGAGGTCTTCGACGTCCTTGTCCGAGAGGGCGGGGACGGAGACGGCGACGCCGGGGAGGTTGAGGCCCTTGTGGTCGGAGACCATGCCGCCTTCGATGACGGTGGTGTGGACGTGGGGGCCGTCGACGCGGGTGACTTCGAGGGTGACGCGGCCGTCGTCGACGAGGATGCGTTCGCCGCGGGTGACGTCGGCGGCGAGTCCCTTGTAGGTGGTGCCGCAGATCTGCCGGTCGCCTTCCATCTCCTCGACGGTGATGGTGAATGTTTCGCCGCGTTCAAGGAGTACGGGGCCTTCGGTGAATCGGCCGAGGCGAATCTTCGGGCCTTGAAGGTCTGCGAGGACTCCGACGCTGCGGTCGGTCTCTTCGGAGGCCTGGCGCACGTGGCGGTAGCGCTCCTCGTGGTCGGCGTAGGTGCCGTGGCTGAGGTTGAAGCGGGCCACGTCCATTCCGGCCTCGACGAGTGCCTTGATCTGGCCGTACGAGTCCGAGGCGGGTCCCAAGGTGCAAACGATCTTTGCTCGGCGCATGTGCCGAGCCTATGCCGTACCGGCGGGTAGAGATGAGGTCCTGCGTGACGACTCAACGGCCTTTGGGTGAAGGGCTATTGACAAGTGTTGAAAAGTGCAGGGGGTTGCTCCGATGAGCGGGCCACACGAGGAGGACCGCGGCCGAATCGGGGCTTGCCAGTCGGCCTGCATAAGGTTAGGTTTACCTAAGTTCAAGCCCGGAGTGGATCCGGGTTTTCTTGTACGAAAGGCCTCCTTTTCATGTCCGGAACCCTCAATCGCCGCGCCGCAACCCTGGCTCTCGTCTCCGCGCTCGCCGTCACCGCAACCGCGTGCGGTTCCTCGGACGACGACGCCAAGCAGGCCTCCTCGGGAGGCGGCAAGCACGCGGTGTCGACGGCCATGGGCAAGGTTGAGGTGCCCGACCATCCCAAGCGCGTCGTGGTACTCGACACCGATGCCCTGGACTCGGCGGTCACGCTCGGCGTCAAGCCGGTTGGTGCGGTCACCGTCGTGGCGGGCGCGCCGCTGTCCACGTACCTGCCCGAGGAGAAGATCAAGGGCATCAAGGAGGTCGGTCTCATCGGTGAGCCGAACCTCGAAGCCATCAACGAGCTGAAGCCGGACCTGATTCTCAGCAGCAAGGTCCGGGACGAGAAGAACTACAAGGAGCTGTCGCAGATCGCTCCGACCGTCTTCTCGGAGACGACGGGCCCCACTTGGCGTGAGAATTTCCAGCTGCACGCGGACGCTCTCGGGAGGAAGGCCGAGGCGGAGAAGGTCGTCTCCGCCTACGAGACCGAGGTCGCGGGGGTGACGAAGGCGCTGGGCGGGCCCGAGAAGGCCAAGCGGCTCAAGTTCGGCTTCGTCCGTTTCGTCGAGGGCGCGGACACCCGGCTGTACTTCAACGACACGTTCGTCGGCTCGATTTTCAAGGACCTGAAGGTGGGCCGCCCGGCCAACCAGGACAAGACCGGGTTCTCCCTGGACGTCAGCCCGGAGAAGATCGACGAGGCGAATGCGGATGTCATCTTCTACTCCACCTACGGTGACCCGAAGAAGGCCAAGGAGACCTCCATCACGGGCAGCAGCCTCTGGAAGAACCTCACGGCCGTGAGGAACAAGAAGGCGTTCAAGGTCGACGACAACCTCTGGATGCTGGGAATCGGCTACACCGGCGCCGGCAGGGTGCTGGACGAGATGGAGAAGAACTACGCGGCCGAGTGAGGCCCCTCTCGTCCTGGCGAGTGCACGCCTGCGGCCCTGCCACGGAGATGTCCGTGGCAGGGCCGCAGGGGTGTGTGCGCCGGCGACGGGTCCGGGCGCCTCACAGCCGTTCGAAGCCGCGTACCCGCGACGGGTCCGGGCGCCTCACAGCCGTTCGAAGCCGCGTACCCGCTCCCAGTCCGTCACCGCCGTCTCGAATGCGGCGAGTTCGGTGCGCGCCGCCTGGGCGTAGTGGCCGACGACGGTCTCGCCGAAGACCTTTGCCGCGGTCTCGCTGGTCTCCCAGCGGTGCAGGGCTTCGGTGAGCGTGGTGGGCAGCCGTGGTACATCGGGGTCGGCCAGGGCGTTGGCCGCGTGGGGTTCGGGCAGGGGCAGCCGGTTCTCGATGCCGTGGAGTCCGGCCGCGACGGCTGCCGCGACGGCGAGGTACGGGTTGGCGTCGCCGCCCGGTACGCGGTGCTCGATGCGCAGCGAGGCTCCCGTGCCGACGACGCGTACGGGGCAGGTGCGGTTGTCGCGTCCCCAGGTGATGCCGGTGGGGGCGAACGCGCCGGGCTGAAGGCGCTTGTAGGAGTTGATGTTGGGCGCCATGAGGAGGGCGAAGTCGGGGAGGCAGGCGAGCTGTCCCGCGACGAAGTGCCGCATGAGGTCGGACATTCCGTCCGCGGCTGAGGGATCGGCGAGGACGGGGGTGCCGTCGGTGCCACGGAGGGAGAGGTGGACGTGGCAGGAGTTGCCTTCGCCCTCGTCGTACTTGGGCATGAAGGTGAGGGCGACGCCTTCCTGTGCGGCGATCTGCTTGGCGCCGTTCTTGAACAGGACGTGGTGGTCGCAGGTAATCATCGCCTCGTCGTAGCGGAAGACGATTTCGTACTGGCCGGGGTGGCATTCGGCGCGTGCGGTCTCCATGGTGAGGCCGGCGCGGACCATCTCGCGGCGGATGCGTCGGACGACGGGTTCGAGGGTGCCGAGGCCCTGGAGCGCGTAGTCGACGTTGTACTGGGTGGCCGGTTCGAGGTCGTGGTAGCGGCGTTGCCAGGCATCGCGGTAGGTGTCGGTGAAGACGAGGAATTCCAGCTCGGTGCCGGCGAAGGCGGCCAGGCCGCGGTCGGCGAGCCGGTCGAGCTGTGTGCGCAGGACGTGGCGTGGGGCGATCTCGACTGGCCGGCGCGGCTCCTCTCCCCCGGTGGGCCATTCGGTGTCGGCGAGGACGAGTGCGGTGCGGTCGTCCCAGGGGAGGGTGCGGAGGGTGGCGGGGTCGGGGCGGAGGAGGAAGTCGCCGAAGCCGGAGTTCCAGGCGTCGATGGCGTAGCCGGGTCCTGTGTCCATCTCGACGTCGGAGGCGAGGAGGTAGACGCAGGCGCCGAAGCCGTCCTGTGCGGCTTCGCCGAGGAAGTGGTCGACCGAGAGTCTGCTGCCCTGGAGCCGTCCCTGGATGTCGGGCACGGCGACGATGACCTCGTCGATGCGCCCGGCGTCGGCGTCGGCGCGCAGCCGGTCGTACGCCTGGTGGGTCGGGGTGTTCATGTCTGCGGCTCCTGGTGGGCGGTGTGGAGCGGGTTGGGGACCGTGCCGTGGACGACGTCGAAGCCTTCGTCGCGTTCGGAGCGGTCGTGGAAGCCCCCGCCGAGCAGCTGTTCGCGGTTGAGTGCGACGCGGTCGAACTCGGGGGCGAGGAGGCCGAACGCCTCGAAGCGGTCGGCGAGTTCGGGAAAGCGGGTGTGGTAGCGCTCGATCTCGGCGCGGACGGCGGCCCAGAACTCGGTCTCGGGGATGCCGAGGTGGGCTTCGGCGAGGGGGGCGAAGAAGCGGAAGTGTCCGGCGAAGATCGCGCTGAGGAGGGAGTGGGCGAGTTCGTGGGCGGGCCAGCGCAGCAGGACGGCGTCGGCTCGCGGGGGAAGCCCGGCGTACTCGGGGCGGTTGCCGGGGAGCAGGTTGACGTCCTCGGCGAAGTCCTTGAGGGCGATGCCTATGGGGGTGTCGGTGGCGTCGTAGAGGATGACGGTGTTCTCGCCGTGGGGGCAGTAGGCGACGCCGTAGCGGTAGAGGTAGTGCAGGAGTCCGGGGAGGAGGGCGGCGAGGAAGCGGTCCAGCCAGGTGCGGGGGCCGAGTCCGGAGCGTTCGACGAGTTCGGTGACCAGGGCCCGTCCATCGGAACCGATCTTGAGCAGGGAGGCCATGGTGCGGGCCTGTTCGCCCCTCCGGAGCTGAGCGGCGACGGGTTCGCGCCAGACGGCACCGAGGAGTTCGTGATAGCGGTACGGGGCGTCGGTGACGGACTCGTACAGCGGGTGGTGCACGGAGACGGCGGCGATTTCGCCGAGGGGGTGGAAGCGGAGTTCGTCGCGGAGGTAGGGGTCGTTCTCGCGTACGGCGTGCAGCCAGGCGCTGATGTCTGGTGCGGCCTTCGTGGGTTCGGTGGACAGACCGCGCCAGACGAGGGTGTTGCGTATGAGGAGAGGCACCTTGACGTTGCGGCGGTGGGGGTGGTCGAGGTTGGCAAGGGTGCGGATGGACTGCAGGGGGCGGTAGCGGTCGGGTCCTTCGCCGAGGGGGATGATCGTTCCTTCGGCGAGGTAGGGGGCGAAGAGGGTGGCGACGGCCTCGTCCCAGTGGAAGGGGTGGACGGGCATCCAGATGTAGTCACCGGCCCCGTACGGGCCCTGGGCGCAGGCCGCTTCGAGGGTGGTGGTGAAGGTCTTGCGGGTGGCGTCGTCGAGTTCCTCGGCGATGAGGGTCGCGGCGTCGAGGCCGGGGATGCCGGAGTAGGCGGCAAGACTGCGGTGGACGGCGGCCCAGCGGAGGCGTACGGCTCCTGCGGCTTCGGGGGCGTACGCGGCGGTGTCGGAGGCGGAGAAGCCGAGGCGGCCCTTGTTGAGCAGCATGCAGGGGTGGCCGTCCTGGTGGGCCTCGAGGTCGAGGTGGTCCAGGTCGGCGAGGTGGGCGGCGGGGACGGCGCGGGCGATGACGTCGGCCTCGGCGCGGCGGGTGGCGGTGAGTTCGCGGAGGACTTCGGCGGTGGTGGGGCCGTCCCAGCCGAGGGTGGGGCGGGCGTCGAGGAGGAGTCGTTCGGGCCCGGCTTCGCCATCGGCCTCGGGTGTGCGGCAGAGGGTGCCGTCGGCCAGGCGCCAGGTGCCGAAGGTCCCGCGGGTGGCGCGGAAAGTCCAGCGGACGCCGTCGGCGAAGTCGAGGTGGTAGGTGTCGGGTTCGCCGGTGTCGGTGTCGGGTTCGCCGGTGTCTGTGTCCGGTTTTGGGACGATTAGTTCCTCGTAGGCGAACTCTTCGATCGCCTTGACGAGCAGCCGGTGACCCGCCTGCGCCCAGGCGTCGCGGGTGGTGGGGTTCATGGGTTGATCTCCTCGGAGTACGCGGCGGAGGCGAAGGCTCCGTCCTGCGGTGGCGCGGGGCGGTCCCCGGCCAGTGCCGGGACGGTGGGACGTACGGCGTCGTGTGGTACG
>NZ_JBFAYQ010000053.1:13404-22766 GCF_040681345.1 Streptomyces sp. NPDC051776 | reverse complement strand
TACGGCCTCATGACGTACGGCCTCATGACGTACGGCCTCATGACGTACGGCCTCATGACGTACGGCCTCATGACGTACGGCCTCATGACGTACGGCCTCATGACGTACGGGCCCATGGTGTGCGGCGGCGCCGCGTACGGGGGCTTGGCCCGGTGCGGGAGCCGGGGTGGCGCGCTCCCGGCCGGGCGTCGCGGCGGCGTGAGCGCGAGGGCACCGGTCCGCGGCGGGTGCCGGGGCCGCCCCGAGGCGGGGCTCGGGCGCCGGGGCCGTCCCGAGGGGCTCAGGTGCTGTGTGCTCCGGGGCCACGGCCGGCGGGGAGTTGAGGCGGCCTGGGCGCTTTGCGGCGAGGGCCACTCCGCCGACCTGGACGGCCGCGGCCACGGCCAGCGGCAAGGCGAGGTCGTGGGAGACCGCGGCGGTGGCGGCAAGCGGCGCTGCCAGGAGCCCCACGGAGCGGGCGGTCTCGACGCCGGTGAAGGCGGGGCCCGCGGTGCCGGTGACGCGGAACATCCGTAGTTCGACGGCGACTTGGCCGAGTCCCAGGCCGATGCCGAACAGCAGGCGGCCCGCGGCCAGTCCGGTCAGCGAGGAGGCGACCGCCTGCCAGGCCAGTCCGGCGGCACCGGCCGCCAGGGAGAGCGGTAGCAGCCGGTCGCCGAGCAGGGCGTGGCAGCGGCGTGCCGCGGGAAGTACGGCCAGGGCCGCGACGCTCGGCAGGAAGAACAGCACGGCGGATCCGGCCCCGGTGGTGCCGAGACTGTCGGCGAACTCGGTGAAGAAGGGGCGGGCGATGTTGACCGAGAAATCGAAGGCGATGCCGATGAGGGCGACGTAGGCGAGGACGGCGAGCCGCCCGGCTCGGCTCGGCCGGCGGGTCGGCCGGCGGGTCGTACGGGCAGGGCCCTCTACCGCGTCACGGGCAGGGCCCTCCACCGCATCACGGCCGAGACCTTCAACCGCGTCACGGGCAGGGCCCTCCACCGTGTCACGGGCGTGGTCCTCCCCCGCTGCCGCGGCACGGGCTCGGGCGGCGTCGGCCGGAGCGGCGGCTCGAGCCTCGACGGCTTCGGGCGACGCCGCACAAGCGTAGGCGCAGTCGGCCGAGGCGGTCGTATCGGCCGAATCCACACGGTCGTTGACGGCTTCCGCGCCTGGGGTCGTCGTGGAATCTCCGGCCGGGGACGCGGCAGAGCGGCGGTCCGTCCCCGTGCCCACCTCGCTCGCCAGGCGGGCAGCGGCCACCACGTCCGCCGGCTCAACCTCGTGCCCCGCGCCATGCCCCGAGGCGTGCCCGGTTCCGAGCGCGGACCCGGCCTCGGGACCGGTCTCGTGCCCGGTCTCGGAGGCGGGTACGGAGCCGATCTCGGAGGCGGGCGCGGCACCGGTCGCGGAACCGGGCTCCGAACCGGGCTCCGAACCGAGCTCGGAGGCGGGCTCCGAACCGGGCACGGAGGCGGGCGCGGACGCGGGCTCCGAACCGGGCACGGAGCCGGGTCCTGCGGCGGCCGGACCCGCAGCGGACCCCGGCCTGTCGAGGATCCGGTAAGTGAGCACTGCCAGCACCGCGTCCAGCACGGCGAACGCCGAGATGCCGATGCGGGGTTCGGGCAGGGCCAGGACTCCGGCGCCCACCAGCGTCGCCACCACCGTCGACAGATGGAAGGCCACGACGATCGAGCAGATCCCGGCGAGCCGTGCCCGCTCCGCCCCGGCCGTCCCCGCGTCGCCGTGCTCGGCGATGAACGCCGGATAGGCCAGCAGCAGGGCGCAGTTGGTGGCGACGACGGCGGTCGACACGGCCGTGTAGGCGGCGTAGTCCGGCGCGAGCCCGAGGAGGAGGTCGAGGACCGCGGAGCCGCACAGCCCGGCCAGGACCAGGCGGTGCAGCGGCCACCGCCGGGCCGCGAGCCCCCACAGGGGCAGCGCGGCGAGTCCCACGATGCGGCAGATCCACAGGTACAGCCCGGTGGCGCCCGGGTCGTCGATCCCGTAGAGCCGGTCGAAGAGTTGCGGCAGGAACGGGGTGAGCGCGGTCTCGGCGACGAGGTGCAGCCCTATGGCCGATATGAGGACGGCCTTGGCGCGGCGCGCGGGGCGGCGTCCCGTCGCCCCGTCGTGCAGGGGTTCCGTACGTGTCACCGCGGCGTACCCGCTTCCGCGCGGCGCCCCTCCTGGGCCGGGGTCCGCCATACGCCTCCCGCGGGCGCGATCTCCGAGGCGGACTGCTGCGGAGCGCCGAAGGTGGTCCAGGCCGCCCGTTCCGGTACGCGCAGGACGGTCCTGGCGGCGACGGCGTTGAGGATCGTCGCTGCACGCCAGGCACCGAGGGTGAGGTCGGGGGCGCCGACGCCGTGGGTGTGCATCTCGGCGTTCTGGACGTAGAGGGAGCCGTCGAGGCGGGGGTCGAGGGCCACGCGGTAGTCGCCGTCGACCTGGTAGCGGCCGCGGTCGTCCCAGTCGACGAGGTCGGCCAGGGTGTCGAGGAAGGCGGGCCGGCGGGCCGCGTAACCGGTGGCCATGACGACGGCCGAGGTGCGGATGTCGAAGGTCGCGGACTGGGGGGCGTGGCGGCAGATGAGGCGGTAGCCGCCGTCCTCGGCGGCGGCGTCGACGATCTCGACGCCCGGGTGGAGCGCGGCGCGCGGCTCGGTGCCGCCGATGGTGCGCTCGTAGAGCTCGTCGTGGATGTCGGCGAGGGTCTCCTCGCTGACGCCCTTGTAGAGCTGCCACTGCTCGTCGACGAGGCGCTCGCGCTCGTGCTCGGGCAGGCTGCGGAAGTACCGGATGTAGTCGGGGGTGAAGTGCTCCAGCCCCAACTTGGAGTACTCCATGGGCGCGAAGGCGGGGGTGCGGGCGAGCCAGCGGACGTACGGCCCGCCCTCGCCCTTTCCGTCCTGGTGGCGGAGCAGGTCGAGGGCGACTTCGGCGCCGGACTGCCCGGCGCCGATGACGGTGACGTCGTCCGTGCCGGCGAGCCGGGCGCGGTGGGTGCGGTAGTCGGCGCTGTGCAGGACGCGTCCCGTGTGCTGCTCCGTCAGCAGCGGGCGCAGCGGCTCGGGGACGACGGGCTGGGTGCCGACGCCGAGGACGACCTGGCGGGCGAGGACTCGGGTGGTACCGCCGTTCCCCGCGGAGCGGTGGACGACGGCGAAGGCCCCTGCGGCGTCGTCCCATTCGACCGAGGTGACCTCGGCGTCGAAGCGGCAGGACGGCAGGTGTTCGGCGACCCAGCGGCAGTAGTGGTCGTATTCGCGGCGCGGGATGTGGAAGCGCTCGGAGAAGAAGAACGGGAACATGCGGTCGTGGGAGCGCAGGTAGTTGAGGTACGACCAGGGGCTCGTCGGGTCGGCCATGGTCACCAGGTCGGCGAGGAAGGGCACTTGGAGGACGGTGCCCTCCATGAGCAGGCCGGGGTGCCAGGAGAAGGCGGGCTTGCTGTCGAGGAAGAGGGTGCGGAGCCCGGGCACGCCGTCGCTGAGCGCGGCGAGGGAGAGGTTGAAGGGGCCGATGCCGACGCCGACGAGATCGTAGGGGGTCTGCTGTTCGGTCACGGTCACGGCTGTGCCTCCGCGAGTGGGTTGGGAAGGTCGATGTAGACGGACTGGGTGTGGACGTCGCCGACGAGTTCGTCGAGTCCGTCCACGCAGGTCAGGTAGTTGCCCTTGCAGCGCAGGGTGGGGGCGTCGAGGAGCAGGTCGAGCAGGCCCTTGGCGCCGGGCTCGGCCGAGCGCAGCCGGTCCAGGGCGCGGTGCAGCACGCGCAGCAGCCGGGTCTCGTCGGCGAGGCCGAGGGCGCCGAAGGCTCCGACGAGTCCGAGGAGGTTGTTGATGCCCAGGTAGTAGGCGACGCGTTCGTCGACGAAGGCGTCGTCGAAGACGAGGTCGAGGCCCTCGGCGACTCCGGGCAGCAGCGCCTCGGCCTCGGTGGCTCGGGAGGCGGCCAGGTAGTAGCCCTGGCTGTCGCGGTACCAGCCCGCGGCAGGGAGGCCGTCCTCGCCGAGGGCGACGAGGGTGTTCTGGTGGTGCGGTTCGAGGGCGATGCCGTAGCGGGCCTGGAGGCGGATGAGGGGCACGGCGAGGACGTCGAGATAGCGGGCGAGCCAGTGCTCGGAGGCTGCTGCGGTGGAGGTGGCGTGGGCGCGGGCGGCGCGCTCGACGGCGGCGGACAGCAGGGCGCGGTGGCGGGGCGGGGTGCCGTCACCGGGGCCCGTACGTTCCGCCAGCAGGCCCGCGACGCAGAGACCTTCGGGTGCGGAGGCGGCCGGGCCGCCGCGGAAGGGGTTGTCGCGGATCGCGGTCTCCAGGCCGGTCTCGGTCCCGCCGTCGCCGACGGAGACCCAGGCGAAGTCGCGCAGGATGCCGAACTCGGGATGTTCGGCGCGCAGCCAGTGGGCGGGGCCGGAGGCGAGGAGGCGCGCGGCCTGCACGCCGAGGCGCATCTCGCTGCGCAGGTTGTTGCGGCGGGAGTTGGTGATGCGCATGCCGAGGGAGAGCTTCAGCATGACGTCCGCGTCGGGTCGCTGCACGGTCCGTACGGACGAGGTGGGGTACCAAGCCGGCCCGGCGGGGCCGAGCGGCCGCAGCAGGCCCGCGTCGGCGAGCGCGGCGACGGCGGGGCGGGCGAGGACGTCGCGGGCCTGCCAGGGATGTGCGGGCACGGGGAGCATGCCCTCGGGCAGGTCGAGCCCTGCGGCCAGCGGGCGCAGCAGGTCGGCGACGGCGCGCCCGTCGGCGCTCTCGCCGACGATGGCGTCGCGGTGCGCGGCGAACCAGTGCAGCGGGAAGGAGCCCCGCAACTCCGGTGAGTACGCGTCGAGTTCGGCGTCGGACGCCTCCTCGCGGCTCTTCGGCGCGGGGTGGAATGGGTGGCCGAGGAGGAGGGCCTGCTCGGCGTCGAGGAACGGCGTGGGGCCGTGCGCGTCCTCGCCCTCGGCGCGCCGCCGCGCCAGGTGCACGCCGGTGCGCCGCGCGGAGCCGAGGACGCGTGCGACGGCGTCGCCGCCGAGGTGCGGCGGGAGTCCCCGCCCCGCGGTGGTCTCCCGTATGGCGGCCGCGGCGACGAGGGCGGTGTCGGCGGTGCTCCGGTGTGCGCGGTCCGAGGGGTGGACGGAGGGCTCGCCGAAACGGTGCCAGCCGGTGGTGGAGCGGTGGCGGACCGGGACGGCGAGGCGGAGTCCGCTGGAGGGGAAGTGGAGCATCAACTCCTCCCCCGTGGGCGGGACTTCGTTGCCGGTCTCGCGGACGAAGGCGCGCAGCAGGGTCTCCGTCGCGGCGGCGTCACCGGCGCGGAGGGGGTCGGGATGGTCCAGCGGGTCGGGGCCCGCCGAGCGCACCCCCACGTCCAGCGGCTCGGGGCTCGCCGAGCGCACCCCCGCGTCGAGGGGGTCGGAGTGCGGTCGCCCGCCCGCCGCGGTGGCTGCGCCCGAGGACGGCGGGCCGTCGACCGATGAGCTGCCGGACTTCGGGCTGCCGCTCTGCGTGATGTCGGCCGACGGGCTGCCGGACTTCGGGCTGCCGGACTGCGGGGTCACAGCGCGTCCTCCTCGGCCTGGCCCGCCGCGGCGACCGCGTGGAGCAGCCGCTCCACCTCGGCAGGGGTGGTGTGCGGGTTGAGCAGGGTGAGCTTGAGACGTACGCGTCCGGGCCCCTCACCGGGCAGTTCGGTGCGGCCGACGACCGCCCGACCCTCGCGCAGCAGCCTGCGCCGCAGTCCGGCGTTGACCCGGTCGATGTGCACCGGGTCGGCGTCGGCGGGGAGGTAGCGGAACAGGAAGGCGGTCAGCACGGGCTCGGCGTGCAGTTCGAGCCGCGGATGGGCACGTACGGCCCGGGCGCCGTCGTACGCCAGGTCGTGGCAGGCGTCGACCAGGCGGCCCAGACCTTCGCGGCCCAGGGTACGGAGCGTGACCGCGATCTTGAACGCGTCCGCGCGCCGTGTGGTGCGCAGCGACAGGCCGAGCAGGCTCGGGTAGCCGGCCTCCTCGTCGTCCTGCGGGTTGAGGTAGACGGCGCGCCGCGCGAGGGAGGCGTACGTCTCGGCGTGCCGGACGAGGAACACGCCTGCGGCGACGGGCTGCCAGCCCAGTTTGTGCCAGTCCAGCGAGACGGAGTCGGCGAGTGCGATGCCGTCGAGCAGCGGTGCGAGGCGGTCGGAGAGCAGCGCGCCTCCGCCGTAGGCGGCGTCGACGTGCAGCCAGGCCCCGTACTCGGCTGCGAGGGCGGCGCAGGTGCCCAGCGGGTCGACAGCCCCGGTGTCCGTGGTGCCGGCCGTCGCGACGACGGCGAGCGGGAGGTCCCCGCGGTCGGCGCAGTTCTGGAGGGCGGCGTGCAACGCCCGTGGATCGAGGCGGAGTTCGTGGTCGACGGGGACGGGGATGACGGCGTCCTCACCGAGTCCGAGCAGGGCGGCGGCCCGCTGAACGGAGAAGTGCGCGGCGGCGGAGGCGAATATCCGCGGGCGCGGGCCGTGGGCTCCCGGCACTCCGGCCATCTCGACCGGGCGTCCGGAGGCCCGGCCGAGGACCCGGTCCCGCGCGAGCATGAGGCCCATGAGGTTGGACTCGGTCCCACCGGAGGTCAGGACTCCGGCCGCCTCGGCCGGGTCGTAGCCGACGAGCGCTGCCAGTTCCTCCAGGAGGAGTGTCTCCAGAGTCGTGGCCGCGGGTGCCTGGTCCCAGGAGTCCTGGGAGGGGTTGAGGGCGGAGACGGCGAGGTCCGCTGCGACGGCGACGGCCAGCGGCGGGCAGTGCAGATGCGCGGCGCAGGACGGGTCGGCGGGGTCGGCGGTGCCGTGGGCAAGGAGGGCGGTGAGGCGGTACAGGGCGGAGTCGTCGGGCCCGGCGTCCGGACGAGGCTCCGTACGAGGCACCGGACGCGGGCCAGCGTCGGGCCGTACGACCGTGCGCGGGTCCGCGCCGGACACTACGGCCGTGCGCGGGTCCACGCCGGGCTCCGCCCGCGGTTGGGCGCCCGGCTCCGTACGCAAGTTCGTGCGGCGCTCCGTACTCGCCTCTGTACGCGGATCCGTCGGGAGTTCGATGCCTGGCCCTGTACCCGCCTCGGTGCTGGGCTCCGTAGGGAGGTCCGCGCCGGGCCGTACGGCCGTGCGCGGGCTCGCGCCGGACACTACGGCCGTGTGCGGGTCCGCGCCGGGCTGTCCGGCCGTGTCCAAGTCCCGTCCCGTGGCTGCGAATTCCCACGCGACCTGGGCGGCGATCCCGCCCGGCGTCCCGGCGGGAAGCGGCCCGCCGCGGCGCTCCGCGCCTTCGGCGAGGGCGTCCAGCACGGTGCGGAGCAGCGGCTCCAGTGCGCTGGGCCCGCCCGTACCGCCGGACAGCGGGGCGGCGCGGCGCACGGTGCTTTCGGGCGTACGGCCGTCGGCGGACAGCCCGTTGGCGGGTGAGCCATCGGCGGACAGCCCGTTGGCGGGTGAGCCATCGGCGGACAGCCCGTTGGCGGGTGAGCCATCGGCGGGTGGGCCATGGGCAGGCCGTGTCTCCGCGCCCCCGCCGTCGTCGATCAGGCCGTCGGAGCTCTGCGGGCGCCCGGACCCGTTGCGCGGCGGGCCGGGCATGCCGCGCACGACGGTGCCGGTGCTCGCGGCGAGCAGGGCGAGAGCCGACTGCAGGGATCCGCCGAGGGCGTCGGCGAGGTCGGGGTGGCGCGGCTCCCCGGCGCCGTACGGCTCGCCGTGACGCTGGTTCACGTCCTGCCTTTCCACGAGGAGTTCGGTGACGCGCTCGACCGCCGCCGCGGCCACCGGCCCGGGTACGGTGTGCCTCTCGTCCGCCGTGAGTGCCGCGGCGGTGGTGGAGACGGCCGGGTGCGGCCCGTGCGGGGCGCGGGTGCGGCCCGTCATGCCGGCCGTCCGGCGAGCTGCGGGGACGTCTCCTCGGCGATGGCGTCGGCGAGCCGGTCGAGTACCGTCTCCGCCTGCTCGTCGCTGATGACCAGCGGCGGCAGCAGTCGCACCGTGGAGTCGTGACGGCCGCCGAGTTCCACGATGAGGCCGCGGCCGAGGCACGCAGAGCGGACGCGGGCGGCCAGTTCGGGGGCGAACGGGCGGGCTCCGCACGCGTCGGGTTCGCCCTGCGGATCGACGAGTTCGACGCCGATCATCAGTCCGCGTCCGCGGACGTCGCCGATCGCGGGCAGTTCGGCGCGCAGCCCCTCCAGCCGGGCCGTCATCCGCGCGCCGACGGTGGCGGCGCGCTCGGCGAGCCCTTCCCGCGCGACATGGCGCAGCGTCGCCGTACCGGCCGCCATGGCCAGGGTGTTGCCCCGGAAGGTGCCGGTGTGGGCTCCGGGGAGCCAGCCGTCGTAGTCCTCGTGGTAAACGAGGACGGCGAGCGGAAGCGTGCCGCCGATCGCCTTCGACATCACCATGGCGTCGGGCACGATCCCGCTGTGCTCGATCGCCCAGAAGGCGCCGGTGCGGCCGACGCCGGTCTGCACCTCGTCGACAAGGAGCGGGATGCCGCGCTCGGCGGTGATGCGGCGCATCTCGCGCATCCAGGCGTCCGGGGCGGGGATGGCGCCGCCCTCGCCCTGGACGGCTTCGAGGATCATCGCGGCGGGCTGTACGACGCCGCCGTTCGCGTCGTCGAGGAGCCGCTCGGTGTAGGCGGCGGACAGTTCGGCGGTCCGCTCGCCGCCGACGCCGAACGGGCAGCGGTACGCGTACGGGTACGGCAGTCGCGTCACATCGGCCGCGATGCCCGGCACCGGCTCCTTGGCGCCGACGCCGCCGGAGGCGGCCAGGGCGCCCGCGGTCATGCCGTGGTAGGCGCCGGTGAAGGCGAGCAGCCCACGGCGTCCGGTGGCGGTCTGCATCAGCTTGAGCGCTGCCTCGACCGCGTCGGTGCCGGCGGGCCCGCAGAAGTGGATGCGCGCGCGGTCGGCGAAGGCGGGCGGCAGGGTGGCGAACAACTCGTCTGTGAACGCGTCCTTTTCGGGCGTGGCCAGGTCGAGGACGTGCAGCGGGGCGCCGCTGTCCACGGTGCGCCGGACGGCGTCGAGGACGACTGGGTGGTTGTGGCCGAGGGCGAGGGTGCCGGCGCCGGCCAGGCAGTCGAGGTAGCGGCGTCCGTCGGTCGCCTCGATCACCATGCCCTGGGCGCGGACGGGGACGATCGGGAAGGAGCGGGCGTAGGTGCGGGCGGAGGACTCGCGGGCACGCTGGCGGGCGAGGATCGCGTCCGCACGGTCCGCGCCGGGCAGGTCGCTTCCGGCGCGGGCAGGGGTGTGCACGGTCATGGAACGGGCTCCGGGTGCAGGTGGAGAGGTGGCGGGCCGCTGCGCGGGGTGCGGGCCCGTTTGGGGGGTCACGGCGTGTGGGGCCGCTGGGTCGGATGCGTCGGTTCG
>NZ_JBFAYQ010000053.1:0-13305 GCF_040681345.1 Streptomyces sp. NPDC051776 | reverse complement strand
GGGTCCGTGGTCGCGTCGGATGCGTCGGTTCGGGTCCGTGGTCGCGTCGGATACGTCGGTTCGGGTCCGTGGTCGCGTCGGATACGTCGGTTCGGGTCCGTGGTCGCGTCGGATACGTCGGTTCGGGCGCCTGGTCGCGTCGGATACGTCGGTTCGGGCGCCTGGTCGCGTCGGATACGTCGGTTCGGGCGCCTGGTCGCGTCGGATACGTCGGTTCGGCGGTGGGCGCTCAGAGGAGGCGGCGTTCGGCGACCGGATGGCCGAGGAAGCGGTGCATGGCGAACTCCCAGCCGTAGGAGCCCGCATACGGGAAGACGACGAGGTCTCCTGCGCGTACGCGGTCCACGCGCACATCGCGCAGCAGTGTGTCCTCGGGGGTGCACAGCTCGCCGACCACGGTCACGCGGGCGTGCTCGGCAGCGGGACGGGGACAGGACTCGGTCCAGCGGTCGACGGGCAGGACGGCGATGTTGTGCACGATGTCCCAGGAGGTGGGGAGCTGGAAATGGTTGATGCCGCCGCGCAGGACGGCGAAGGAACGGCCGTAGGAGTGCTTCACGTCGGTCACCTCGGCCGCGTACCAGCCGCAGTCGGCGACCAGGAAGCGGCCCGGCTCCAGGATGACCTTGACGCCTCTGGGCGGTTCGACCCGGGCCGCCAGCTCGCCGAAGCGGGCCACGTCGAAGGGTTTTTCACCTTCGAAGGCGACGCCTATGCCGCCGCCGATGTCGACGTGGCGCAGGTCGATGCCGTTCTCCCGCGCCGTGCGAACGCTCCACTCCACGCACCATGTCAGATACGCGGCCTGGGCGTCGGCGTCGAGATTGTTGGAGGCCGCATGGATGTGAAAGCCCGTGAGATCGAGGCCGGGCAGGCGCTTGGCCTCGCGCAATACGCCCGGCACGTCGGGCTCGGCGACGCCGAACTGGGAGGGCGCACCGCCCATCAGGAGTGAGCCGGTGACGGGGATTTCGGCCGGGTTGACGCGCAGCGCTACGCGGGCGGTGACGCCTTCGGCGACCGCGATCCGGCTGATGCGGCTCAGTTCGAGAAGGCTTTCGGCGTTGATGGCCTCGACCCCGGCCCGCACCAGGGCGGTGAGGACGGGCACGGACTTGGCCGGGCCCGCGGCGACGAGGGGTGCGGGCGCGGCGTCCGGCCGGCTCTCGTCCGGCAGGGCGTCAAGGGCGTCCAGGGCGAGTTGGAGTTCGGTGACCGATGCGACCTCGAAACCGTCGACGTGCGGGGCGAGCGCCTTCAGGATGCCGGGGAAGGAGTTGGCCTTCACGGCATAGTGCACGGCCGCCCAGTCGGGGAGCGCGGTGCGCAGTTCGTGGGCCCGTTCGGCGGCAACGGCGCCGTCGTACACATACGCCGACACGGGTGCCTCGGACTGCTGCGTCAGGTCGAGCAGATGGCGGCGGACGGCCTCGGGGAGTACGTCGACCGGGTAGGCGGATCGCGGGGCTGCGGAGGGCGGGAACTGGACGGACACGGCTTCTGCCTCGGGGGCTCGGGGATGGAGGGGCTGGGCTGACGGAGACTCAGTGCGGGCGCAGATCGCGGACGATCATGATGTGCGGACGCCAGCCGGGGTACGGCTCCGTACGCCCGACCGGCTCGAACCCGTACTTGGCGTACGTGGAGAGCATGATGCTGTTCTCCTCGGCGATGAGACCGGCGGCGCGCTCCTCGGTGCGTCCGGCGAGGAAGGTTTCGAAGAGTTCGTGCGCGACGCGGGAGCGGCGCCACCGGGGGCGGACGAGCACCTCGCAGAGGCCCACGGTGCGCTGGGGGTACTCACGGGTGAACTCCGGGCCGGGGTCGGGCGTCAGGCCTGCCCACCACAGCGAGTCCGCGGGCAGCGTGTAGCCGTAGAGGAAGCCGGCCACGTCGTCGCCGTCGAGTGCCGCGACGAGGGCGAAGCCGGGGCGGGTGGAGTGCCGCAGCAGCCGGTCGGATATGGGCGGGTCGCTGTGGTCTCTGAGGCCGAGTGCCTGAGCGTGGACGTCCTCGTAGACCCGCGCCCACCGGTCGGCGTCGGCGGCGACGGCGGCTCCGTCGAAGGTCCGGACGACCGGCGCACCGAGCGCCGCGGGCGGGGAGGGCACGTGCTGCGGGGCGGCGTGCGGCGCGGCGGTCGGTGCGGTCTGCAACGGCGGCACCGACAGGGTCTGTGATCGAGACATGGGTCCCCCAGGGTCACGGGATGCCCGGCTGCCGAGGACAGCCACTTAGGCGAGCCTAACCTAATACACCCGGCCACTCCGTCCAACCCTGGGGTCGCCTGTCCATGGGGCCCGGGGACCCGGGCCGGTACGGCGATGGGCGCGCGTCCGCGGCTGCTGGCACCTTTCCCCGGCCTGAGGGCGGACACCTTCGGTCCGGGAACCCAAGGGAGGCGCGAGTGAGCCGTTCACCGCCGATCCGTGAGCCGATCAGGCGATTCGCTCCCTGACGGCATGTCCGGGCTCGTACGCGCCCCGTTGATGAAGTCGATCAGAAGCTGATCGGCGACCGATCGCCGCCTGATCAACGAATGATCGGCCGTGGCCGACGTCCGGTCCTCGGTTGATCAGGACAACGGAGCGCGCAACCCAGGAGGCAGCAGTGAAGGTGCAGCGGATCGCTATCGCCACCATGGTGGCCCTGACCGTTGGCGGCACGGCGTATCTGGGCTCGGGAACAGCTCTTGCCGACACCCCCGGCGCGAACGCTTCAGGCGGCAGCTCCGGCGGCGAATCCCTGTTCCAGCAGAACACCGGACAGCAGGGACGGCAGAACAACTTCTGCTCCTCCCCGAACGACGTGGTCCTGCAATTCACCGGGGCGCGGGCGAAGGACCATTGCGTCACCATCGACGACTCCTTCACCAAGCACTCCGAATTCCGCGGCGGCGGCGCCGACGCGGAAGGCGGATCCAACACCACCTCCGGCCTGGTGCAGCAGAACGCCGCGCAACGTGGTCTGCAGAACAACTACTGCGCCAACCCCAACTCCGCCTCCATCATCCTCTCCGGGGGCACTCTGGAGACGCACTGCAAGGACACCAACAAATCGACCAACCACAAGGCTTTTGTTCACAACGGAGCGGCCAAGGCGAACGGGGGCTCCGCCGCGGCAGCGGAACTGGTGCAGCAGAACATCGCCCAGGAAGGCCGCCAGAACAACAACTGCGCGAGCCCCAACGGCTTCTTCCCCGCACCCACAAGCAGTGGTCCGGAGAGCGTCTGCGCAAACCACGACGCCTCGGCCAACAAGCACACCCGGACCAAGGGCAAGGGTGCCGCCGCCGAGGGCGGCTCCGGCCGGCTGCTCACCACGGACCAGCAGAACACCGCTCAATCCGGCCGTCAGAACAACAACTGCTCCAACCCCAACGCCGATGAAGGCGCCGGAGACTGTGCGAACAAGGACGTGTCGTCCAACGCCTACGCCTTTGTCAAGGGCGGCGGAGCCAAAGCCAACGGGGGCTCCGCCTCGATCGGCCAGGCGATCCAGCAGAACACCGCCCAAGAAGGCCGCCAGAACAACAACTGCAACAACCCCAACGGTTCGCAGGGAGGCGTGAGCAGCGACTGCGCGAACAAGGACGACTCGAAGAACGTCAAGACCCTCGTCAAGGGCAGGGGTGCGGAAGCCAACGGTGGTTCCGTCACCGGGGGCCAAGCGGTCGGGCTGTTCGAGCAGAACTTCGCCCAGGAAGGCCGTCAGAACAACAACTGCGCCAACGCCAACCGCTCGGTGATCACGACGAACGGAGGTGAGGCCGAGGGCTTTTGCGGGCACAAGGACGGCTCTGTCAACCGCAAGAGCCTTTTCAAACACGGGGGCGCAACGGCCGATGGCGGCTCGGCCGAAGTCGATCTGGTCCAGCAGAACATCGCGCAGGAGGGCCGCCAGAACAACAGCTGCAACAATCCCAATGAGGCGAACATCGAAGTGACCGGTGGCAGGTACAAGGTGGTCTGCGGCACCGCGGACCACTCCGCCAATGTGCGCACCACCGAGGCCTACGGCAGAGCCGAGGCCGAAGGCGGCAGCGGTACGACGGGCTTGTTCCAGCAGAACACCGCACAGACGGGACGCCAGAGCAACAACTGCGGCAACCCCAACAACCTGACGCTCACCGTCTCCGGCAGCCGCGCCAAGTCCCACTGTGTGGCCACGGACGATTCCCGGAGCATCGCCTCCGACATCCGCTGAGCCCTACCGCCGCTCCTGGGCGGCCCCACTCCCGGCCCCGGCTCGTGCCTCGTCCGAGCCGGGGCCGGCCCATGCCCGTGGGTGCTGCCGGAAGCGTCAGAGTTGCGGCGGCGACATCGTGAAGCGGGCGTTCACCCGCGCATACACGGTCTGCCGCTGCGGTTCCAGGTCCAGGGCCTGCGGTTCGTCGCCCCCCGCGCCCCCCGCGTAGCCGCGTGTTCGCGCGCCGCCCGGCGCCGGCGGCATGCTCGCCCCCGGGCCCTCGGCTCCCTCGTCGGCGAGTTCGACGAGGGCCGTCAGGTCCGCGCCGAGTGCGCCCGCGTACTCACGCGCCCGCTGCACCGCCTCCCGTACCGCCTGCTGCCGTGCGTCGCGATGGGCGGGCGAATCCGGGCGGAGCGCCCACCACGGGCCGTCGACGCTGGTCAGTTCGAGATCGCCGAGTCGGGTCACGAGTTCGCCGAGCGCGGTGAAGTCGGAGAGCGTCGCCCCCACACGCACTCGGCCGTGATGTGCCCGGATGCGCTCCCCCCGCCCCTTGTGGGTCAGTTGCGGCGTGATGACGAACGCGCCGGTCGACAGCTTCTCGACCGCCTCCCCGTATGACTTGACGAGGTCGAGGACGGCCGCGTTGCGCCGCGTCAGGTCGTCCAGCGCGGACCGCCGGTCGGTGCCGCGCGCGCTGACGGAAATGCCGATCCGGGCGATCTCCGGGTCGACTTCGAGCCGCGCCTCGCCGCGGACGGCGACGCGCGGGACCTCGGGGGTGCCGTACGGGGCGGGCTGCGGTGATGTCGTCATGGCGCCACTCTCTCAGGCCCCGGTGCACAGCGGGCCCTCCCTGCACCGGTCATCGACCGGATACCGGTCAAGGGTGTTGCAAAGACCCGCCCGTGGGCCAGAATCTACGCGCGTCGCCGATCGCGACCGAACCACAGCCGAACATTGAGGAGTCCCCGCCATGCCCTTCGACCGAAGGAAGTTCCTGGGCCGCACCGCGGCGACCGGTGCCGCCGTGGCGCTCGCCGGAGCGGCGACCGCGCCCACCGCTCACGCACAGAGCGGCGGCCGGCCCTCGAAGCGCTACGCCTTCACGGTCATGGGCACCACGGACCTCCACGGCAACGTCTTCAACTGGGACTACTTCACGGACAAGGAGTTCGACGACAAGGACCACAACGACGTCGGGCTCGCCAAGATCTCCACGCTGGTCGAGCAGGTCCGCAACGAGAAGGGCCGCGAGAACACCCTCCTCATCGACGCCGGTGACACCATCCAGGGCACCCAGCTCTCGTACTACTACGCCAAGGTCGACCCGATCACCGGCGCCGGGGGCCCCGTCCACCCCATGGCCCAGGCCATGAACGCCATCGGCTACGACGCCGCGGCCCTCGGCAACCACGAGTTCAACTACGGCATACCGGTGCTTCGGAAGTTCGAGGAGCAGTGCGACTTCCCGCTCCTCGGCGCCAATGCCCTGGACGCGAAGACCCTCCGCCCCGCCTTCCCGCCCTATGTGTTCAAAAAGTTCCGCACGCCCTGCGGCCGCGCGGTGCGGGTGGCGATCCTGGGACTGACCAATCCCGGCATCGCCATCTGGGACAAGGCCAACGTCCAGGGGAAGATGGCCTTCCCCGGCCTGGAGGAGCAGGCGGCGAGGTACGTGCCGCGGCTGCGCTCGATGGGTGCGGACGTGGTGATCGTGTCGGCCCACTCCGGCAGCAGCGGCACCTCCTCGTACGGCGACCAGCTCCCGTACATCGAGAACGCCGCCGCCCTGGTCGCCGAGCAGGTACCCGGTATCGACGCGATCCTCGTCGGCCATGCGCACACGGAGATCCCCGAGTACCGCGTCACCAACAAGGAGACAGGCAAGGAGGTCGTGCTCTCCGAGCCGCTCAAGTGGGGCCAGCGGCTGACCCTGTTCGACTTCGACCTGCTGTGGAAGCGAGGCGCCTGGACCGTGGAGTCGGTATCCGCCACGGTCCTCAACTCCAACGCCGTCGTCGAGGACCCGGAGATCACCGGAATGCTGGCCGACGAGCACCGCAAGGTCGTGGCGTACGTCAACCAGGTCATCGGCACCTCCACCGCCGCCATGTCCGCGACCGAGGCGCCGTACAAGGACGTCCCGGTCATCGACTTCATCAACCACGTGCAGGCGGAGACGGTGAAGGAGGCGCTGAAGGGGACCGAGCACGCCGAACTGCCGGTGATCTCGCAGGCCGCCTGCTTCTCCCGCACGGCGTCGATCCCCTCCGGGGACGTCACGATCCGGGACGTGGCCGGCCTGTACGTCTTCGAGAACACCCTCGAGGCACGGCTGATCACGGGCGCGCAGCTCAAGGACTATCTGGAGTTCTCGGCCCGCTACTACGTGCAGACCGCGCCCGACGCACCGGTCGACCCGACCAAGCTGACGAACGCCGCGAACACCCCGGACTACAACTACGACGTCGTCAGCGGCATCGCGTACGAGATCGACGTCGCGAAAGAGGCCGGCTCGCGCATCGCGAACCTGACCTTCGGGGGAAAGCCGGTCGCCCCGGAAGCACGGTTCGTCTTCGCCGTGAACAACTACCGGGCGAGCGGCGGCGGCAACTTCCCGCACATCGCCGCCGCCAAGCAGCTCTGGTCCAACTCCGACGAGATCCGAAACACAATCATCTCGTGGGTGAAGGCGAAGGGGAACATCGACGTGGACGCATTCGCCTCGGCCGACTGGAAGCTCACGCGTGACGGAGTTCCACTGTTCTGACGGCGCCACCATCCGGTCGACGCCCGCCCCGCATGCCGTCCGCACCGCCGTCCAGTCCGAAGGTCGTGAACGCGGTGCGGGCGGGCAGCGGGTAGGGCTCGTCGCACCGACCGCTCGCCGCCGTCAGGGAGTTGAGGATGACGGCACTCCGCCAGGCGGCCAGGCCCAGGTCGGGGGCGCCCACGCCGTGCGTGTGCCGCTCCGCGTTCTGGACGTACACCGCGCCGCGGACACTGCGGTCCATCACCAGCCGGAACCGGTCGTCGATGCAGGGCCGCTCGGAGGCGTCCCGCTCCATGTAGGGGTCGAGGGACGCGAGGAGGCCGTCGACACGGCGCTCGCGGTAGCCGGTCGCGAGGATCACGCCGTCGGTGGTGACCCGGCTGCGGGTGCCCTGCTGCACATGCTCCAGGTGGAGTTCGACGCGGCGGGTCCCGCTGCCGAACCGCCCGGCCGTACGGATGCGGACGCCGGGTGTGAGGACGACGTCGGGCCAGCCGCCGTCCAGCGTGCGCCGGTACAGCTCGTCGTGGATAGCGGCGAGCGTGCCGTGGTCGACGCCCTTGTGGAGCTGCCACTGCCGGGGCAGCAGCTCGTCGCGGGCCCGTTCGGGGAGGCCGTGGAAGTAGCGGGTGTAGTCGGGCGTGAAGTGCTCCAGCCCCAGCTTGCTGTACTCCATGGGCGCGAAGGCGGGGGTGCGCCCAAGCCAGGCCAGCCGTTCGCGCCCTGCGGGCCGGGCCCGCAGCAGATCGAGGAACACCTCGGCGCCGGACTGGCCAGAGCCGATGACCGTGAGGTGGTCGGTGGCCAGTAACCGCTCGCGGTGGGCGAGGTACTCCGAGGAGTGGACGACGGGGACGGCGGGTGACTCGGCGAGCGGGCGGAGCTGCTCGGGGACGTACGGCGCGGTGCCGACGCCGACGACGATGTTGCGGGCATGGACCCGGCCCAGGGCCTCGGCCTCGCCGTCCGCGCCGACCCGGGTGAAGTCGACCTCGAACAGCTCGCGTTCGGGGTTCCACCGGACGCCGTCGACCTGGTGCCCGAAGTGCAGTCCTGGCAGCCGCTCGCTCACCCAGCGGCAGTAAGCGTCGTACTCGGCGCGCTCGATGTGGAAGCGCTCGGCGACGTAGAACGGGAAGAGCCGGCCGCTGGCGCGGAGATGGCTGAGGAAGGACCAGGGGCTGGCCGGGTCGGCGAGGGTGACCAGGTCGGCGAGGAACGGGACCTGGATCGTGGAGCCCTCGATGAGCAGTCCGGGATGCCAGCGGAAGGCGGGGCGCCGGTCGTAGAAGGCGGTGCGCAGCCCCGGTACGCCGTCGGCGAGGGCGGCGAGGGAGAGGTTGGACGGGCCGATGCCGATGCCGACGAGGTCGAGCGGGCGGCCGGCGGTGCCGGTCTCCTCCCCGGCGGCCGCGGTGCGGGCCTTGGGAGGCACTGACTGCGCGGGTGCGGACTCGTCGGGTACGGCCTGCGCGGATGCGGCTCCGGCGGATGCGGCCCTGCCGGGTGCGGACTCGGCGGGTGCGGACTCGCCAAGTGCGGCCTCGCCAAGTGCCGACTGCGCGGATGCGGACTCGTCAGGTGCGGCCTGCGCAGATGCGGCTCCGGCGGATGCGGCCCTGCCGGGTGCGGACTCGGCGGACCGGGGCGGACGGGGCGCCGTCGAGGGCTGCCGGGCCGGCGGTTCCGTAGCCTGCCGTTCGGCTTCGGGCGCCGAGCGCGGCCCCGGCAGGGTCGGCGCGGTCCTCGGGGGTTCCGGGACCTCCGGGTTCGGGTCGGTCATACGGCCGCACTCCCTTCCACAACACCGAGAAGGATCTCGAGATCCGCGGGCCGGGTGTGCGGATTGAGCACGGTGGCCTTGAACCACAGCTTGTCCACACCGTCGCGGTGATCGGTGGCGCGGGCCCGTCCGAGGACGGCGCGGCCCTCGGTCATCAGACGGCGTCGCACGGACGCGACGCGCTCGTCGTCGGCGCCGGCCGGCCGGAAGAGGACCGTGGAGAGGGTGGGTCTCTCGTAGAGGTCGAAATCCGGGTGGGTCTCGACGAGGTCGGCGAGTCGCTGGGCGGCGGCGCAGGCGTGCTCGACGAGCACGGCGATCCCCGTGCGTCCGAGTGCGCGCAGTGTCACGGCGATCTTGAGGACGTCGGGGCGCCGCGTCGTACGCAGCGAGCGGCCGAGGAGGTCGGGGATGCCGGCCGCGGTGTCGTCCTCGGGGTTGAGGTAGTCGGCGCGATGGTCCAGCGGGGCCAGCGCCGCCCGGTCGGGAACGGCCAGCAGACCGGCGGCGACCGGCTGCCAGCCCAGCTTGTGCAGATCGGCGGTGACGGAATCGGCGCGTGCGAGGCCGTCGAGCTGAGGGCGGAGCGTGGTGCTGAACAGCAGCGGGAAGCCGTAGGCGGCGTCCACGTGGAAGCGGGCGGAGTGCGCGGCGCAGACGTCGGCGAGCTGCGGCAGCGGGTCGATCTCACCGGCGTCGGACGTACCCGCGGTGGCGACGGCGAGCACGGGGCCGCGCAACTCGCTCAGGGCCCGGTCGAGTTCGGTGGGGCTGAGGATCCCGGCGGGGGTGGGCAGCACGACGGGCTCGGGGAGCCCGAGGAGCCAGGCGGCGCGGGTGATGCTGTGGTGGGCGTTGGCCCCGCACACGACCCGCACGGGGCCGTCCTGCCCGGCTTCCGCGGCTTCCCCCGATGTACTTGGCCCCCCGGAGGCCCCGGGGGGCCCGGCCGTCCGGGCCAGTTCGCGGGCAAGCAGCAGGGCCATCTGGTTGGACTCGGTCCCGCCGGTCGTCACGAGCGCGTCCGGGGCCGGCCCCGCGGGGAACATCTCGGTCGCAAGTCCGCGGGTGACGAGATCTTCGAGCGTGGAGGCGCCCGGCGCCTGATCCCAGGAGTCCATCGACGGGTTGAGCGCGCTGGCGGCGAGGTCCGCGGCCGTCGCGACGGCAAGCGGCGGGCAGTGCAGATGGGCAGCGCACAGCGGGTCGGCGGGGTCCGCCGCGCCCTCGGCGAAAACCTGTACGAGCTCTCGCAGCACGGTCTCGGAACCGGCCCCGGCCTCGGGGATGAGCGGCTCCGCCGCTGCCTTGACGCGATGTCCGACGTCCCGCGGGCCCCCTGCCGGGATGGGCCCGCCGCGGGCGGAGGCACCCGCTTCGAGCGCCTCCAGCACGATGCCGAGCAGGGGCCGCAGAGAGCGCGGGCCGTCGGCCCCTCCGGCCAGCGGCGCCATGGAGCGCAGCGAACCGTGCGTGCCGTGGGTGCCTTGAGCGCCGTGGGTGCTGCCGTCCGGCGGCAGAGGCATGGGGTGTCCTTCGGGGAGTGCGTCGCCGGGCAGGCCAACCGGCGGCCGCCGGATCCGCGGCCAGTCCCCAGTCTGAGCGGGTACGCCCGCGGGACGTACGATGATCGCGCGATCAGAACCCGAAAGTGGTACCGCCGTGCGGCAGGAGGCCGGGCGGGCGGAGCCCACGGCCCCGCCTGTCCCGCCCGGTGGCCGCCGGGTCGTCGTCACCCGACTCCTGCTGCCGCACCGGCGGTGGACTCAGAGGGCGGCCGCCCCGTCCCGGACCCGCAGGGCCCGCCGCAGATCGTCCAGTTGGTCCGCGAGCCTGCGGCGCAGTGCCGGGATCGGGTCGTCGTCGCGGAGGCACTCCTCGCCAAGCCGCAGGGTCTGCGCGTCCACCGCGTGCGCCGGGAAGGCATGGCGGCCCAGGACCTCGCCGATGGCCGTGCCGCGCCGTGCGGATGCGGCGACGGCCGCCGGGAAGTACCGCGGCACGAAGTCCCGGAGCAGGCGGTGCTGTTCGGGCTGCCAGAAGCCCTGAGCCGTGGCTGTGACGAGGTACGCGGACAGGTCGTCGCTCTCGAACATCTCCGTCCAGGCGGTCTTCTTGGCCTCCGCGTCGGGCAGGGCGGCCCGGCAGCGGGCGGCGCCTTCCTCGCCCGTGGCGCTCGGGTCACGTTCCCGTTCGGCGGCGATGTCGTCCCGCGTCGCGGCGCCAAGCGCCGAAAGCCGCCCCAGCACGCGCCACCGCAGCTCCGGGTCCAGCTCGGGCCCGCCGGGGACGGCCCCGGCGGCGAGCCACTCGCCCATGGTGTCGGGGTCGGTGGAGCTGTCGATGAACGTACGGAGCGCGGTGAGCCGCCGGCCGGGGGCGGTGCCGTCCTCGGTGATGCGCAGCATGCTGCGGCCGATGGCGGTGAGGGTCTTCAGCGCGTCGGGCCGCGCCTCGGGCGGCAGGAAACGGTCGGCGACGTGGACGCTCGCGAAGGTGAGGACTCCGTGCACGATGGCGTTGTCCGGCTCGTACGGCAGATGGGCACGGGCCGCGTCCAGGTACGCGGCCGGCGCGAGGTCGCCGTCGCGGACCATGTCGCGGGCGGCGTTCCAGATGACGGCGCGGGAGAGCGGATCGGGCACCCCTGAGAGGGAGTCGACCG
Organism: Streptomyces sp. NPDC051776; assembly: GCF_040681345.1. Taxonomy (NCBI): domain Bacteria; kingdom Bacillati; phylum Actinomycetota; class Actinomycetes; order Kitasatosporales; family Streptomycetaceae; genus Streptomyces; species Streptomyces sp. NPDC051776. The sequence continues at coordinate 1,890 of NZ_JBFAYQ010000053.1, read as the reverse complement.
CGGTCCGCCAGGAGCGTTCGTCGAGGCGGATCTTGGCGTAGTCCAGATCCCCGTCGTTCAGGAGCACCAGGTCGGGTCGGCGGCCCGGGTACGTGGGGCGGGCACCGCCGTCGGCGCCGTCCCGCGCGCCGGCTTCCTGCGCGCCGGCGCACCCGCCGTCCCGCGGGATGTCGACCTCGAACCGCTCCCGCAGCACCAGGCGGCCCGGCTCGACCAGATCGTGGTCGTACGCGCCGACCGCGACGCGGTGCGGACGGCTGCCCTCGCGGTGCACGGTCAGGCTCCAGCCGCCATCCGCCTCCTCGGCGGGTTCCGCGGTGAGGGTGTCGACGCCGGTGGTGCGCAGCCAGGCCTCGGCCCAGGCGTGCACGTCGCGGCCGGAGGCGCGGGAGAGGGAGTCGATGAAGTCGGCGAGCGTGGCATTGCCGAACCGGTGCCGCGCGAAATGGACGTTGATGCCTGCGAGGAAGTCGCGCTCACCGAGCCAGGTGACGAGCTGGCGCAGTGCGGACGCGCCCTTGGCGTAGGAGATCCCGTCGAAGTTCAGACGCGCCGCTTCTGTATCCGGCACGCCGTCGGGCTCGGGGGCGACGGGGTGGGTGGAGGGACGCTCGTCCGCGTCGTAGCCCCAGCTCTTGCGGGCGACGGCGAAGTCGGTCCAGGTGCCGGTGAAGTCCGTGGCCTCGGTGAGGATCTGAAATCCCATGTACTCGGCGAAGGACTCGTTCAGCCAGAGGTCGTCCCACCACTTGAGGGTGACCAGATCGCCGAACCACATGTGCGCCATCTCGTGGGCGATGGTCATGGCTCGGCTCTGCCGCTCGGTGTCGGTGACGGCGGAGCGGAAGACCAACTCGTCGCGGAATGTGACGAGTCCGGGGTTCTCCATGGCGCCGAAGTTGAACTCGGGCACGAACGCCTGGTCGTAGGAGTCGAACGGATACGCCTCGTCGAAGATCTCGTGATAGCGCTCGAAACAGCGGCGGGTGACGGCGAAGAGCTCGTCCGCGTCGGCGTCGAGGTGCTCGGCGAGCGACCGTCGTACGTGCAGCCCGATCGGCAGGCCGTCGATCTCGCTGCGCACGGAGTGGTACGGGCCGGCGGCCACGGCCATCAAATAGGTGCTGATCGGCGGCGTCGCCGCGAGCCGCCGGCGCCCCTCGCCCGTCTCCTCGGCGATGCCGTTTCCCAGGACGGTCCAGTCGGCGGGCGCGGTGACGGCCACCTCGAAGACGGCCTTCAGGTCGGGTTGGTCGAAGCAGGCGAAGACGGCGGGCGCATCCGTCATGCAGCACATGGTGTAGAGGTACGTCTCGCCGTCGGCGGGGTCGGTGAAGCGGTGCATGCCCTCGCCGGTGCGGGAGTAGCGCATGTCGGCCTCGATGCGCAGCTCGTGCTCTCCCGCCGTGAGCCCGGTGAGCCACAGCCGGCCGTCGGCGAAGGTCTTCCCTTCGAGCTTCCGCCCGTCGAGCACGGCGCTGTGCAGGGTGTCCGGACGCAGCTCGACGAACGTGTCGGCCGACTCGTTCGCCGTGAACGCGATGACGGTGGTCGAGCGGAACAGTTCGTCGCCGCGCGTCAGATCGAGATCGATCGCGTAGCGCCGCACGTCGAGGAGGCGGGCTCGGGTCTGCGCTTCGTCGCGCGTGAGAACGGACATGCGCCCATGCTGCCGCATGCCCTGCGGGCGGCGCAGGTGCGTACAGGCACGCGGCGCCCCACCCATGCGCGTACGCCTCACCCGTACCCACCGTGCCCGCCCTTCGGGCGGACGACGCCACGTTGAAGGCGGGGCCTAGGGCCTGTGTGATGTCGTGATCAATCTTGCTGATCCGGATCTGTATGGAGGGGTGCATCGGGTAGGAAGAGGGGTGTGACGCGCAGGCAACT
>NZ_JBFAYQ010000052.1:0-35974 GCF_040681345.1 Streptomyces sp. NPDC051776 | reverse complement strand
CTCCGGAAGGCCGAACCGGCCTTCACCGTCACGGAGTTGACGGGCGGGCCGCTCGACGCCCTGGCCGCCCGCCACGGCATGACCCCGGCGGCCGCCGGGGGCGGGGCGGCGCGCCGAGTCCAGGGTCAACGACGGAGGAGGCCGCTCGTCAGCCGGGGAGCGGTTGGATTGGCGTTGCTCGATCCCGGCACCGCATTGCTCAGCGCATCGCGGCGGAGGCATTTGGTGCAGCCCGTGCCGGGTCTGCACCACGGTGCCGGGTCAGACTTCGCCACGCCAGGCTCCCGTGGCCGTGCCACGGGACTCGATGAACTCCTTGAACCGTCCGAGGTCCCCGGTCACCTGGCGCTTGACGAAGCCGAGCTTGTCCCCGACGGTCTCGGCCAGGCCTTCGGGATCGAAGTCCATCTGCAGCATCACCTTGGTCTTCGCGTCATCGATGCGGTGGAAGGTCACCACTCCGGCTTGATGTGCCTCACCACCCACGGTGGTCCAGGCGACCCGCTCGTCCGGGATCTGCTCCGTGATCCGCGCATCGAACTCCCGCTTGACATCGGCAACGCTGGTCACCCAGTGAGTGAGGGTGTCGGAGCGCTGCTCGATCCGCTCGACGCCGTCCATGAACTCCGGGAACGACTCGAACTGCGTCCACTGGTTGTAGGCGGTGTGGACCGGGACATCGACCTGGATGGATTCCTCAACCTGCGACATGGTGAATCCTGCCTTTCCTTCAAGGGTTCAGCGGGGGCAACGGCGAACGCCCATCCGGCTTGGCCGTCGGGCGTTCCGGCAACTCCTCGCCCCCGCGCTTCGGCCATGACCTGCTCGCAGAGCAGTGCGCTGGTGCGCCGGACCGGACGGGGATCCGCCTGTGTGAGACACCGGCCTCCTCGGCGTCTGAAGGGTCTCCCCCGGCCCTTGCTGAACCGGCGGTCCCGCCGGTCCGCCATCGGCAGCAGGCCCCCACGACCTGCTGATGCAGTTGCCCGGGCTCGGCATCACCGGGGAGGCGCGCGATCGGCCCGAGGACCGCCGAACTGTCCGGGGCGTCGTCATGGGAATGCTTCGCGGACGACTGCTCCGGCCTCATGGTCCTGGGGTAATTCGCTGGTGCGAGCGCCACGAAGAACAACTCCTCTTACGGGCGTGAGAGCCACTTACGGGCGTCAGGGCCACCGCAAGAGCTTTGCCGAAAATGTCGGACACAGAGGGCGCACGAGCGGACACACACAGCTCTCACAGGTGCCTACGGTCCGAAGCGCACTCCGAGTGCCCGACCCCACTCGGGAGAAACCGCACCACATTCACCAATGCCGGATTCATCAATGCCGCCGATCACTGCAGGGCGCCGGTACGGCCGCTGGAAGAACCTGAGACGGTGGCTGATCACAGAACACCCCGCCCCTGGAAATCGGCGACAAGCGAGCCGTCTTCCAACCGGTCTCCTGGGAGTCGCGTCGGTCGGCACCGAAGGCGGTGGGACGCCTGCACCGATGTGGACTGGTGCGGCCGGTCGGGACTGCCCCGGACCCACAAAGTGGTAAGCGAGGCATGCTGCTCACGCTGTGGTGGCTCTCAGTGCTCGTGGCACTCGGGTCGTCCGGCGGCATGCGTGGCCGGGCGCAGCGGGCTGCCCAGGCGGATCAGGCCGCCGGCGCGATGCGGCAGGTGCTCCTCAGCAACGGCCTCTACGTTCGCCGCCGCGCTGTTGACGATTACTGTCGTCTGGCGGCTCAGCGGCATGTTGGAGCGCGCCGTGCGGCGCTGTCAGCCCACCTGCTGTACGACCGTCGGCTGCGCGACTGGGCCGCCGGGGGCGTCCTGCTGGCCCCTTCTCGGCCTCGATGACGAACGGGACCAGACAGCCGCCTGACGGCCTGCAGGCGTTGACACGGCGATGGGTCATTGACCTTCGACTTCATGGGCGTGCAGTCTTCCCATGGCACGCCGCGCTGGTCACGCTTCCTCTGTCCCGAGGGCGCCGCTGTGGCCCAACTGATGGCCGGCAGGGACCGACGAAATTCCCGAGTTGGCCAAGTACGTCGAACGGGCCCTGGATCACCGGAAGTTGATGGATTCCTCCCTACTTTTCGTCTCATCCACTGGGATGGGAGCCGGACGGCTTTACTCCGCCCTTCCTCAAGTGCTGGGATCTTGTTCGGTTCAGGAGACAACAATCTCCACAGCCGCCTCAGCAGATTTCAACGAGGGTACGGGGGAAACCAGTTGTATTCGAGATCCGATGATGTCCGCCACATGCACACGCTCGGCCCGCATGGCACCAATTTGGAGTCCGCATCCCACGAATGGCTGCGACGTCGGGGTGTTGAAGGAACCGTGGAGCTGCATTCCTCGATCGAATCAGCTCTTGAAGCGGTGCCCGACGATGGGCGTCATGCGCTCACCGCTTGCGCTGTCTACCCGGACCTGCACACTTTGGTCTTTGGTAACCTGCACCGGCTTCACATGATCGACAGCTTCGTCATGCCGACGCACAACATGGTGTTGGCCAGTGGTGGCACGGCCGCCCCGGCGACGGTGGCCTCTCACCCTGCCCCCAAGGGTCTGGTGTCCCGGGGGCCAGCCCCCGCTCGTGCCGAGATCCATGAGGTGCTCAGCAACTCACAGGCCGCGATCGACTGTGCCGAGGGAGTGGTCGAGGGCTGTATCACCACCATCGTCGCTGCCGAGCGGCACGGCCTGCGCATCCTTCGGGACTTCGGTCCCGTCCCGATGGTCTTCACGGTCCACCAGGTACTCGCCACCGACGCTCGCGGGGAGCGGACCCTCACGGCCGGAGCCGCCTGATGACGACCGCTCCCGCGACTGCGCCGATCCCCGAATCCGTCCTGACCGAGGCCGCGATACTGACGGACTGCGTCATTCCGCTGGTGAACCGCTTCCGGGCGCGTCAGAACGATGATGGAACGATCACCGATCCGGTCGACGCCGATCACGTCCTGCTGCGCCGTATCCGGGAGGAGGCCGCGGCCTGGTACCGGCGCCACGAGCTGGACGGCCAGGCCCAGGCACTGGATGCCGACGTCGAGGGCTGGCTCGCCGCGGGTCTGGAGACGCGGCCGGACTTCGCCCGCTCTCGCGACGCCGTTACGGCCCCCGCCGATGGCGAGCCCGTCTTCTTCCTGGCGCCGCTCCAGAGCACCAACAGCGCACCGCCTGTCGGGAAACGCCTCGATTGCTTCTTCGCCTTGCGCAAGGAGCCGAACGCTCTGCCGCGACTGGCTGAGGCGTTCCCGCACCCGAAGAACAACTGCCAGGCTCTGGTGCTCATCACCGGCAGCGCGGGCTTGGCCCAGGGTGCGTGTTTGGTCTTCTTCCCGGAAAATGTGGCCGCTCACGACAAGGTCACCGAGCAGCCGTATGCAATGTTCTTCTTCAACAAGATGCGTAAGATTCACGAGACGTACGCCGTGCCGGCGGCCGCTGCGGTGCTGACGCCGGAGTCGCTGCCCCGGGCCTCCAGTGGCCTGGCCGCGGACGTATGTTATGAGGCTCGCGCCATTTGGGGCTATCTCCACGACTCCATGCACTACCAGGGTTTGTGGCCCTTCGACGAGCATATTTCGCTGAAGATGAATTGGTTCGTCGGCCTCCTGGAGGAGATCAAGGTCGACGCCAAGACGGTCCTTGTCTGCGCGGACAACAAGATTGTTCCCTTCTCCGATGAGCAGATCGACATGATTCTGCTGGAGCGGATCTTCCGCTACCCGCAGGCGGACGACGCCACCCGTAACTTCGACTCGGGCACCGGGGTATTCCTCTACTCCTGGTTCCGCGAGCACGGTGCGCTGACCGGGTCTTCCGCCGACGGATCCTTGCTGAACCTCGACCGCGCCAAGGCGTTGGACGCGCTGCGCGACTACGTCACCGCCGTCGAGAAGCTGGAGGCCGAGGTCACAACGGCGGACGAGTACCGTGCCGCGGCCAAGACCTTGGTCCGCCGGTACCTCCCCGCTGGAGGGCCGAAGCAGCGATACGCCTTCACCGATGACCAGCTGGCGCTGCGCCGGGCCAAGGTAGAGCTCGACCAACTGCCGCCCCTGGAATTCGCGCGGGCCGAGTGGTGAGGGGCGGTACCGTCGGCCGGCCGGCCCCGTACGTGCCGGCGCAGCCTGCCGCGTCCGACCGTGCGGGTGGACACCTGGTCGTGCCCGTCCTGGCGACGCTGATGGTCGGGCTGCTCGCTGTTGGCTGGCTGCTCTCCGGCCATCTCGTGAGAGGCGTCCCGGCGCTGGCGGTCGCTGCCGGGCGCACTGCCGCGAGCTTCGTCGTGATCTCGCTCATCGCAGTGGCCATGCCCCGCAGTTGGCCGGGAGTCCGCACGGCGGGTTCACGCCCGGGAGCCATCCTCGTCCTGGCGTTCCTGGGATTCTTCGTGTATTACTCCGGCACGCTTTTGGGCACCGGGTATCTCGGAGCCTCCCGGGTCGGCCTGATTGTCTCCCTGCTCCCCTGCATCACTTTCGTGATCGGCATCGTCGCCTTCCGTGAACCGGCCACCCGGCGCAAGCTCCTTGGCACCGCGCTGGCCGTGGCGGCAGCATGCAGTTATGCCGTGGCCGACGGCGGTGTCGGCGAGGGGAGCGGCTCCGGGACGAGCGCGGGAGCGCTGCTGAGCGGTGCCCTCCTCGCTCTCGGTGGGACCGTCACTTATGCGTTGTACGGGTATGTCTACCGGCGACGCATGGCAGATGTCTCCCCGCTGGCGGCACTGCCCGCGGTGACGGGTGCCGGCACCGTCATGCTTGGCCTCGTGACGGTGTCGTTCGTTCCGCTCGGTGGTGTCGGCGTGGCGGACTGGGGCGGCATCGCCGTCCTCGGTGCGGTCCTCACAGCCCCCGTCTTCCTGATCTCGCACGAACTGATTCTGCGCAAGGGACCGTTGTTCACTTCTGCCGTGGCACTCGTCGTGCCTTTCCTGGTGCGCCTGGGTGAGTGGGCACTGGGCTGGGCGGAAGCACCTGGCCCGCTCGTGGTCGCCCTGATCCTCCTCTGCGCGGCCGGGGTCTGGCTCACGGTGGGCGGCGCAAGTCGCCCTGCCGCGCCTGTTCCGCCTGATGCTCCCGCCGAACCGGCGGCTTCCCGCTCCGTCGAGCAAGGAATACCTCGATGACCGACTCCCGTCCCACGCTCGTTCTGGTCTACCAGCGCACGAGCTTGCCCTGGATCTTCGAGAGCGCCGAACGTGCCGGAATCGACCTCGTCCTCGTGCCCCGTCCCGACGAAGACGTACCGGCCGACCGGCTGCCGCCCGCCGTGGTGGGGCTGCTCGTCCTCGATCTGGACGGCGATCGGGCAGACGCGCTGGAAACGCTGCGCAAGCGGCATGAGACCCAGCCCTTCCAGGGACTGGTCACCCTGTACGACCCGGCCGTTCCGTTCGTCGCCGAAGCCGCTGAACGGCTGGGGCTGCCGGGAATCGGATGCGAGGCGGCCTTCGGCGCGCAGGACAAGCGGGTGATGCGCGAACGGCTCGCGGCAGCGGGTCTGAACGTGCCCCGGTTCGCCCGTCTGGACAAGCCCGGCGACCTCGCCACGGCGAAAGATCTGTCCTTCCCCGTCGTGGTCAAGCCGGCGCACGGTTTCTCCAGCCTGGGCGTCACCCGAGCCGAGACCGCTGAGTCTTTGGAGAATGTCGTGGCCGAAGTGCGCCAGGTCTGCGCCAACAAGCTCGGCCACGTCGCAGCGCTCGTCGTCGAGGAGTACCTGGATGGTCCGGAGTTGGCGGTGGAGTCCCTGGCCCGGGACGGTGCCGTTCAGGTGCTCTCCATCGGCTACAAGGGAGAACCCGAGGGCCCGTACTTCGAGGAGAGTGTCTACCGAGCCCCGGCCGAGCTCCCGGACGCCATCCGGGACGCCGTCGTTCACGAGGTGATCGCAGCCCATACGGCTCTCGGTATCACCGAAGGCCCCACCCACACCGAGCTGCGGCTGCGCGGCGGGGCTGAGCCGTACCTGCTGGAGATGGGTGCCCGGATCGGCGGCTCCGGCGTCTCCCAGTACATCGCATCACACGTCACCGGGGTCGACTTCGCAGGGGAAGCGCTGCGGATCGCTGCCGGCCTGGAGCCCGCGAATCGGCTTGTGGAAGGGCTGACGGCTTCGGTCGGGGCTGCGGCCAACTACATCGTCCCCTGCGGCGGTCACGGACGAATCGCCACGATCCATGGGCTGGACGAGGTGCGTGCGGACCCACGCGTCGACCATGTCGTACAGATGCTGTTCCCCGGCGATGTGGTCCGCCCCTATCCCGACTTCACCGGCTATCCGGCATTCGTGCTGTCTCGGCACAGGACCGTCGCTGAGGCGGAGGAGTTCCACGCGTACCTGGAACGGACGATCCGCATCGACTACATCCCCGAAGAGGACGCGTCGTGACCCCCGGGCCATTCGACGACCGCGACGGCGCCATCTGGCTCGACGGGGAGTTCGTTCCGTGGCGGGAGGCCAAGCTGCACGTCCTGTCCCACGGACTTCACTACGGCGGAGCCGTCTTCGAAGGCATGCGTGTCTACGGCGGACAAATCTTCAAGTCCGTCGAGCACGCAGAGCGCCTGCACGACTCGGCCCGCGAACTGAACTTCCGCATCCCCTTCACCGTGGCCGAACTCGACGCCGCCGCACGGGAAGCCGTCCACCGGGCAGGTATCGCCGATGGCTACATCCGGCCGGTGGCCTGGCGCGGCAGCGAACAGATCAGCGTCTCGGGAGCCGCGACATCCGTTCACGTTGCCGTGTCAGCCTGGGAGTGGCCACACGTGTTCTCCTCCGCCGCCCAGGAGCAGGGCATCCGGCTGCGGACCTCCAAGTGGCGCCGGCCGGCCCAGGACACCGCGCCGGTGCGGGCCAAAGCAGCCTCTCTCTACAACATCGGTACGCTCGCCCGGGACGAAGCCGAGGCAGCCGGATGCGACGACGCGCTGCTTCTGGACTATCGCGGCCGGCTCGCTGAGGCCACCGGGGCCAATCTCTTCCTGGTGATCGACGGTGAGCTGCATACCCCCATCCCGGAGTGCTTCCTCGACGGCATTACCCGACAGACGGTGATCGGCCTCGCCCGCGATCTCGGAATCGGCGTGCGGGAACGCCACATGGAGACCGACGAACTCACCCGTGCCGACGAGGTATTCCTCACAGGCACTGCCTACGAGGTCCAGCCTGTCAGCGCTGTTGACGACCGGCAGTACCCCGTGGGAAAGGTCACCTCGTTGCTCGCCAAGGCGTATACGCGCCTCGTCCGGCCCCCGCGAGGCTGAGGACACGTACGTCTCAACGGTGGCCTGTGCCCTGTAGGGATCACCGACCGAGGGAAGAGGTAGAGGCCTTGGCGCTCCTCATCGAATACAGCATCGACGCCACCCCCGGCCGCCACATCGTCGAAGTCGACGACGGCGGTGATGGCGGGCGTGGGATCGCTACCTCTTCTGAAGAGTCGATAGAGACAGACGAGACAGACTCTCGCTGCGGGGGACCTGAGGAGGGCCCGGTGTCAAGGTTCGGTCTCACATGCCTTGCTGGTTAAGGGCCAGAAGCAGATTGCCGCCGCTGAACGTCGAGACCTGCTCCAGGATGATGAGCTCGCCTCCCTTGGACACGCCGAAGGCATTCTCCACCCGCTCGTTGTCCTGGATCTCGGGCGTCACCTTGTAGCCGGCGGACTTGAGTTTCCCCGTGTACTGCTTGATGTCCTCACTGGTGGTGTACACCCCAACGGGGGCGAACTCGTGGGTGCTTCCGATGAGCCTGGTCTTCCCGTTCACGGGAAGTGCGACACGCCGCGCGTCCCCCGTGCCCGCGGCAGGCCAGGACCCTCAGGCACCGAGACCGGCTCGGTCGGGATCACGTCGGGCCGTCTCTCTCGTCGACGTTGCAGACGCTCCCGCGAAGCCACGCGTCACAAAGGCGGATCACCGGTCGTCCTGGACACGGCAGGCCGGGACGCGCGGCGCGGTACCCGCTGGTTCGAGCGACCGTTGATCGGGCGCCGATCGATGGAACCCCTTTCCCCACGTGACTGTCATCCAGGGCGAAGGCACGACTCCGGAGCCTGGCGGAACCGGCCCACGAGACGGGCTCACGGCACGAGCCGTGGCTCGCCCACAGCGCCCGCCGGGGATGGCGGATCCGGACCGGACCCGTGCTACCCGCACGCTCCCGAAAGACCGGAGGGTCAGTCGGCTGATGGGGGCACTGAACACACGAGGTTGACCACATGGTTCACAAACTCCGCGGACTCGTCGCAGCAGCTGTCATCACCGGCACCCTGACTGGGCTGGCGGCCTGCAACGACAAGGACGACTCGGCCGGCTCCAAGCCCTCAGCGTCGACGGGAGCGTCCTCGACGCCGTCCGCCAGTTCCAAGGACAACGGGTTGGAAGGTTCCGGCGATGACGGAAAGGAGGACACCAAGCCGACGGGCGACACCTCGTTGCCCGCGCCCGACGGGGACATGATGACGATCTCCGCGGTCGGTGAGGACGACTTGGGCCCCGTGGCCGTCATCACGGGCGGACAGCCGGGCCAGGGGTACTTGAAGACGCTGAAGTCGGCCGGATTCTCCGTGCACCGGGCAAAACAGGACAACGAGCCCATCAAGAACGTCTACGAAGCCGGCAAGGGCGACGTCCGGCTCACCGTCGAGATGGGGCATGCCTTCTTCATGGGCAACGTGATCACCGTGCACGTGACAGGCAAGAACCGCGACTTCACCCTCCCCAAGCCCTCCCCCGCCCAGGGCCTGGTGGCCCAAGGGACGTATTGCCTTTCATCGTTGATGTTCAACCGCCGACCCGGCTTCCTCGCCCGGGACCTGCACGCTTGGCGCTCACTGGGAACGTGTTCCCCAGTGAGCGCCGTCCGTGCTTCCGATGACGTCATCAACGGGCGACCGGCAGGCTGACGGTGGACCGGCCGGGGTCGATCGTGAACTTGGTGGCGCCGTCCTTCAGCGGGACGAAGTTCCCGGCGTCGGCACCGGCGATGGCGATGCGTACGCGGTGCCCCTCGCGGAAGAGGGCTGAGGTGGACACCAGGCCTATCGTGATGTCCTCCATCGCCCCGGGGGTCATCGGGCGGGCGTCCTTGCGCGCGTAGCTGTGGGCGACCCGTACCGCCGCGTCGGGGTGCTTGCCCGGGGCCACCCGGCGGTTGGCCAGCCGCAGTTGGCCCTCGGTGATGTAGGTGACGCGACCGTCGGGAGCGACGTCCTCCAAGTAGACGCGCACGTCCGCATCGGGCTTGTCGACCGCCATCCGCAGCTTGACCACCGGCATCCCGGTGACCCGAACATCGCGTCGCAGAGGGCCGCCCGTGTAGGTCTGCAGGCGGCGGTCGGCCTCACGCCGGTCCGGGTAGACGATGTCGTCGCTGGTGAGGTTGCCGTTCCAGCGGCTCGCAGATCCGGTCGTGGCCTTCGGATCGACCTGGTGGACGTCCTTGGCCCCGCTGCCCAGCTCCCAGCTCTTGGTCCTGGTGCCCGAAGGCGGCCACACGGAGGTCGTGCGCCAGCGGTTCTCGCCGAGCGTGTAGTACCGGATCCGCTTCGTCTTGACATGACGGGAGGCCTTGACGTGCCGGTCGAAGAAGGAGATGAGCGCCCGCCACTGCGCTGCCGGCGACGGTGCGGCGGACTTCTCGGGTGAGTTGAACGGGTTCGCGTCGGCCTGGCCTCCATGGGTCCACGGCCCGATCATGACCTCCTGCGCGTTGCCGAACCTCAGGTACCGCGAGAGCGCGCCGTTGGCCGTACCCGCGTCGAGCCAGCCCGCGGGCACGAACATCGGCACCCGAGAACGGGAGATCTCCCGCTGGTAGCTGCCGGTGCTGCCGTCGGTCAGAGAGACCCCGCCCTGACGGTCGTCGCGGAAGGCGTTGCGCTTCATGAACGGGGCGATGTCCACGTTGGCCTGGTGCTCGCGCTCGGCCGCCTTGGCGAGGTCGGATCCGCGCGGCCCGTCCACGGGGCGCGGCTTGCCGAACTCGGCGCGCCAGGCGTCGTCGCAGGGTTTCCCCAGCCTCCTGGCAAGGTCGCACACCGCGCCGTCGATGCCGTCCAGCGCGCGCGAGGCCGTCAGCCACCTGTAGATCACGGCCATCTCCGTGCCGCCCGGACGGATGAGGTCGTGGTACATCTCGTAGTCGTTGAACCGGGGTGCGATGGCGGTGAGATGGCGGTTCCTGAGCCGTGTCATCATCTCGGCGGTGTCGCCGTCGTAGGAGTCGCCGAAGGCGCCGACCCGGCCCGTCGACCATGGCTGGGCCGCGATCCAGTCGAGGATTTCGCCGTAGTCGGTGACTTCGGCCTTGGACAACTCGCTGCTGCGGTTGCCGAAGGACGCGCCGCTGCCGCGTGCATCGACCAGCACGAGCGCGTACCCCGCCTTGGTCCACCGTTCGGTCTCCGCGCTGCCGGATTCGCCCGCCCGGGCCTTCCAGTAGCGGGTCGCTCTCATCGCTGTCGGGACCTTCCTGCGTGCCGCGAGGGGCTGGGGAAGCCATACGTCCACCGCGATCCGTGTGCCGTCCCGCATCGGGACGTACAGGGACTGGAACCGGGCCGTGCGCTTGGTGGTCGGCCGGCCGGCCGCTCGGGACGCCGACGCCGACGCCCTGCCGTCGGTGGCACTGGACTTCGAGGGTGAGTCCGAGGATTCATCGGTACCGGCGCTGCAGGCCGGTAGTGCGACTGACGCGAGGATCACCCCGGCGATGAATGAACTACGCAGACGCACGGGAGTTCCCCTTCTGGCCGCCGTTGAAGACCACGCGTATGTACAGCACAGAACATTCCTTTCATCGAAGACTGGAAAATCTCGCAGCTATGAGCACGGCAGGCCCGCCGGGAATGTTCCGGCAAAGACGTGCCCGGCCGACTCCGGCAGCGAACGTATTGACATGGCGCTCGCTGAATGGGGGAAACGATCTCGTCCCCGCACCGGGAATCCTGTCGGGATCCGCAGTACCGCACACTGGCCGTAGCGTCACTTTCCCGAGGTGGTGCCAGCACCACCCCGCAGGGCGCCTGGCCCCGGCCTTCTCCCCGGCCGCACACGGGAAATTGTTGCCGCCGACACCCTGCGTGAGTGATCAACTCGAATCCGGTTTTGACGATGTCGGGGTTGCGATGGCAGCGGACACGCTGCTCGAACTGCGCAACGAACTGTTCCGGCAACTCGTCGAGCAGGAGGGTTACCGGACGATCGCGATCGAGAGCGACTGCATGATGGGCCTGGTCGAGGGCTACGTCACCTCGGGAACGGGCACCCTCGTCGACGTCATGGAACGCGGGTTCAGCCACGGCTGGGGCACCTTCGCGCCCAACCGCGAGCTGGTGCGCTGGATGCGCGCCCACAACGACGGCCGGCCCGCGTCCGAGCGCATCCGCTTCGCCGGTTTCGACGGGCCGCTGGAGATGACCGCCGCCGCGAGCCCACGGCAGGCGCTCACCGCACTCCACGACCACCTCGCGGCCCGGGTGGACGCGGACCTGCTGCCCTGCACCGCGGAAACGCTCGACCGCCTGCTCGGCGCCCACGACCGGTGGACCGATCCCGCCGCGATGATGGACCCGGCCCGGTACGTGGGACGGTCGACCGAGGCCGAGGAGTTGCGGCTGCTCACCGACGATCTGGTGGCGCTGCCCGAAACGCGACGCCTCACCTGATGACGGCGACCTCGCGGGAGGACTGGGATCGGGCACTCCTGTACGGGCGCACCGCCACCGGCCTGCTGCGCTACCACTACTGGATGGCCGGCACCTCACCGGCCCGTATGACGCGGCTGTGCGCGCTGCGGGATCAGATGATGGCCCACAACCTCCTCGCCGTTTCCGCCCGGGGCCCGGCACTCGTCCATGCCCACAACTCCCATCTCCAGCGGGAGAAGAGCACGATGCAGATGTGGAAGGGCCGGTGGAGTGGTGGAGCGCCGGCGCGCTGGTGAGCGCCCGGCTCGGCGAGGGTTACGCGTTCCTGACCTCGGCCCTCGGCACGATCGGGCACCAGGGGGGTGGGCACGCCGCCCCAGGACACCGTCGAAGGACTCGTACGCACTCCCGGAGGACCGCTACGTCATCGACGCTTCGCGGCTGGCCACCGTCCTCGGCGACACTCGGCCCGCGCTCCGCGTGTCCCCCTGGTTCGTCTACGCCCCGCTCGACCCGGCCCATCTGGCGGACATCGACGGAATCGTGTACGTGAGGGACGTCGGGCAGATCCAGCGCCGCTGATTCCGGGTACCGAGAGGGTCCTTCTCCAAGTCCCTGATGGAAATGGGGGGTTGCGCTGAGGTGCCGAAGTACCGGGGGGATTGGATCGGAGGGCGGGAGCGGTGTCGCCCGGGCTCAGGCCCGATCGCCCCGCCCCGCGGACTCGCCCGGAGCCCGGACAGTTGTGGTAGGCGAGGCAATGCGATTCGAGTATTTCCATGGAGAGACCACTCGTAGCGTCTACGGCGCCGCACCAGACGGATGCATTGCTTACGGTGGGAGCCGCCCATGGACACGCGCGTCACCCTCGCCGAGGAGCTGCTGCTCCTCGCTCTCGATCCGGTCACGGGCAAACCGCGCTGCAGACCGCGTTTTCTGCAGTACGGCCTGGCCGGGGCCGTGCTCGCGGAGCTGGAGGCAGCCGGCCGGATCGTCGAGGACCACGGCCGGATCGTCATCGTCAACCCGGCTCCGGTCGGTGATCCCCTGCTCGACGACGCCCTGGCGAGCCTGCCCGGCCCCGGCAAGGCGAAAGGTATGCGGATCCAGCGATGGATCCGCGGTTCGGCCTGGCCGATCGAGGAGGCATGTGCCCACCGCCTGGCACAGCGCGGCGCGATCCGCATCGAGAAGCGTCGTTCCTTCCTGTTCTTCCAGTACCACCTCTACCCGTCGGCCGGCGCGGACTGGTCCACGCCCGCGGTCGCTCGCCTCCGCTCCGCCGCCAAGGTCCGCTTCCCCGACCGGCGCAGCCGCATGCTCGCCGGCCTCGTCTGCGCCGTCGACCTGGCATCGGGAATCTGTCCCGGTTCCGGGAGCGCCCGCAGGATCCGCCGTGACATGCACCAGCTCACGAACGCACAGTGGCCCGCATCCGCGGTGCGGCGCACCGTGCGAATGGACAAGGTCGGCCAGTCCGCCGGAGGCGGATGACACCACGCGGGCCCGGGGAAGTACGGTCGAGGGCCCTCGTACTTCTGATGCGGACACCGACATGAGCGCTGATCCCGGCCGGCCGGGCGGCTTCGAGGCCGCGACCGGCGCCACGCAGGCCCTCCCTGCCGGGCCGGGACGGAAGGCATCCGTCCGGGAGGCGTTCGAAGGGCTGCTGCAGATCCGGCGCCTGATGAACACCGCGGCACCGGATCCGCTCGCGGTGCCGGCCGCGTGGGAACGGCGCCGGCCCGTACGAGCGGTCGCCCTCGCGCTGGAAGCCGCCGGCCTCCCGCCGTCGGCCCTCAATGCGGAAGGGCAGCGGATCGCGACGGGCTACTGCGTCGGCGAAGCGGAGCGGCAGGGCGCGGTACGGGTGGACTGGCTGGGCCCGGTCGGCAGCGGCGCCGCATACGCCTCCCGAGAAGCCTTGCGGGAGTGCGCTGCCGTCCTACGCGGACTCGGCTGGGAGGCGCTGGAAGTCCGCGGGCCGCGCAACCGGTGGCACCTCGAAGCGGAGCCCGTGCCGTGACGCCGGCCGGGGGCGGGTTCAGCGGTCGGCCGTATGTCCCGCACACTCGACCACCACGTCCCGCAGGCCTCAGCCCGTACATCTCGCCCGGGCCGGCCGAGGGCCAATGCGCCTACGGGAGTGCGGCGGTGGATCCCGGGACACCACCGGACCGCCGACATCCCCGCCGGCCGACAGCCCCGGCCGGGCGACAGTCCGCGAGCCGTACACAGGGCGCCCGGCACCCCGTGCACCCATGGGAACCGAACGGAACCCCGCCGACAGGGCCGGGCACCGCGGGCCACGCAACCCCGTCCGGATGCCCTCGACGCGCTACCCGCGCCCGTCAGCAGGCTCTTCGACCGCAGCCGTCCTCCAGCAGGCGAGCAGGGCGGCCACCACTCGGGTCGCCATGAGGACCCACTACGAACCGTTGGGCCGACAGCCGCACCGCGGTCGGCGCCGGCGCACCCGCGTCCTGTTCCGGGGCCGGATCACACTCCGAGGCTTTCGGACCCCGCTACGTAAACGCCCGGTCCGGTCAGAGCCACCCCGCGGGCTTGGCCGTTCCCAGGGCTCGGGTGACGGTGATCTCGATGACAACGCGCTCCGGGTTGGGCCGCGGGGGCTTGTACCGCTCGGCGTAACGCCGCTCCGCGTCGGCCACGGAAGCCGGGGCGTCCTTGATGACCGCGGTGCCCTCCAGGGTGCACCACCGGCGGCCCTCAGCCTGGCTCACAGCAACGCGGGCGTTCCCGCCCGCGGCCCGTACGTTGCGGACTTTCCTGCTGCCCGCGCTGCTGATGACGCGCGCGATCCGCGTCTCGGGGTCGTACGTCACGCCCACCGGCACCAGGTGCGGGGTCCCGTCGGGGCGCAGGGTGGTGAGGAAGCAGAGGCGACTTTCCCGCCAGAAGAGGTCATCGGGCGGGGCCGGTTGTGGCGAGGCCGTCATGGGGGTCCCTTCGGGGCGGGCAGCGTGGGTGCACGGATCGGGTCGCGGCCGCAATCCGGGGGCAGAGTACGTGACCCCTGCCCGGGTGCCCGCCCGTAACTCCCGCATTTCGCCGGGGAGTGCCCCCGGCCGTGGACGTGACGGTTCTCCGGCCGATCCGTCCACGCCTGTTGGTGAACCACCGGCGAGGCTCCGCGGCTCCCACCGAGGGCGCTCCTCCGGGCAGAAGCCACGAGCTGGGCCGGTTACTACCGATGGCAGCCGTGGAGCGCGGAGAAGCGACGGTGTTGCAACGGGTGACCGGGGGCCTCGGACTCTCAACAGCCTTGCCAGGAGTGGCAATACGGCCCACCCGCTCAGCGGGCGGGCCGCATCGGCTAGAACTGAACGTGGGCGGCGATCGTGGTGTCACCGCGCACGCACGTGGGCTGCTCTTCCGTTTCGACCGACGAAGGCGACTGGCATGTCCAACGTCGTACGTTCACCGGACCGCCGCCGCCGTTTCCTGGTGCTTCGCCGTTCGCCAGGGCCGTGTAATAGCGCTGGAACACCCTCAGCGCTTTGGTGCACCGGACCGAGCCCGAACGGATACGGACCTCGGCGGGGTAACCGGCCGCCGTGGTCACCGTGCCGCACGTGGTGCCGGGTCCTGCGGGCAACTCCCGGTCCGGCGCGGACCGGACGACCGTCCGCGCCGGTGCCTGCTCCGCGGCTGCCGCACTGGCGCCGCTGCTCGCAATGAATGCAGCCACGGTGGCGGCTGCAAGGACGGATCCAAGGAGGGGCGTCGATCGGCCACTCACGGCTGACCTCTGCTCCATGGAACGACATACGCTCAACAAAGAATTCCCCAACATGCTCGCTCGGCCATGGTGCGCGACGTCCGGAAAGGGTGCGCGATCCTGGCCCGCTCCTCTCTGGTCAGTACGTGCGTCGGCCGGAGCTTCGGCACGTGTGCCCCTCGATCCAAGTGCCTCGGGGCTCGCCGAGCATCCGCCAGATGGCGGACGCGCACACTTCGTGGATGCACAACGAGCGGGCCGCGACGAGAAGTCGGAGTTCCGCCCAGGGTCGTCCGAACGGGGATCCACGGATCAGTGTCGAGGGCGTCCTCGGCACGGGAGTACACCTCCACCGTGCGCCTGTCCGACTCGTCGGGCGCTCCGACCCTGACCTGTACGAGCCATCCCGTACGCTCGGGCACGACCAGCGGGGCGGCGATGGTCAGTTCCTCCACACTGTCGTAGCCCCCCCTCCCCACGATCGGTACGAAGCGCCCCGGCCCGTGGCCATCACAACGCCTCGACGCGGCACGGACGTCACCCCTCCAGCGCGGATGGGGTGCCGGGGCCCCTCAGGCCCTCGCCATCAATGCCTTCGTCCGCGGCGGGGAACGGGGGGCGCGGGCTCTGCCTGCGATGCGACGGGCACGGGCGAGACTCGCGATGAGTCCTGCCGCTACGCGGAGTCCGAACTGGTGTAAGCACACAAGGGAGCCCCCACGAAAGGACGCTTCCCATGGCCTTCACCCACGTACTGGCCGTCGCTCCCGTCCGGGACATCGAAACCGCCGTGGCCTGGTACGAACGGCTCATCGGCCGTCCTGCGGACCGCAGGCCCATGGACGGGCTGGCCGACTGGCACATCTCCTCCGACGGCTGGATCCAGGTCTTCGCCTCGCCCGAGCACGCCGGATCGACACTGCTCAACCTCGTCGTCGACGACCTCGACTCCGCACTCGCCGCGATCACAGGCCGCGGCTTGACCGCGGGGCCGGTGGAGCACGGCGGTCAGAAGGTACGGTTCGCAGCCCTGCACGATCCCGACGGCAACCGCATCACCCTGATCGAGAACCCCATCACCTGACCGCTTCACTCCGGGTCGACGAACAGCCGGGGCAGGCGGTGCGCACAGGCCGCAGCCTGCGGGGATGCCCGTGAGGCGCCCTCTCCGTACGGGCCATCCGCCACGTGAAGGAACCGGGGCTCCGGGATACGTGTGTTGGGAGCCGTACCCCGGAGCCCCTTCGGCCTGCAGAGGATTGACATGGCCGTGCACTGAAAGGAATTGCGACAGAAGGATCTGGTGCGTTCCCTTCTCAGTGCATCCTCCTCAACGCCGAAAGGCACAGGCGGTTACGCCCGCTTCTCGAATGGACCAGTAATTGGCGACTGCCCGGCCCATGCCGGGCGCATTGACTGTTTCTCCAGTGCCCGCGACCCATGGCGGATGGATATTCCATTCCCGCCGGGTCGGGCAGGGGACCGGGTCAACTGGCCGCCAGACGCGGGTCGTTGCTGGTTGACCACACGTACGTCCGGTTCGCACGGCCGGGCTCTTGCCTCGCGCCGGGGCAAGGCAAGGGAAAATCGGATCACTTCGGCACACTCCGACCGAGTGGAGCAGAAAGGAGGTGCTGAGAAGGAGGGCATCCTCCGAATCCCGAGGCCGAAGACCTATCTCCGGTAATCCCGGATACGGGGCCCCGGCGAACTGTACGGTGGTGATGGCGGCGGGCTCCTCATCTCCGGCAAAGGAACCGTCGTTATCCGGGTGGTTTCGGGGTTTCGGAATTCTTCCTACAGGTCCGCGACGAGAAGCCGGTATCCGGCGTCGAGCGTTTCGCGGTCGAGCAGGTCGGCATGGCGCTCATGCCAGCGGCCGGAGGACAGGTCGTCGGAAAGCCTGGTCAGGCCCGCTCGGAGGACCTCCTCGCCGGCCTGCGCAAGATGCGACATACCGGCCCTCACCACCGGATCGAGATAGGCCTCGGGTCGACGCCAATAGGCGCCGCCGAACCCATCGGCGCAGTCGTACGGGATCGGGACCGTCTCGACGCGCGCGCCCCCCAACAGGGCCACGAGCCGGTCGATGCCGACGGCGCGCGTCTCGTCGAACGCCGCGACCTCGGGCAAGTACTCGTTCAGCAGCCAGAACGTGCGGTTGACGTTCTGGTCCCAGGTGAGGATGACGATGCGCCGTCGGGCGATACGGCACATCTCCTCGATACCGGCTGCCAGGTCCGTCCAGTGGTGAACTGTCAACAGGGCCATCACCGCCTCGGCCGCGTCATCCGCCACAGGGATCGACTCCGCGGACGCCTGCAGCGCCGGCGCGGCACCAGTGGGACGCTGGGCAATCATGACCGAGCTGGGCTCGATTGCGAGCACCGTCTGCGGCGGCTCGTAGGAACCGGTCCCGGCCCCGACGTTGATCACGGTTGCGGCATTCCCGAGGGCCGTATGGATCTGCGCGGCGATGCGCGGATCCTGCCGTCGGGTTCTGCCATAAGTCGCACCAACGGTGTCGTATGTCGTCATGGCGGACAGTATGACGCGCCATGGAAAGGCCGGCCGTTGCGGTGGGCCGTCAGCACTGTCGCCACTGTCGTTGTCAACTCAACCAATCACTCACAATAGCGACAAGGCATCATATTCACCTGAATGGCGGTCACTGATGAGCATGAGTCACACCATGCTGGGCTGAGGATCAGCCCCGAACTGGCATGCCCAGGGGGCTACTTGGTACTGGACACTGGAGACACACGATGCGCCTCTTCAAGCTTCTCGGCCTGGGTACGGCCACCGCTCTGGCCACCGTTGTTGCGAGCGCCTCCTCGGCACCGGCCGCCACACCGACGCCGAAGACCGGGGAACTCACCTTCCGGCTGGTCGCGAAACAGACTCAGATCTCCTTCGTCGATGTGGGCGTCCCCGGCCCCAGCCAGGGCGACGAGTTCGTCACCAGCGCGGACCTCTACCGGGGGAGCACCAAGATCGGAACCCAGGGCGGAGTCTGCACATTGACCCGGACCGCCCCGAATGACGAGTTCGACGAACAGTGCGTCAACACGCTCACCTTGCCCGGGGGACAGCTCACCGTGCAGGGGCTGATCTCCGTCACCAGTGCCGGGCCGGGCGACATCGACCTGGCGATCACGGGAGGCACTGAGCTGTACCGGAGGGCTCGCGGTGACGTCCACGCCGTCCTCCTCAACCCGACGGACACGCAGCTCACCATCCGCCTCGTCATCCTCTGACACGCGGCTTGCGCCACGGGCTCGACGCCTGGCGTTGCCACCGGCGCGTTGAGCAGATCAGGGCTCCTGTTGAATGCAGCAGGAGCCCGAGGCCAGGCCGAACCTGGCCGGCTGCGCCAGTGACCGCCACGGGCCCTTGAGTTGGCCCCCGGCACGTTGTGCACCCCACGCCGGGCGACGACGAGGCAGATACTCGTGAACGAGTGCGGGCTTGAACTGATGGCCTGTCAGCCACGGAAAACGCGGAATTCTCCCGCCCGGAGCCGTGCGCGCCCGAGGCTCACCGTCACTTTCCGGGGGGCGTGGTCCGTGGACGTCAATCGCCGGGCGAACGGACGGCGTTGCGGTAGTCGCGTGGCGGTACGCCGTAGGCCGTTCGGAATGCGCGGGTGAAGTCGGCAGCCCGGGTAAAACCGCAGCGCGCGGCGATCGCGTGAATGGGAGTCGTGCGCCAGGCGGGATCGGCAAGTTCGCGGTGGGCACGCTCAAGGCGCCGCCGGCGGACCCAGGCTGCCACGGTGGTCTCCTCGTTCCGGAAGAGGCCGTGGAGATGGCTGAGGGAAATGTGATGCGCGGCCGCGATCGTGGCGGGGCGCAGATCCGGGTCGGACAAGTGCTGCTGGATGAAGGCCTTGATGCGCAGGGCCAGAGCTTGATGGTGCGTTTCCGGCGGTACGGCGTCCTCGGCCTCGAGGTGATGGGCGAGGGTCGCGGTGAACAGATCCAGGGCCACCGTACCCAGGCGTGTGGCGTCCGCCGGTCCGTAGTACGTGCTCTCGCCCGCGAGTTGGGTGAGGAACTGGGCGAGCAGGGCACCGATGCCCTCCTGGCTGGGCAACGCCCGTGCGAGCAGTCGGTCGACCCTGTCGGAGGGCAGCGGTACGAGGTTCTTGGGAATGCCCAGTCCGATGGATGTCACCGTGCCCGCAACGGTCTTCCAGGGGTGCGAGGTGTCGACGACGTACATCTGCCGCGCACCGTGCTCTTCTTCGCGGCCCGCGTGGCTGATGGTCATGGTCCCGCGGATGAGCAGGGCGAGGTCGTAGAACTCGGGGTCGGACTGCCGGACCAGCTTGGGGGTGCGTAAGCCCGTGACCGGTTGCACGGTGGTCGGCAGGACCGAGACGGAGCCGAGTCGGAGACAGCGGAGCTCACCGTGGAAGTCGCCGGAGTGTTCGCTGCTGGTGTCCATGGGACAGATGGTCTTGGCCAGATGCTCTCGCCAGGCTTCGAACCGGTGCGCCGCCACCGGCAGGTCGCGGCTGCGGAAGACGGTGTCCGGCTTCATGTTCCCCCCGATGCGCTCGTATTCAGGGGCACGCAGGCCGGCGGTGGCGCGTTCCTCGATGGTCGTCGAGGTCCCGCGCCCGGAGCCTGTGTCCTCCCTCGCACTCATCCTTCCTCACATCGTGTCAGGGACGCGAAGTACCGCGATGCCCGGCCTCATCGGAGCCGGCCGAAAGCGTGCGGTCAACAGGATGCTGGACCACGGTCTCCCCCGCGGATTCCCCGGCGGCGGCGTGCCCGAGGGGTGTCGGCGGCGGTGTACGGATTGCGTAGCGGATGTGGACCCTCCGCCAATGACACGACCGACGCCTGCCCGGCAGAGTTGGCCGAGTGTTGTCGCGGGCTGAAGCTGATCAAGGATCGCCGACCAAGGCGAGGCACGTACTACCGGATAGCGGGATCAACCGGACCCGCACCGGATGCGGATGAGGTGACGGTGCGGTGCACGGGGGTGATCTCACCGTCCTCCCGGGGGCGACGGAGGCGCAGCCGGGGTCCGGACCGCCGGAAAGGGCCGCGCCTCTCCACAGCGGATCCGGAAAGGACCGCGCCTCTCCACAGCGGATTCCGCGGAGCCACCCCTTACTCATATATCGGCTTGCGATGTATTCTCCTCCGCATGGCGTTGAAACCACTCACCGAGCCGGTGTTCTTCGTGCTTCTCGCACTGCACGATGCGCCGCGCCACGGATACGGCATCAAGCAGGAGGCCGCCGAACTCTCCGACGGGCGTGTCGATCTGCGCGTGGGCACGCTCTACGGCGTCCTCGACCGGCTCACGGCCGACGAACTCGTCGAGCACGACCACGACGAGGTCCATCAGGGACGGTTGCGCCGCTACTACCGCCTCACCCTCGAAGGCCGCCGCGCGCTGGAGGCCGAGAACGCTCGGATGGCTGCCAACGTTCAGGCCGCGGAGCAGCGTCTGACCGGCTCACCCGCGGCCGGCGCAGCCGCTGCCCCCGCCCCACCCACGTCCCGCGGGCGGGCGCGGCCCGCCGGAGCAGGAGGCACCGCATGAGCACGAGCAACTCCCCCAGCCTCCTGGAGGAACGGTTCCGCGCCGTTCTGCGCGTCCTGCCCGCCTACTACCGACAGGACCGCGAGGAGGAGATGGTCGACACCTTCCTCAGCGACCACGAACCGCTCGACGAGGACGCCGAACTGGGCCGCCCGCGCGCCCGCGAAATCGCCGGTGTCCTCGTCCTCGCGATCCGTACGCGGCTGGCCGGGCCCGGCGCCCCCGCCCGCTATGTCGCCTACGGCCGGACCGCGCGCCTCGTCGGTCTTCTCGGGGCGGCCCTGCTCGCCGTCTCGACGGCCGTGAGCCTGTTGACCGACCTGGCGGTCCTCCTGGCCGGATCCGCCCAGGACCAGGAGGCGATGACGGGCATCCTCCTCGGGCGGCAGGCGGACTCGCCGGCGAATGCCGTCCACACGGCGTTCGCGCTTCTCGACGTTGTCCTGCCCCTGGGGTGGATCGCCGCGACCGTGGCTCTTGGACGCGGGCACCGGCGGCGCGCGACCGTCTTCTGCGCAGTGGCGGCCCTGCCCTCGTTCATGCACCTGGGCAGGACAGTGGCCGAGGGCTACACGCCGGCCGTCTCCGACATGGCCGCCCTCGCTCTCGTCGTGCTGGTCACCGGCTGTGTGGCGACGGCGTTCCACCCCGGCGCGGCGCGCGTCGAGATCTCCCGCCTCGCCGGCGAGTGGATTCCGGCGGCCTGCGCCCTCGTCATGCTCGCCACGATCGTGGTGGGCCGGATGATCCTGGGCTTCGACAGCTCGCGGTACGGCTGGGTCTTCCTGGTGGGCGGTGTCGCGTGGCTGGTTCTCCGCGTACGGGCCCGCCGCCGCACGGCCCCACCCGCCGGGCCCTTGGAGCATCGGCTCTCGGGGAAGTCTCCGGCGGGTCGGGAAACGCCTCCGCACCTGGGCGCCGCGGATCCCGCGATGCCCGCGGCCCTGGCCGCGCTCGGTCTGCCCGTGGTGGCCATCTGCCTGGACACGGTGACGTATCTCGCGATCGTTCCCGGCCTTCCCACCGGGGGCCTGATCGCCAACATCGTTCAGACCGTGGCCGTCTCCTTGCTCGAGGTGACGCTGCTCGTGGTGGCGGCATGGCAGCTGCGGCGGGAGCCCTCGCTGCACCATCCCTCACCCACGACGCCCGCTTCGGCTCCCGGACCCCGCGTCTGAGCGGCGCGGGCGACGGCGGACGGCCCGGGCGTGACAGCGCGCCCGGGCCGCGCCGGTGGTCGTCGCCCGGTCGGACCGGTCAGACCTCGCGGTCGCCCATGTAGTCCATCAGCACCCGCAGTTCACCCGCGGCCGCTGCCGCCAGCGGTATGCCCCCGAGCACTCTCTCCACCGACGCGATGTGGTCGGCGGCCTCGGCCAGTGCCGCTGCGCGGCCGCCGGCCTCGTCGATCAGTGCGGCTGCCCGCCGGGCGCCCGCCTCGTCCGCAGCCCCCGCGGATTGCAGGAAGGCGGCCAGGCGCGCGGCCGTCGGCCCGGGGGTGTCGAGGGCGGCCAGTACGGGGAGGGACTTCTTCCGCTCCCGAAGATCGCCGTGGGCGGGCTTGCCGGTCACGGCAGGATCGCCCCAGATGCCCAGCACGGCGTCGACGATCTGGAACGCGATCCCGAGGTGGCGTCCGGCGCGATCCAGTGCCGTGACCGTTTCCGGTGGCGCGCCTGCGAAGACAGCGCCGAGGGACGCGGCGCAGCCGAGCAGGGCGCCGGTCTTGTGCTCGGCCATCGTCCGGTACTCCTCCGGCCGCACCCGCTCGGGTCCGGTCCAGGGGCGGGCGGCGAACAGCAGGTCGTCCGCCTGGCCCGACACGAGGTCGCCCAGGGCCGTGGCCAGCAGGCGTAGCGCCTCCGGTCCGGCCGGGGAGGCGGCCAGGGTCTCGACCGCCAGGGCGTACAGTGCGTCACCCGCCAGGACCGCCGGTCCGGTCCCGTAGGCCTTCCAGACCGCGGGCCGGCCGCGCCGGGCGGCGTCGCCGTCCATGATGTCGTCGTGCAGCAAGGAAAAGGCGTGCACCAACTCCACGGCGACGGCCGCCTCGACGCCCGCCTGCGCGGGCGCGCCGGCCGCCTCCGCAGCCAGGACGGCGAGCGCCTGGCGTATCCCTTTGCCGCCGGGATGGCCGGTGGGTGCGCCGCCCGACTCGCACCAGCCGAATGAGTATGCGGCCATCTCCCCGACCCAGGGGTGGAGCCGGTCGACGGCCCGTACGAGTGCAGGACCTACCAACGCGCGGCAGCGGGCAAGGACTTGGGGCGCTGTCGTGGTACGGGAGGTTGTGGGGGCCACGATCACCGTACGACCTCCTCGATCCGGCTGAATCCGGCGGGAGTCGAGGTGGAGACGGCTGCTCTCGCCGGGGGTACGACGGAGCGGCCCGGGTGGGTCCGCCCAGCCTCGACGGATGGGGCCTCGGGGGTGGGTACGGCGACGGCCGCGCCTACGGGGCCATCGAGGGCCGCGCCTACGGGGGCGGCGGAGTTCTCGCCGGCGGGGGGAGCGGGGGTCCTCCGGGCCGCCGCGCCGAGGCCGGGGGGTGCGGGAGTCTCCCCGTCCGCCGCGCCGAGGCCGAGTTCCTCCCGCGCCCGGGCGGTCATCTCGCGGGCGTGGCGCAAGCCGATGCGGGCGAACGTGGCTTCCAGCTCGGCAAGTTCGGCCGCTGTCTCGACACGGTCGCGGCCCAGGCGGGCGAGGGACTTGGTCAGGCCGAGTCGGGCCAGCGCCTCGCCGCGCGGCTCGCTCATCCCGCGGAACCGCGCGAGTGCCTGCTCGTAGAAGTCGCGTGCCTCGGAGCAACGGGCCGCCCGGTAAAGGACGTTGGCACGCATCTTGTGGTTGTAGGCCAAGGCGCTGGAGAGGTTCATCGCCCGGCAGATCCCCTCGGCCTCCGAGAGCAGGCCGAGCGCCCCCTGCGTGTCGCCGTCCCGCACGGAGACCACGTCGGCGAGTCCGCGCAGGGCCCAGGCGCGGCCGCGCTGGTCGTCCGCGTCGACGGCGATCCCGGCGGCCTCCTCGAACATCGCGTACGCGGTGTCGTACGAGCCGGTGTTGCGGTGCATCTGTGCGATGCCCTCCAGGGCCCAGACCGTGTGGCGTGCCTCGCCCCGCTTCCGCGCCTCCGCCAGGAGTTGTTCGTGGAGGCGCCCCACAGCCTCGTAGTCGCCCTGGATCCGGCCGGTCTCCGCCAGGCCCGCCAGGGAGTAGCCGCGGACGACGATGTCCCCGCCCTGTTCGCCGAGTTCGGCAGCCAGTCCCAGCAGCCGCCAGGCCAGGGTGAAGGCGCCGCGCTGGCGGGCGAGGGTGCCGCCGCTCCACAGCGCCCACGCCATGGCCGCGGTGTCCCCGGCTTCCCTGGCGGTGCGGTAGCTGGCCTTCCACGCCCGATCGGCGTCCTCCACCTGTCCGAGCCGCCGGTGCGCCTCGGCGACCGCCAGTCCGCAGCGCGCCACTTCGCTCGGCTTTCCCGCCTGCTCGGCGGCGCTCAACTGCTCGGTCGCGGCGGCCAGGACGTCGGTCAGGGAGGAGTTCACGGACAGGGTGGTCAAAGCGCCCTGGTACTCGGGGGCGAATGCCTTGCCGTACATGCGAGCCTTTCGGTGGGGGACTGCTGACAGCGCGACAGGAAGCCACCGGCTACGGGCACACACTCACATATACACGATGAGTATACGCTGAGTGTATAGCGAGCCGGAAACCCGCCCCTGCAGCCTGAGGACCGGGGCGTTCCCTGCCGCCCGTCAAGACGCCGGACTACTCAACCGGGTTGCCCACCTCGGCAAACTCGGTTTCCTGGGCCGGGGGTGGCGCACGAGACCCACCCCGCGCGAAACGCGGTACACGCCCAGGAGTTCAGGTCTGGGGCGGCATCGCTTGCGACCCGCAGAACGGCTCGGCTCGACGTCCCGGGCACACCGACCGGACAAGCCGGAGGCAGCAGCACCCCTCCCGCCGGGAACTCGAATGCCCTTTCCCGGGACTCCTACGCGAGAGGGTGACGCCGATTCGGCGGCCAACGGCGTTCCCGGTCAGTGATCACAGCAATGGGGGGCTTCGACGCGAATCGGCCCCCGCGCGAACACGGTATCCGGCGATCCGCTACCTTCTGGTCATCACATGACTGAGCGGGCATAAGCCCCGTTCGGTACAACGCTCGTGTATCAAAGGAAACCCCCTTGGCTCGTCGTCGCCTCCATCGCCTGATACCGGGAGCCATTGCGCTCACCACCGCGCTCAGCACCGCGCCCGCTGCACCGGCCCATGCGGCCGAGTCCCCTCATCTGGACGCCGTCGAAAGGACCTTGAAGGAGGTCTCACCGGGGCTGGAAGGGACGGTGTGGCAGCGCACCGGGGGCAACCGGCTGGACGCGCCCGAGGGCGACCCGTCCGGCTGGCTGCTGCAGACACCGGGCTGCTGGGGCGACCCCGCGTGCCACGACCGGGCCGGGTCCCGTGCACTGCTGGAGCGGATGGAACGGAACATCGCCCGGGCCGAGCGCACCGTGGACATCTCCACTCTGGCTCCCTTCCCGAACGGCCGCTTCCAGGACGCGATCGTGGACGGGCTCAAGGCGTCGGTTGCGGCCGGCCACAAGCCACGGGTGCGAATCCTCGTCGGCGCGGCACCGCTCTACCACCTCAATGTCGTGCCCTCCCGCTACCGCGACGAGCTGGCGCGGAAGCTCGGCGAGGCCGCCGCGGACGTCACGCTGAACGTGGCCTCGATGACCACGTCCAGGACCGCCTTGTCGTGGAACCACTCCAAACTCCTGGTCGTCGACGGCCGCACCGCCATCACCGGCGGCATCAACGGCTGGAAGGACGACTATCTCGACACCGCCCACCCGGTATCGGACGCCGACATCGCACTGAGCGGGCCGGCCGCCGGGTCAGCGTCCCGCTACCTGGACAGGCTGTGGGACTGGACCTGCACCAACTCAACGAATCCCACCAGGGTATGGCTCGCCGCTTCGGCCGGCGCCCCGTGCATGCGGACCCTGGAGGGCGGAGAAGGCGGAGAGAGCGGAGAGAACGGCCGTCCGAAACCCCCCGCAGCAGGCGACGTCCCGGTCATCGCCGTCGGCGGACTCGGCGCGGGCATCGAGGGCAAGGATCCGACCTCCCTCTTCGCACCCGCCCTGCCGACCGCTCCGGACGCCACGTGCACCGGCGGACTCGCCGACCGCACCAATGCCGACCGCGACTACGACACCGTCAACCCCGAGGAGAGCGCGCTCCGTTCACTCGTGGCGAGTGCCGAGAACCGCATCGACATCTCCCAGCAGGACCTCAACGGCACCTGCCCGCCGCTGCCGCGCTACGACGTCCGGCTGTACGACACGCTGGCGGCCAAGCTGGAGGACGGCGTGAAGGTACGCGTGGTCGTCAGCGATCCGGCCAATCGCGGAGCCGTCGGAAGCGGCGGATACTCCCAGATCACGTCGCTCGCCGAGATCAGCGACATCCTGCGCGAGCGCCTCCGGAGGCTCACCGGGAGCCGCGGAAAGGCGGACGCGGTGATGTGCGAGAACCTTCAGCTCGCCACCTTCCGCAGCTCGCCGAAGGCCCGATGGGCGGACGGCGCACCGTACGCGGCCCACCACAAGGTCGTCTCGGTGGACGACTCGGCGTTCTACGTCGGGTCGAAGAACCTGTATCCGGCCTGGCTGCAGGATTTCGGCTACATCGTCGAGGACCCCACTGCCGCAGGGCAGTTGAAGAAGGCCCTGCTGGACCCGGAGTGGAAGTATTCCAAGGAGACGGCCACGTTCGACTACGCCCGCGGCGTATGCCCGTAAGCGAGGCTCCCCGAAGTCCGCTGCCACAGATCTGACTTCGGGAAGAGGGGACCGCACCGAATGGGCGTCTGACGAACCATTGGGGCGGTCCCCTTGCGCTGTTCCGATGCTTTTCCGCCATGAGATGCACCTCACCGCCGCTCCCGGGTCCCCTGGGTAATCGGAACCCCACAGGGGGTGTTATTGTTGTGTGTCGGCGCAAGCATCAAGCGGTAAGAGACAAACCGGAGTCGGCCACTGGAGCAAGGATTCGACCTTGCCCCCCGGTCGTATTCCGGTCGTATTCCGGCCGTCCGTGAGAACCTCCGGCCAGGCCGTGCAGCACCGCCGCATCTGCGTGACCAGCAGTTGAACCACACCACCTCTCAGCGGTGTTCGCGCTTTCGGGACACCGTCCTCCTTCGCATGCCGCAAAGCAGGAATTGATGCCCGTTCACACACTCGCGGAACTCATACGCTTCGTCCGCAGCAACTCGGCCTTTTACGCGGAGCTGTACTCCGGACTGCCCGAGCGGGTCACGGAGCTGTCCGCACTTCCCGTCATCCCCCAGACGAGGTTCTGGCAGGCCAACTCCCCGCGCCCAAACACCCTTCTGACCGGCCCGCTCGAGGAAGCCGTCGTGTTCAGGAGCGGAGGGACCACGGGAGCGCCGAAGTTCTCCTTCTACACCCGGGAGGAGTGGCGTGAATTCACCACCTCTTTCGGTTCCGGTCTCACCGGGGCCGGGCTCGAACCCGGTCAGCGGGTGGCCGACCTGTTCTACGCGGGTGATCTCTACGCCAGTTTCACGTTCGTCCTCGACGCACTTCACCGCTCCCCCGTCTCCAATGTCCGCCTCCCGATCGGCGGCGCCGCGCCCCTCTCCTCCACCGTCGCCACACTCGAGCAGTTCGACGTCGACGTCATCGCCGGTACCCCGACCACGCTGTGCTCGCTCGCCGAACACCTGACGGCCGCAGGACGGCAACTCCCCGCCGTCAGCAGGCTCTTCTTCGGTGGCGAGAGCCTCTTCGGCGACCAGCAGCGGCTGCTGGCGACCGCCTTCCCCGCAGCCCGTGTGACCTCGATCGGCTATGCCGCCGTGGACGCCGGCCTCGTGGGCCTGCCCGTCCCCGGCGACGACCCGCGGCTGCACCGTGTCCCGGCCCCGCACACCGTCGTCGAGATCCTCGACGAGGAGTCCGGGGAACCGATCACCCGCGCAGGCCTACCGGGCCGGGTCGTCGTCACCGACCTGCGGCGCCGGCTGATGCCGGTCCTGCGCTATCCCGTCGGGGACCGCGCGGAGTGGACCGACACCGCGGCAGGCCACTTCCGGATCCTCGGGCGCGCCGAGGAAGGCGTACGCGTCGGCCCGGTGGCCCTGCATACCCAGGACGTGCACGATCTGGTTCACACCGCCGACATTGCGGGCCGCGTCACCGGCGTGCAGCTCGTTGTGCGCCGCTCTCAGGGCTCCGACGGCGTGGACCGGGACGGCCTGCTGCTGCGACTGGGCTGCGACACCGGGGCGGGCGGCCTGACAGAACTCGCCGCGGCCGTCGAGAAGGCCTTCCATGCAGCCCGTCCGATGTACGCGGATGCCGTCGCCGCTCGCCATGTCCACCCCGTGGCCCTGGAGTTGGTGCGCCACGCCGACCTCGCCGTCAACGCCCGTTCCGGGAAGCTGATCCGCGTCCTCGACGAACGGCCGCACGCATGACCGCGCCCGGCTCCCGGCCTCCCGCGTCCTCGGCCTCGCACGCATCCTCGGCCTCGCGCCCGCCCTCGGCCTCGCACACGACCTCACCGTCGAGCCCGCCCTCGGCCTCGCGTCTCTCCGGGGCCCCACCGGCGCCGAAACGATCCGCCGTACCGCTGCCCGTCATACTGCGCAACCCGGCCTTCGGCACCGTCTGGACGGCCCAGGTGCTCACCCAGGCGTCGGCCCGGATGTTCCAGGTCGGCATCGTGTGGTGGCTCGTCCAGTACGCCGCGGGATCCGAACGTGGCCTCGCGTCGGGCGCGTTCCTCGCCGTGAGCACCCTGCCCGCGGTCGCACTGGCCCCCGTCGTCGCCACCGTCATCGCCCGCACCCCGTACCGCACGGTGATGGCCGCGGCCGCCGCCGGGGCCGGACTGGTCTCCGCGACCACGGCGGCATGGGCGTACGCGGAGCCGCTGCCGATGGGCGTCGCGTACGGAGCCGCCCTGCTGCTGGCGGGCTGCCAGGCGCTGTTCGACCCCTGCCTGACGACGTCCGTGCCCGTCCTCGTCGACGACGCCGACATCGAGTCGGCCACAGGCTTCGAACTTGCCACCCAGTCGCTGGCCGGGCTGGTGGGCGGCCTCCTCGGACCGCTCGTCGTCGACTCCTGGGGGCTGCCGGGCATCGTCGCCGGATGCGCCGGTGCGTACCTGCTCGCGGCCGTGCTGATCGGCCTCACCCGGTTCCCCGACGCCACCGCGCGGGAGAGCACCGCCCCCGGGAGCACTGCTCCCGGCGCCGCCACGCCCAGCGGTACGGCGCACGAGCCCCCCGCCGCCCAGCCCCGTACGCTGCGCCGCATCCTCGCCGAACTGCCCTTCATCCGACGGGTGTTGATCTGCTTCGCCGCGGCGAACGTGTTCACCACCGCCGTCTTCGTCGTGATGCCGCTGTACACCGCAACCGTGCTGCACGACGACGGCTCGACGGTCGCGTTGCTCGAAGCCGCACTCGGCGTCGGCACACTCGCCGGATCCTTCACCGGCGGCCGGCTGCCGGGCCGCCCGATCACCACCGGCACCGTCTGCCTCGGGCTGCTGGCGGCCGCGTTCGCCCTGCCCGCGGCTGTGGCGGACCGGACGGCCTACGCGACGGCGATGGTCGTCGCCGGATGGTGCGTGGGAGCCGTCGGCGTGCGGTTCGTCGCCCTGTTCCAGCGGCTCGTACCGGCGGCGGACAAGCCCGGCTTCTTCGCCGTCATGCAGTCGCTCCTCGGAGCCACCTTCCCGCTCGCCTCGCTTCTCTTCGGCATGCTCGGGGACCAGATCTCGCCGCGCACCCTGTGCCTGGTCCAAGCGGTGGGTCTGGTCCCCGTCGCCCTCGCCCTGTGGTGGACCGGCAGCCGCGCCGCCGTCGCGCCCGCGGACACAGCACCTGTCCCCGCCCGCGGATCCGTTCCCGCGGGCCGACCCCCCGGGCCCGCGGGCGAACCCCCCGCACGCCGGGCCACCACCGCCAGCCGAGCGGCCGACACCGCCACCACCGGAGGAGGAGCACGATGACGGTCACCATCACCCCCGCCGTCCTCCAGGACGTCGCGGGCCTGCGGCAGTTGTACTTCGAGGTCTACGGCCACGGCTATCCCGTACCGCTGGGCACCGACCCCGCCGAGATGCGGCGGCTCATCACCGATCCCCACACCCACTGGCTCGTGGCCCGCGCCGGCGGCGGCGACCCGGCCGGTTCCGTGGTCGTGCGGACCGACCCCGGTGGCCGGATCGGGAAACTCCTCGGTCTCGCCGTCCACCCCGACCACCGGCAAGGCGGGCTAGCGGGCCGGCTCACCGGAGCGGTCTGTTCCGACGCCTTTGCCACCGGCGCCGTCGACTCGATCTACGCCACGGTCCGCGTGGTGACCGCCGGCCCGCAGCACGTCGTGGTGCGCCACGGCTTCCGCCCCCTCGGGCTGCTGCCCAACGCCGTCGAAGTGGCAGGCTGCGAAAGCCTCGCGCTCTTCGCCCGCTACGCCGACGGCGTGCTGGACCGCCGCGAGTCCGTGCCGTGCGTGCCGGAACCGATCGCTCCTCTGCTCACGGCCGCCGAGGAGACCTCCGGCATCGGCTACGCCGCGGTCCGGCCCGTGGAGGCCCCGGGTACCGGCCTGTTCTCAGGACCACCGGTCCCCGTCACGACGGCCATGGAGATCGTCACCGCCCGTTCCTTCGTCCGGCGGCGTTTCCTGGAG
This sequence comes from Streptomyces sp. NPDC051776, assembly GCF_040681345.1. Taxonomy (NCBI): domain Bacteria; kingdom Bacillati; phylum Actinomycetota; class Actinomycetes; order Kitasatosporales; family Streptomycetaceae; genus Streptomyces; species Streptomyces sp. NPDC051776. Next base: position 5,262 of record NZ_JBFAYQ010000052.1, on the reverse strand, counting down.
CTGTTCCCCGACCCGGCCGGGCGCTTCTTCCCGCTGCACTCCCCGAACGCGATCCTCACCCCGGAGGACGGCGCGTTCGAGGCGTACGCCGAGCTGGACCCGACCGCCAGGAGCTGCTCGCTGATCGCCGTGCACCCGTATCCGGCCGCCATGGCCCACACCATGGAACCGCTGATGGCCGCCGTCACCCGTACCGGCGCGGACTACGTGGAGACCCTGCTGCCACTGTCCGACACCGCGGGTCTGAGCGCCTTCCTTGCCGCGGGGTTCGTTCCCAGCGCGCTCTATCCCGCGATGCGCCGCATCGGCGACCGCTTCCACGACTACGTCGTGCTGTCCCGGACGAACCGTCAGATCGACTTCCGCACCACCGCCGTCAGCGCGCTGGTGCAGCCGTACCTGACCGCGTATCTGAGGGCCTGGACCGCGACCTACCTTCCCCTTCACGAGGTTGTCTCATGAATCCCCATCTGCGTCCCGTCGAGGTCCCCGACCCGGTCTCCCTCCAGCACGTCCAGCGGCTGTGCGACCTGGCCGAGCCGTACGCGTACGGGCCCGGGACCGACGCGCTCTTCGCCGCCGCGATGGCCGAGACCAACTCCTGGCACTCCGAACGCTCCCCGTTCTTCCGCTCGTTGCTGACCGACGAGCCGGAGACGCCCGCGCCCGACGTGGGCCGCGACGTCCGTGCCCCGCTGGTGCACGCCAACTTCTTCAAGCGCCACGAACTGCTCTCCATCCCCCGGGACAAGGTCGTCCTCCACCTCACCTCCTCCGGGACCACCGGCCAGAAGTCGCAGATGTTCTTCGACGAGTGGACGATCCGCGCCGCGCAGCGCATGGTCGCCAGGATCTTCGACCACTACGGCTGGATCACACCGGACCAGCCCGTCAACTATCTGCTCTACAGCTACGAGCCCGCTCCATCGCTCAAACTCGGCACGTCGTTCACCGACAACTACCTCTGCGACTTCGCCCCCGCCCGGGACTCCACCCACGCACTGCGGCACACCGGCACGGGTCACGAGTTCGATGTGCGCGGCTGCATCGACGCCCTCCAGCGGTACGCGGACGAGGGCCTGCCCGTACGGATCCTCGGCTTCCCGGCGTTCCTCCACTTCACCCTCGAGCGCATGCGCTCGCTCGGCATCCCGCCGGTGCAATTGCCGCCCGGCTCACTGGTCGTCCTCGGCGGCGGCTGGAAAGGCCATGCCGACCGGCAGATCGGCAAGGACGCCTTCTACGCGGGGGTCGGCGAGTATCTCGGCATCCCGCAGGAGCGGATCCGGGACACTTTCGGCTCGGTCGAGCACTGCGTGCCGTACGTCGAATGCGAACGACACCGGCTGCACGTACCGGTGTGGTCCCGTGCGGCGGTGCGCGACACCGCGACCCTGGAGCCGCTCCCCCACGGCGGGATCGGCTACCTCCACCTCGTTTCGCCGTACATCACTTCCGTCCCGGCGCAGAGCGTGCTCATGGGCGACCTCGCGTCCCTGCACCCCGGTGAGGAGTGCGGCTGCGCGCAGCTCACGCCGTGGTTCACCGTCCACGGCCGGGCCGGGATCAGCCGCAACCGCAGCTGTGCGGTGGCCGCCGCCGAACTTCTGAAGGGACTTTCATGACCAGCGCACCCACTCCCGGGGCGGCCTCGGGCACGCCTGCGGAAACCTCCGATGCGGCGGTCGTCGGGGCCGAGGCGGGGCAACAACTCCACCTGTGGCAGGGCCGGTTCATCGACGATGCGGAAGTGGCCGAACACCTCGCGGACCTCCCCGCCCTCACCGAGCGCGCGCTGAGCGAGCCGCTGCCCACCGAGGTCGTGCTCAGTGCCTGCGACCGGATCGCGGAGGAGTTGCGCACGCCCGGCGGTGCCGTGCACACCCGGCTGGCCGGCTGCCTCACCGACGGTGGCGCCGGCCCCGAGGAGGCGGCCGCCCTGCTCGCCGAACTCGCCGCCGCCTTCCGCCGCCCGTCCCTGGAGCGCAAGCTCCGCCGTGACCTCGGCGGCCTCCACCCGGAGCGTTTCACCCGCCCCGATGCGCGGGAGACCGTCTACGAAGCGTGGGCGCCGGTCGGGCTGCTGGTGCACATCGCGCCCGGCAACGCGGCAGGGGTGGCTCCGCTGAGCGTCGTCGAGGGCCTGCTGACCGGCAACCTGAACGTCCTGAAGACCAGCAGCTCCGACACCGCGCTCGCCGGGCATCTGCTGGGCGAGTTGGCGGCGGCCGACGAGACCGGTGCGCTCGCCCGCAGGATCGTCGTCCTGCGCTTCCCCTCCAGCCGCCGGGCGTGGCTTGAGCCCCTGTGCGCGGCGGCCGACGCCATCGCCGTTTGGGGCGGTGAGGACGCCGTATCGGGCATCGCCGCGCTGGCCCCGCCGGGGTGCCGCCTCGTCGAGTGGGGACACAAGATCTCGTTCGCCTATCTGACCCGCGAGGCCTGGACCGACCAGGGCGTGCTGTCGGGGCTCGCCGCGGACGTCTGCCGCCTTGAGCAGCAGGCGTGTTCCAGCCCGCAGGTCGTCTATCTCGACACCGGCGACCACGACGAGGTCTTCGCTTTTGCGGACACCTTCGCCGGCCATCTGGCACAGGTCTCCGACAAGCTGCCCCGCCCGGAACCGGGCCCCGGCGAGCGCGCCGAGGTCACCACCACCGAACTGGTCGCCCGACTCGAGCAGCATCTGGGCCTCACCCGTGTCGTCGCCGCCGCCGACGGCTCGTGGCGCGTCCTCGCCGACACCCGCCCCGCCCTCACGGCCTCCCCGCTGCACCGCAGCGTCTGGATCAAGCCGCTGCCGCGCCACGGCCTGGCCGCCACCCTCCGCCCGATGCGGCGCTATCTCCAGACCGCGGCGGTCGGCGGCAGCCGCACGGACACCGCCGTCCTGTCCCGTGCCCTTGTCACCGCCGGGGTCACCCGGGTGACTCCGGTAGGCGCCATGCTGGACAGCTACGACGGCGAACCCCACGACGGTGTCCAGGCGTTGCAGCGCTACAGCAGGCGGGTGTCCGTACGGGCCGACGAGCGGTTCACCGCGACCTCCTGCCTGGACGACCTCGTCGGCCCGGCGGCGCTGCCCGCCCCGCCCTCCGGTCCGCTGCTGGACAAGGCCGGTGTGCAGGAGCAGTTGCGGCAACTGCACCCCGACCACGCCCAGTTGTACTTCCGCAGCGGCGGCACGACGGGCGCGCCCGCGCTGTCGGTCTTCACCAACGCCGACTACGACACGCAGATGCGGGCCGCCGCGCACGGTCTGATCGACTCGGGCTTCGACCCGGCCCGAGACCGCGCGGCCAATCTCTTCTACTGCGGCGGGATGTACGGGAGCTTCATCAGCTTCTTCTCCATCCTGGAACGCCTCAACGCCACCCAGATCCCGCTGGCCGCCGGAACCGACCTCGCCGCCGTCGCCGAGGCCCTCGTGAGCTACCGCGCGGACACCCTGTTCGGCATGCCCTCCTATCTGTGGCAGCTCTTCCACACCCAGGGCGAGACGCTGCGCGCGTACGGCGGGGTGCGGAAGGTCTACTACGGGGGTGAGCACTTCACCGCCGAACAACGCCGCGTTCTCACCGAGGAGTTCGGTGTCGAGGTGATCCGGTCGGCCGCTTACGGCAGCACCGACCTCGGCCCGCTCGGCTACCAGTGCGAACACGCCGAGGGCTCGGTGCACCACGTCCTCACGGATCTGCACACGCTGGAGGTCCTGGACCCCGAGGAGGACCGGCAGGTGCCCGTCGGCGAGCCGGGCCGCCTGATCTTCACCAGCCGGGCCCGGGCGGGACAGCGACTGGACCGCTACGAGATCGGTGACCTCGGCCGGGTGCTCGACGGCGTATGCCCCTGCGGCAGCCGCACTCCGCGCATCGAACTCCTCGGCCGTCACGGCGACGTGGCCCGCGTGGGCGCGTACTCCTACCACTACCGGCGCTTCGTCGAGGCGGCGGAGACACATCTGGGCTACCGCGGCGAACTCCAGGTGGTCCTCACCTCGGAGGCCGCATGTGAACGCCTCACGGTCCGACTCGACGCCCGGTACGCCCCGCCGGCCGATGAGGCGCGTTCCGCGTTTCTGGCGGTGATTCCGGAGCTGCGCTCGGCGGTCGACGAGGAGGGTCTGCTGACGTTGTCGGTGGAGATCACCGATGTCGCGTCGTTCGAACGGACCTCGACGAGCGGCAAGTTGCGTACGTTCGTGGACCGCCGCAGGACGGGTTGAGCCGGGGCGGCGGCCCGCCGTCTGCCGAGCGGTCGGGACAGTCGGGGGCCGTGCAGTGGCCGCGCAGTCGGGCGCCGGGCAGTGGCCGCCGGGTGCCGAGCGGTCGGGACAGTCGGGGGCCCGGCGGTGGCCGCGGGAGCGTTGCTGCTGGACCCCGGACGAGAGCTGGGCGTATGGGCCCGCCCGGGACCGGCTTAGTCTGCGACCTCCGCCGCCGGAGCCCGGTGAGATCGCGAGGCGTTCGCGCACGGCCGATGCGCTGCGTCCGCCGGGCGAATGCGCTGCACGCTGGGCCGTTCGGGTGGACGGGCGGCGCAAACGTTGCCGCCGTGCCCGGCCGGTGGCCCACTGGTACGACCGCACCTCAGGTCCAACCAGAGCGTGTCCCCCTCCCCCCTCCGGACGCCGTGTGACGGCTTGTCGTTCCGGCTGCCGTGCGCCGTTCGGCGGGGACATCGCTGCGACCGGTCCGGCACCGTTCCCATTCAGTCCTGACGGCTCGTCAGCCTGAAGCCGAGGAGGAATTGCTGTGTCGCTTTCATCGCAGAAGATGTCCGATCCGGACACCAGGAGGAACTCCATGCTCACATCCAGGCTGGGCCGTTGCGCCCTTGCCGCCGCGGCCGGACTGCTGGTCGTCACCGGCGCAACCGCCGCGTACGCGACGACGACGGACAGCGGCGCCAACGCAGGCAAGAGCACGCATCTGATGTCCGACTACAAGGGGAAGGTCATCGCGGCGTCCGGGCTGAACGTCCGTAAGCAGCCCTGGCTGAGCTCCCCCGTGGTCGGGTTCCTCCCCTACGGGAAGATCGTCAGCATCGAGTGCAAGGTCAACGGGCAGACGATCGACGGCAATCCGCGCTGGTACCGCATCAACGGCTACGGCGGCTACGCCGCGGCACGCTACATCGAGAACATCGGCCCGGCGCCGCGCTGGTGCTAGGGAGCGTATTTGGTCGTGATCAAGGGGTGGCTCGCGTGAGGTCCTTGATCCAGATCATCGAGGCGCGGAGGTGTAGGCCGGCAAGGTAGCT
>NZ_JBFAYQ010000051.1:0-36529 GCF_040681345.1 Streptomyces sp. NPDC051776 | reverse complement strand
ATCTTCGTTTGTCCACACACCAACCGATGATCACGCGATGGCCGTACCCGTTCCCAGCCGGGTTCGCCACAAGATCGCGAAGTCAGACTGGAGTATTAGAACCCGGGTCCCGGGTCACCGCCGTTTTGTTGGCATTCGTTGGCGGCGTCGAGCCAGTCACCTGCTGGTTCGATGGCCTTCTCTCGCTCGACGCCGGTGTCCACCTTTCCGTCGGCGGCGCGGGCGTCGTCGGCGATCTCGCGTGCCCTTTGGCACGGATCCGATGATGGGCCGGACAGTTCGGCGACGGCGCCGACGACGCTGAACAAGAGAGCGATGATTGCGGCCCCGGCCATCATCAGGCCTGCGCTCCGGTCCTGGATGAGGCGGGGTAAGTGGCGCTGCCATCGGTAGTACGGGATGCCGTCTTGGCTGTTCACGGCGCTCCCCAGGGGGCGGCAGATGATTGAGGTATGGATCCGATAGGCATCCTGCCGGATCCACGCGCTGATAGTCCGCTTGCCCCGCGTGGGATTGGTAGTGCTAACGACCTTGGGCGCAATTGAGATCTGGACAGGCTGGCCTGGGGGTTCGGTTGGTGGGAGATTCAGCAGGCCGTGTCGCGGACGGGCACGAGGTCGGTGCAGGTCTGCTTTCGGGTGGGTCGCTTCGCGGAGCGGTCGGAGACGAGGGAGGCGATCGCGGCGTGGGTGTCGCCGTAGCTTTCGCGGCGTCCGATGTACCGCTGGAGCGGGCGCCACTGCCTGAACTCGGCGTTGGTGTTGCTCGACGCAGATACTCGCCGAGGACTGGCGGCGCTTGGCCTCCCGCCAGCCGTAGTACTCGGTGACCGGCGTGTCCTTGAGGTTCTGCGGCCGCCGAAGCGGGGCGGAGATCTGGTCGGGGAACTCGTTCGCCAGGCCCCGGTAGCCGTCGTCGACCTTGGCCTTCACCGTGGGGTGACGGCGGAGCTGCTCGGCGATGCCCTCGCTGCGTACACAGGTCTGGTCGTGCATCCGGCCCGGGACGGACCACGCCGGAGAACAGTACGCGGCCCTGCCGGTCGCTGAACGTGGTGGTCTTGACGGTGTTCTGCTTCCTCTTCCCCGAGACGAATGCCCGCCGACCCGGTCGGTGGGCCCGAGGACGGCGGACCTGGGTCTCCGTCCCGTCGATCCGCAGATCGATGTCCTCGGCTTCGGCGTAGGCGAAGACGTCCTCGATCGCCTTCAGGCGAATCCCGGGACGGCCGGGGACGGCGAAGCCATGGGCCGCGAGCAGCGGCCGGATTTCCCGGACCGCGGCGGAGACGGTCGAGCGGTCCACCCGGTACAGCTCCGCCAACGCGGCGTGCGGCAGCTGATGCCGCAGGCAGATCAGGGTGATCAGCAGCCGGTCGGTGAACACGAGTCTGGCCTTGCGGCCCGCACCGGCCGCCCGTCGGCGCCTGCCACCGCGGCGTTCGGCCCGGTCGGACTCCCTCGCCGCCTCCCACCGCGGCGCCAGCTCGAAGACGAGTTCGGCGAAGGGTTGGCGGGATATCCCGGTGAAGGCGGGATGGGACAGGGTGACACGATTCAGGGCAGACGTCACATCTCCCGATCGTGCCGCCCGCCACTGACAGCCCGTCAGCCCCGCCCGATTCGACTTGGGCAGCCCGTCAGCTGTGGGCCGTCAGCACCAGTGCCAGCCCGATCACGGCCGGAACGGTCTGCACGAAGACGATCTTCCGGCTGACCGTGGCGGCACCGTACAAGCCGGCCACGGCGACGCATGCCAGAAAGAACACCTTCGCCTGGAAACCTACTGGACTGGATGCCACCGCACCCCAGATCAAACCAGCGGCGAGGAAGCCGTTGTACAGCCCTTGATTGGCCGCGAGCGCCTTCGTCGCGGAGGCGAACTCGGCGCTGGTCCCGAAGGCGGCCCGGGCCCTCGGGCCGGTCCAGAGGAACATCTCCAGGACCAGGATGTAGACGTGCTCAGCGGCGATGAGCAGCACCACGGCCGTTGCGATAATCGACATGGACAACAGGATCCCACACCGCTTTCGCCCCACACCCTCTCAATTGCCCCCAAGGTCGTAAGAGGCGCGGGCTCTTCCTCGAGTAGGTGCCTCGGAAAGCCGGGGTCGCTTTGCTGGTTGGCGGTGTTCTCGATCCACAGGTGTTCACTCGACGCCGGCCCGCCCACCGGTTCTGTACTTAAGGAGCGGGCAGGGCCACGGCTGCACTGGCACGCAGCTCGACCACCGGGACGGCAGCATCTCTTGCTCCCGTGGTCTCGACTGTCCCGGCGTCGCTCTACCGCACCCTCGCTGGACCGACTGCCACAATCACGGCCCTTGTGCCCACTGTGACGGACCACCGGTCACCTGGGTCTGCGACCGCTCATCCCAGCCGTGGGAGCACTGAGCGTCGACCGGCTCCCGAGGGGCCGAATCGAAGACACGGGTCCTGGACGAAGAGGGGCTGCAGCCGGGCATTCCGGCTGCAGCCCCGTTGTGCATCGCGCACGGTACGGACACCGGTCGTTTGCGCTCTGTGTGGCGTGTGGCAGTGGCCTAAGCGAGGTAATCGCCCAGTCACGAGGGCGTTTGCAATCATGAGAAGTTCCTTGTCAGAGAAACTTTCTGGCCCGATTCGTGCTCGATCCAGAGGACGTCCAGCAGTGGAACGCCCCACGTGGCCCATCGGCGCAGCTGTCGGCCGTGGAGCAGGTGGATGTCCTGCTTGGCTGCCAGCTCTTCGGCGGGACCGGTGAACGAGGGGTTGGTCACGGCAATGACAATGTCCGCATGGTGCACGGGCCTCGCCGTCCCGTTGAGGGTTTGGATCACGGGGGAGGAGCCCAAGGGACGGCCACCGGGGCGGCGGTGCTTGCACTGGAAAACGATCTTGCGTCCGTCCGGCGTGGTGGCAATGACGTCTGCCCCCAGGTCGCGAGCCCCTCCATTCCGCCGCGCCACAGCGTGCCCATCCCTCTGGACGAGGGTGGCGATCGCTTGCTCGAACTCCAGGGGCGTCATGCTGTCGAACTGCTCCATGGCGATGCTGGCCGGAGTCGCCTCGAACGCCTGGAATTCAACGTCTTTCAGGGCCAGTTCATGCACGGCATCGCAATGCCTCATCAGGACGTCGGCCAGACGCTTCCAGAAAGCGTCCACGTCCCGGATATGAGGGCCGATCGCGGCGAGTCCGGACTCGCCCGGACCAGCCTCCGGCCGGTAACAACCTTGAGGTCCCCGGTGGTGGCTGCACGGAGGAGTGCCAGACCTTCCCGACCTCGTTCCGGATCTTCTCGGCCTCCATGGTGAGGGCACTGAGATCGCGTAGCAGAACGAAATTGGCGCGGCTGTATTCGAAGCACGAAGGGGAGTCGTCGTCGTGCACCAGCTTGCCAGCGAGTGCCTGCTCCTCGCGCAGTCCGGCGAGCAGCTGGTCAAAGTCCCGGTAGAGCGCCAACGCCACGTGGCCTTCCAGGAAGTGCAGCAGCGTAGAGAGCAGGCCGTCGTCCGTGGCGGCGCGGATGTGCGCCTGAAGGGCAGCGTTCAGCCCCGGGTCCCGGTACATCGGCAAGGTGACGTCCGTCTTCCAGTTCAGATGCATCACGTAGCGTCCCCGTCGTGTCCCCCGACGCAGGCCGCCGGTTCCTCCCACTCGGCCCACCGCCGCAGGTCGCGGCGATCCCACAGGCACATGTCGTGGTCCTCGGCATAGCGGCGGGCCGGAGCGGAGAAGCCGCCATTGGTCACCAGGACCAGGTCGTCACACGGAAAGCGCTCGACGGCCACGCGCACGGTGTGCAGATCCGGCGTTCCGACATCCTCAGCCGGATCCGGCCTCCACCCGTGCGGTCCACGCACACGATGAGCACTGAAAACGATCCTGTGCCCTCGAGCGCAGGTGACCGACACCAGGCCCTCCATGCCATCACGCTCCAGACGAGTCGTCTCGAACCCGTCGCGCCGCAGCAGCGCCTGGACGAGATTGACGAACGCCGGCGCATCCATCGCGTCGATGTCGCCCACAGACACAGAGGTGCTGCTGTCGCCGCTCCGCTGCCGATAGTGCTCGTGCCATGCGAGCTCGTGCAGCTCCATGCGGTCCTGAGCGAGCAGCTTCGCCAAGCGCGCCTTTGCCGCCATCAGTTGCTCCTGCAGCGGTACAAGCCCCTCGAGGAGAGGCGCTCCACACGCATCCGAGACCGGCAACTCCCAAAGGTCTCCCAAGCCGCAACTCAACTGGTAGAGCACTTGATCGCATTCCCGTCGGGCTTGTCCGGCCTCGACGAGTTCACCTCGCAGCTTGCCCGCAAGCGCCGAACTCGCTGTATGGCATGCCCTGGTGATCTGGTCACGTACGTCTACCGCCCACGCGCGTGAGCGGCGCGTAGCGGCCTGCCGGTGATCCGCATCCTCGACCTCCTGAGTCAGGAGATCGACATGCTCCTTCTATCCCTGGCCGATCTCTCGTAGGCGATCCTGCACTCGCTCGCCCACAAAAACGTGCGCAGCATGTCATCGCGGCTGGCCTTCCCGACCAGAGAGCCCACCTTCTGCCGTAGACCCCGGTCAACGAAGCGGGTCGGTGTAACTCCCCCGCAGCTCTATCTATGATCACCGCGCGAGGGTACCTACACCCTCTGACGTCGTACTTTCCTGCCTCCATGCCCCTATGCCCTGCCGTCAACGTCTCCCGCCGGTGAGATCCTTTGATCGCGCGGTCTCGACTCGGCCCGGCACTCAATGGGGTGGACGAATGCATCAGGGGGTTCCTCACCTCTGGGGCAGGCTCGTAACGTTTCCCGCCGTATGCTGCACCCGATGTGATCGGCATGTGCGGGGCAGGAGTTGGGAGAGGCGACACGTGCACGGCGAAGCCGACTGGAGCGAACGAGGCAAGTGCCGTGTGGGGGACCCGGACGAGCTGTTCGTGGAAGGCGCTTACAGAACCGGGCCAAGGCCATGTGCGTGGGCTGTCCCGTGCGCACCGAGTGCCTCGCCTACGCCCTCGACCATCGCATCGAGTTCGGTGTCTGGGGCGGCATGAGCGAACGCGAACGCCGTGCACTTCTACGCCGTCGCCCGACTGTGACGTCCTGGTGGCGGCTGTTGGATACGGCTCGGGCAGAACATGCGAGGACCCGCCGCGGCGCGGACGAGCCCGGCCCGGCCGTCGAAGCCAGCTGATCTCCAAGCAACCGGGAGGGCAGGCGCTTAGCCGTGGTCACCACCGGGTCTACGCGCCGTTGCAGGAGTGAGCCCGGAACGCTGTCCGGTCACCGGCCATCGGGGGCCAGTCTTCGGGTCGCGGGCCCACATGTACTGCTGCTCGGGTTCGACCGTCATGCCGTAGTCGTAGAGATCGGGCGGGGCCCTGGGCGGTCCACTGGTCCCAGGCTTCTTCGAGTTCGTCGACCAGGCGGCGGGGCCGCCTTGGTAGGCCAGGGTGTGGCCGTCGCCGGTGGCGGACAGGGTGCCCTTGGGGCGCAGGGTGAGGCTCATCCCTGTGGAGAATTGACCTCGGCCGGTTTCCGGTCCCGGAGGGTTGTCAGGAGCAGCAGGGCGCCGAGGAGGGCCAGGCCCGCGGTGCCGCGGAGCACGGTCTCGATGGCCGGGCCGTCGGCGGCTGCCGCGGCGGCTGAGCCGCTGACCGCTTCCAGCGCCGAGGCGGCCACGGCGACCGCGACGGCCGTCAGCAGGACGAGCGAGGTCAGGACGAGGCCGGAGGCGGCGCCGCTGCGGCCCTCGGGAACGTAGGACTGCGTGGCCACGTTGGTCAGCGCCCAGCCCAGGCCCAGGCCCACGCCCAGGACGAGGAAGATCACCGCGTACCAGCCAAGTGGAGTGACCCAGGTGAGGACGAGCAGTGCCACGCCGCTGGTAAGCATGCCCTCGGCCATCAGCATCTCGGCCCGCCAGCGCTGGGCGAGCCGGCCTGCCCAGTAACTGGCCGCCGCAGAGCCCGCGGAGAGCGCGAGGAAGAGAACCCCCGACAGCGAAGGGGACAGTCCGCGGGCCTGCTGCAGATACAGCGCGGACAACACGGCGACCAGGGCGTAGACCACGTTCGACAGGGACCCGGAGATCGTGACGATGTCGAACCGCGGATTGCGGAAGAGCGACAGCTCGATCAGGGGAGCCCGGGCCCGCCGCTCCACGGCCACGAACAGCGCCAGCAGCGCCACCCCCGCGACCAGCAGCCCAAGGACCCCTTCGGACGCCCAGCCCCAGTCCTCTCCGCGGTCGGCGGCGAGCGTGATGCACACCAGTCCGGCGGCGACGGTGAGCACTCCAGGGATGTCCAGGGCGCGGGCCGCTTTGGTGTCCCGGGTTTCGGGGACGAAGCGCAGCAGTAGCGCGATGGCGGTCAGGCAGAGCGGCACGTTGATCAGGAACACCGCGCGCCAGCTCACATGTTCGGCGAAGGCACCACCGACGAAGGGGCCTAGTGCGGTACCGACGGCGCTGAAGGCGAGGACGGTGCTGACGGCGCGGCCCTGGCGTCTGTCGCGGAAGTGAGCGGAGGCGATGGCCACGGCCACGGGGAAAATCAGCGCGGCAGTGGCCCCTTGGACCACGCGCCCGGCAATGAGCCAGGGAGTGTTCTGCGCGATCCCGCACACCACCGATAGGGCGGCGAAGCACGCGAGGCCGATGACGATGGCACGGCGTCTGCCGTGCAGGTCAGCGAAGCGGCCCCCGGCGATCATCAGCGCACCCAGGGCGAGCATGTATCCGCTGACCAGCCATTGAAGATCGGTGGAGGAGGTGTGGAAGTCGCGAGCGATGACAGGGAGCGTCAGATTGAGCGCGAACCAGTCCATCTGCACGACGAGCATCGAGATCGCGGCCGCGGCGATGACTGCGCGGTCCTGCCGGGAGAAGCCGCTGGGAGCGGGCTGGCCAGGCCCGGCCTGCGATGCCATGCGCACACCGCCTTCCTCGCTTCGTTCCAGCGTGGCACGGACGGTGCCCCCCGACGATTCCGGGCGGTACCCCGGGCCCCGCATGGGCATCACTCGATCGGCTGCGAGGGACCCCGGGATCAGCGCCGGGTCCAAGGGTCGCGGGTGCGCGTGAGGGAAGAGCAAGCCGTGTGCTCCAGCTGTGCCGAGGAGGCGACCTTCAGCCGGGCAGGAAACAGGCCACGTTGGGCACCCATGCCGGACCGCCGTGGACCCCCCTTCATGCCTCAGAGCCCTGACGGGGGCGTCCAGGAGGGACCATGCCCCTCGGCCGCGACAGGAACCGCAGCGGGGCACGGTGCGTACCTGCCCCACATCAGCAGCGGCGCCGGGCTCTGCGGGGCGCCGAACGCCCCGGCCGGACCGAGAGGGAAGGGCTCAGGGGTGCGAAAGTTCCGGCAGCCGGAGCGTACTTGCGGAGCTGTGACTATTGTGGATCGGCGATGTCCGCTGGGGGCTGGGGATGGTTCGGCAATTCCCGCTGACGGGCCAAGGGCAGCGCGGGGTAAGGCGAAAGCACGGCTCGTCTGCCGAGCGGCCTGCCCGGGGCTGTCGCCTGGAACCTGTCGCACCAGAGCGGACAGCTACCCGCCCTGCTGCGGCGCTTCGCAACCTCGGTCCTCTACTGCAGGGGAGGGGGCATCGTTCGCCCTGCGGGAACTCTACGCTCGTACACCGCTGCTGATGGCCGGCATCCTTTGCCGATCCCAACTGCGGGAGTGTTCGAACGCGGATGTTCAGTGATCCGCGTACCGCTGCAGTACGTCGCTGGTGCGCTGGAGTTCCTCCACCAGCCGGGTGGCATCGATGAGTAGGACTCCGAACGGCTTGGTCGGGTCCTCGAGCGGCAAGTTGTCCTGCTCGGCCTGTTCGGCCACCCTCCTGTGGCGCTGCTGGACTTCATTCGCCAGCCCGCGCAGCTCCTTCGCCTGTTCGCGAAGGACGCCCTCCTGCAACGTGCCCAGGATGGCGCTGATGCGTGCGACCGACGCGAGGAATTGGCCGTAGCTTTCCATGAAGGGCGCGTGGCGATGGTCCTCGGCGCCACGCTGGCACTGGTCGGGGCTGCGCGTAGGGGAGGCCGCTCGGGGGAGGCATTCTTCCAGCGCATCCAGGGCCGCGCTGTATCCCTCGAAGCCGGTACGCCTGGGGTGTCGGTGCAGCAGTCGACGGTGGTCGCGGACGCTACCGGTGACGATCGTCGATACGGGTGCAAGATCGGCAGCCGTACGCAGTGTCGCGTTCATGATTCCCATTAGATTGACAGGTTGATACATCGATCATACATGAAGATCGAAGGGGAGTTGGTTGCCTGGTAATCGAATCATCGACCTCGCCCTCCTGGGAGTGCCCTGATCGTGCGCTCCTGCGGGTGAAGACTTCTGAATCGGCGGACGTTGGGTACCAGGCCTTCCTGCGCCGGCGATCGCGCGCCGCGCGAGCCCGGGGCGGCCGCCCTCTCCGATTGCGCGGTTCGTCAGGCCCTCCAGGTCCATCCCCGCGCCAGCGGTCCCACTTGTGACCGGTGTTGATGGGAGATGCCCCTCCCTGCGTGCATGGGCCACGGGACGTCCCGAGGACACGCTCGACCAAGATCCTCCCGCGGTGAACGGCCAGTCGGGCACTACGGTGGGACACGAAGGCCTCCGTGCGGTGCAACCACTCCACCTGCAACCCTGAACGTCTGGGCCTGCCCGTCACCTCGCCCAGCGAGCCAGGCGACGCCGACGAACCGCCTGTCCGGACCCGCGCGGTCGCCGTGCGGCGCAGACCAGCCGCGGGGCGCCGTCGCACGGATGTCGCCCGAATGATTGCAGCCCAGATCCTCACGCCCGGCACACGGATCGTGCTCACCTACCGCTCCACCGATCACTGGGCCACCATCGACGAAGACGGCGGCATCATCCTCGCCGCGACCGGCGGCACCCCCTACGGCCGGGTCGACGAAGCCGGCGCCGTCGCCCGCGGCACCAAGACCCAGGGCGTGAACGAATGGCACATCGAAGACGCAACAGGAGTCCGCATCAGCCTGCGAACCCTGCGCGATCGCGCAGTGGCCTCCGGCGCCCTCCAACCCCCGCGCGTCCGCTTCGTCGGCTTTCCCTGCTTCCGTGCAGGAGACTGCGGCATAAAGGGGTCAGGCGGCATGGGATTGGCATCAACGGACCGTCTCAGGGGTTGGCAGGTTCGGGCTGGCTTTCGCTCTGGGCGGCGGGTGCTGGCTGCGTCGCGTCGGGCGCTGTGTAGAAGACGGAGGAACCCTGTTTGGTGCGCTGGGCCTGGCTCTTGGCCACGAGCCCTTCGAGCGTGGTGCGCACGACGGTGGTCTTGATGGTGCGCTCGGGGCGTTGCTGTCCCAGGGCGGTGGTGATCTCGGCGGCGGAGCGGGGTTCGCTCTGGCCCGCCAGGTGTTCGCGCACGAGGTCGACGAGCGTGGGCGATGTTGACGGTGCGGCCGCCGCATTCGCGGCCTTCTTGCCGGTCCGCTTCCCGGACGCGGGCGCCTTCTTGGCCGTGCCCGATGCGCCTGCGGCCTTCTTACGGGCGGCCGGCACCGTCGCGATGGGTTCAGACGCAGCGGTCGTCGCGGGGATGCCGAGGGCCTGCTGGATGTTCACCAGGACGGTGTGGTCGTGCCGCAGGGCGGCCAACTGCGCCTGCAGCGCTTCGATTTCACCGCCGAGGCGGTCTTGCTCCTTGAGGTTGCGTTCAAGGTCGCCGGCCACCTGCGCGCTGTACTGCGAGGTCAGTTCGGTGGTTTCGGACATGGCGCTCACACCCTTTCTGAGCGCCGCGGTTAGCGAGTGCGCGGCGTCTGCGAAATCCAACGTGTGCTTTTCCGCTTTGCTGTGTGAGCAGTAGCAGTTACTGCCGCACAGTTCTGCGGAGTGATACTACGCACGGCACCTGCATCGTTCTCGCTTGTCTGCTGAAACTCAGCCCTCAGTGCGCAGCGGTCTTGGCGGAGCCGACGGGGTGCTGGTGATGTGATGCTGGCTGCCAGTACACTTCGTCGGTGTCTCGCTGATGGTGCCAGGCCGACAGGGTACTTGGCCACCAGTCGGTCGAGCAGTTCTTTGGTCTGCTGGGGGGAGTGTCCGCACAGGCGGGCAAGGATGTCCAAGTCGGCCCTGTGGCGGTCATGGGCGGGGGTGTGAGCAGCCAGCACGAGCGCGGTCAGTCGCACGGAGGGTGGCGCGGCGGCCGGTGCAGCCATTGGTGCGGGGTGCAAGGCCCAGTGGGCGGCGTGGCAGCGTGTGCTGCGGCCGGGAGCGCGGTCCAAGAGTGTGGCACCACGCAGATGTACCTCTACCGGCGCCGATTTGAGGTCGGCAGATGCGGTCAGTGGGCCTGGGCCAGCTCCTGCCACAGTTCTGTGTGCCCCCACAGCCGCATGCCTCGCAGGAGGCCGTGCGGTACTCGCAGGCGCCCGCTGGTGTCGGTGGGCAGGGGGCATTGCAGGGCAAGCAGCCGGGCGCCGGGGGAGGTACCCAAGCCGTCCCAGTGAAGGTCACCAGCAAGACCCAGCAGCAGTACGGCCGCCACGCCGCTGTCACCCTTACGAAGTCGTCCGGGACATCAGCGCCGAACGGGGAGATCGACCCACAGCCGACACACTGATGGCCGTCCACGACACCCCACCGAAGCGCCTGCCGGACCAGCCCGATGCCCAAAGGGCGGTGATCGAGCAGGCCGTCCGGCATGCGCTGGGCGCGCAGCGGTAGTGCTGGACCCTGGCGAGGCGCCGGTGCCGTCCGCTCCCCGGATGGCGGGCCACTGGCCCCGGACGGTGAGCGGCCAGCAGTGCCGTCCCTTCTCGTCAACAATCCCGGGTGGGCTGATCACCGACTGCCTTCGGAACCCGTGCACAAGTGCTGCTGGCTCTGTGCACGTCGTAGAGCAGCGATTCTCCATCAGTTTGGGAGGCAATGCCCATGCCGGATGTTCACGAGCAGGGGAGGCGGCTCTACGGCAACCGGCGGGACGCCGTTTGCCGCCCGTCCGGAGGGCGGGGCAAAAGCGGTGGCTACGGGCGAAGGTGACAGGCCGCCAGGGCTCCGTTGCCGACCGCGGGTGGGTGCCTCCCAGAGCCGTGAACATTTGCTGTCGGAACTCGGGTTCTGGCTCAACTTCCGTTTGCGCCGTGAGGCGCTGTTGGTTCGAGTGGAGGTGGAAGACCTGCACCAACCCGCTGTCGCAGCAGTCGGGTTGAAGCTGAAAGCAGCCTGATCCGGGTGATGCCGGGGAGGGCGAGAGCGGTCCTGACAAAGCCGGGACGTGTCCAGTACTGCCAGATGGGGCGGGTCCGGCAAGCGTGATGGAGAGGAGTACGCGAGGAACCGGCGTCTTACGTCTCTTAAAGTGCCTCCGGCTCGAACCTGGCGAATCAGGGCCGGTAGCGGTGCGTTTGCGGGTCATCCTTTCGGGTGGTCTGACAACTCCTGGGTCGGTCTACGAAAGCTGGCCGGGAGGCCATGGGGAAAGCCTGCGGTGTACTCGTGGCGATGCCGCAGGGACACAGTCGGGCTCCTCCTTCATCGAGCGGACCACAGTGAACACGGGAACCGTCCCGAACCTCCCCCCGCTACCTGCGGCCAGCAGCCGGTCGGCTGAGCGCATCGACCGCTGATCGGTCCGGGACGGGGCGGAGCCGCCGTAGTCCTCCGAGGCCGGGAGAGCCGGCCACATGGGAAAGGGCGGCAGCGGTATCGAGAAGGGAAGGATGCTGCAATGCAGGAAGACGCCCCGCCGAATGGCGGAGCTCCGGGCCCTCGGGCCCGGGTACTGGAGATGCAGGCCAAGCTGGGACCGGGAGCAATCCCGGCACCGCGCTCCGGGCCTACTCAGCGATGCGTCACTATGAGTAGTCGCTGCGGTTGCCCGACCGTAAATCCCAGGCGGTCGTGGTGATGGTTCTCATACGGTGCCGAGATGTTGACTGTACGAGCTATGACGGAAGCCGATGTTCCGGCTGTATCGGCGATACGAGTGACTGGCTGGAAGGCCGCGTATGTCGGGATGGTTCCTCAGTCCTTCCTCGATGGCATGACGGTTGAGGCAGATATTCAGCAGCGCCGACAGCACTTCAAGAGGTCGAAGGGGGGCGTAACCAACCTGGTAGCGGTAGACACCCATGGGCGAGTCGCGGGTTGGGCTTGCCTCGGGCCCTTTCGGGGCACCGGAACAAGCCCGAATACGGGTGAGCTTTGCGCTCTGTACGTTCAGCCCTCACTCACTGGGGCTGGAATCGGCCGCACGCTACTCGAAACCGTGCAGGCTCTCGCTCATGCCTATGGCTTCGACCTGGTGCTGTTGTGGGTCCTTACCGACAACACCAGGGCACATCGCTTCTACGAGCGGGCTGGCTATGTCGCTGACGGTGCTGTCCAGGCAGAAGACTACGACGGAGTATCCGTACCCGAAGTCCGTTACCAGCGCGCCCTGTAGGAGCGTGAAATCGACTGGGCGGCCGCCAGAAGGTCAGGCGAGCAGAACCGTTTCCGCAGGAGATCGAAGCCCGCACGCCCGAACATCTGGCGCTTGAGCATCTTGATGGTCTTCCGGCTTGGCAGCGTCTGCGAGGCTTTTGACGGTGCGGTGGGTCATGTGGAGTTGGCGGCCGATGGAGCGGCGGCTGTGGCCGGCTTCAAGCATCGCCTGGACGGTGGCGTGCCTGGTCCGGATGCGATTGGCGAACCGATCGCTCTTCCAGGGTGAGGTCGGCGAGTCCGCGGTAGGCGCGGGTTCGTTGGTCTCTTTCTCGGCTGGTTCGGGGACTAAGACGCGCAGGCAATGGCGGTGGCGGGCGACGGCCCGCTCGGCGGGTCGCCGAGGTTGTGCCACGGCACACAAGTGGGTCCGCCGCTGGCGGGCGGAAGGAGAAGTGGGGGCTGGCCGACCGGTCCAGCCGCCCTCGCACCACCCCGCACCGCACCCTCGCAGCCGTCGAAGCCCGCGTGTGCGAACTACGCACCCAACGCAAGCTGGGCCCGGCCCGCCTCGGGCCGATGCTCGGCCTGCCTGCCTCGACCGTGCACCGGATCCTGACCCGGCACGGACTGAACCGTCTGGCCCACCTGGACCGGCCCACCGGCCGGGTCATCCGCCGCTACGAACGCTCCCGGCCCGGCGAACTGGTCCACATCGATGTCAAGAAACTCGGGCGGATCCCCGACGGCGGCGGCTGGCGCGTCCATGGCCGGGCCACTTGTCCCGACCGGCGCCGCACCACCGGCTACGACTACATCCACTCCGCCGTCGACGACCACACCCGCCTCGCCTACAGCGAAGTCCACACCGACGAGAAAGCCGCCATCTGCACAGCCTTCCTGCGATGGGCCGCCGCCCACTTCACCACCCTGGGCATCGACCGCATCGAACGGGTCCTGACCGACAACGCCTGGTCCTACCGCAAAAGCACCCAGTGGAAGCAGGCCCTGGCCGACATCGGTGCCACCGCAAACGCCCCCGCCCCTACCGGCCCCAGACCAACGGCAAAGTCGAACGCTTCGACCGCACCCTGCTGGATGAATGGGCCTACATCCGGCCCTACACCAGCAACGAGTAGTGAACCGCCGCACTGGACAGTCTCCTGCACAGTTGCAACCATCACCGCTGCCACACCGCACTCGGCGGCCAGGCACCGATCAGCCGCGTGAACAACGCTCCAGGTCAATACAACTAGCCGCGGTCCTGAGAGTGCTGAAAGGAATGGCGGATGCGGATGAGGTGGCCCCGATCACTGCCAGCCGCAGCTTTGTTCATGGGTTCGGTCAGGCTTCTGGCGACGGAGCATCGAAAATGTTCTGGGATTCGTTGAGCGACAGTGTTCGCTCGCGCCGGAAATGACCCGAATCGTGTGGACGGTAGTCCGGAACCCCCCATTCCGTGCGCCGCGCCTTGTCGGTACCTTGTGCCGGTGCGCGGACTGGGAAGCTGGCTAAGGCGGGCCGGGAATGGCCTGCTTTGCGCCTGTTCGTCCCTTCTGCTGAGCATGCTGGGACACACGGCGGCGGGTGGACGACTCCCGGGGACGGGTGTGCTGTTGGCTGTCTTCGGCGGCCTCGTGGTTCTCGGGACCGTTCTCTTCGGAGCCCGACAGCGCAGGTTCGACGTCACAGTGCTGGTGCTCGGCGGAGTTCAGTTTGTGCTGCATGTGGTCTTCCACTTGCTGTCGGGGAACTCACCACACGCAACAACCGCCGGGCTCAGCAACGAGCCCCAGGCGTTGCCGCACAGTCACCACGGCATGCCGATGCAGGGCGTGGACCCGCCCACAGCATCCGGAGGCGAGGCTCTCGCGTCCGCCGGCCACGCAATGAACACCACGATGACCGCCGGGCATGCGCTGGCGGCTTTCGGGACCGCGCTGTGCCTGGTCTTCGGGGAGCGTCTGCTGTGCCGCCTTTGGGCCCTGCTGCGGTCCGATCTCCACTGCCTTGCCCGCGTGGTCCTGCAGCTTCCCCCGGACCATCGCCCCTGGGTACCGGCGACGCGTTCGCGACCCTTCGTCGAGTCAGTGCTCACCCGCTGCCGTCCCCGGCGCGGCCCACCCCTCGTGCTCCCGGCCTGACCGCCTCCGTCCTCGGCGGTCATGGCACCAGTGCCATCTTCAGGCGGATTGCCCCGCCTTCCGTTCACCGCCGGACGCGCCGCTCCGCGACGCTCAGCACTTGGGGATCCCAGATATGACTTCAGCCATCGCAAGACAGCCACAGGGCGACGATCCGCCGTCCGCAGGGCCCGAGCCGTCCGCCCCCGGGCGTTCCTGGAACGGCGTACGTGCCCTCATCGTCCGGCTGCACTTCTACGCCGGGGTGTTCGTCGCCCCGTTCCTCTTCGTCGCCGCCGTGACCGGGCTGCTCTACACCTTCACGCCGCAGCTCGACCAGCTCGTCTACGGCGACAAGATATCCGTGGAGCAAGTGGGCGAGACTCCACGGCCGCTGGCCGAGCAGATCGAGGCGGCTCGTGCGGAGCACCCCGAGGGCACGCTCGCCTCGGTGATCACCCCGTCCGCGCCGGACGACGCGACCCGCGTGGTGCTGTCGCTGCCCGAGCTGGGCGAGAAGCAGCGGACCGTGTTCGTCGACCCCTACACTGCGGATGTGCAGGGAGAGCTGACCACCTGGTTCGGTTCGACGCCGCTCACCACGTGGCTGGACGACCTGTACCGCAATCTCCACCTCGGGGAGACCGGCCGTCTGTACTCGGAGACCGCAGCGAGCTGGCTGTGGGTGGTCGTCGCCGGCGGACTCGTCCTATGGCTGAGCCGCAGCCGGGGCCAGCGGGCCAAATCCGCGCGCGGCGCACTCCTTCCCGACCGTTCCGCGAGCGGGGTACGGCGTACCCGCAGCTGGCACGCGGCGACCGGAGTGTGGCTTGCCCTCGGTCTGTTCTTCCTCAGCGCCACAGGACTGACCTGGTCCCACTACGCGGGTGACCGGTTCGGGCAGCTCCTCAATGCGGCCAAGGGCAACGCTCCGGAGCTGGACACCCGCCTGCCGGGCGCCACTCCGCCCGCGGAGGACGAGCACGCAGGTCACGAGGGCCACGAGGGTGCCGAGTCCGACGGCAAGGAGGCCGACATCGACCCGGCCTCCTTCGACGCCGCCCTCAAGGCGGCCCGCGATAACGAGCTGGACGGGACCGTCGAGATCATGCCGCCCGCCGACTCCGCCAGCGCTTGGACCGTGGCGCAGAACGACAACGTCTGGCCGGTGCACTACGACCAGGTGGCAGTCGACGTCGACAACGACAAGGTCACCGCTCACTCCCGATGGACGGACTACCCCCTCCTCGCCAAGCTCAGCAAGCTCGGCGTGCAGGGACACATGGGCGTCCTCTTCGGGATCGTCAACCAGATCGTGCTCGCCGCCGTCGCGATCGGGCTGATGCTGGTGATCTTCTGGGGCTACCGCATGTGGTGGCAACGGCGCCCGACCCGTGCGAACCGCACGGCACCATTCGGCAAGGCGCCCGCACGCGGCGCCTGGCGCCGCGTGCCGCTGCCCGTACTGATCGTGGGCGTCCCGGCCGTGGTCATCCTCGGGTGGGCCCTGCCGGTGCTCGGAGTGACGCTCCTCGGCTTCGTCGTTGCAGACCTCGTGGTGGGCTTGGTCCGGAGAAGCAGGGCCGCATGACGCACGCATGATGTGCGAGGGAGGTCACACCTGGGTGCGCCTGGGTGCGACCTCCCTCGCGCAGAAGCCATCACGTCTTTGGCGCCGCGTCAGTAGACGGCCTGGGCTGAGTCTCCGACCATCACGAGTCGGTTATGTGGGGTGAGACCGGCGGATTGGCCTGCCCCATAAAGCACCTACCTGGCGGCGTGCGGGCGTCCACTGTGAGGCGCCGGAGTCCCAGGCTTCATCGAGCGAAACGACGTGGTCGATGTCGAGTCCCTTGGGATCGGTGACCTGCTGCTGGTCGTAGTACGAGAATCAGCTGCCCGACAGCATCCGGCAACCCGGGCCGGTCTCGACGGGCGTAGGGGACTCGGCGATCAGCACCTCGGCCCGTGTGGCGCATCCGTCCTTGTCCTTCCTACGTCTGCAACCCCTTCAGCATCAGCGACCCCCTCGGCCTGGCAGCATGCACCGAGTCGGCGGCTGGTACAGCCGACTGCAGTCGGCACGCCCCGGCAACGAGATCAACCACATCCCCGCCAAGAAGGCCTACAAGCACCTGGACCTCAGCCCCTCCAGCGGCCCCTCGATCCGGATGGAGTACGCCGACCACCGCGCAGTCACCAGCACCGGATCCGGCCGCCCAGCAAAGCAGTGGCACCAGGCGCAGAAAGACCTGATCGACCAAGGTAAGTTCGACGAAGCCATGAAGATGGACATCGACGATATCCGCGCACGCTTCGGGACCAAGTACGACCAGCACATCGCGGACATGGTGGCCAGCATGCCGGACAACAAGAGTCTCCAACGGCTGCTCAACGACAATGGCTGGACCATCAATTACGACCTGCTCAAATGAGGATGCAACCATGGACATCGTGATCGATCCACCCCGCGGCGTCGCACCCGTACTCATCGGAATGCCATTCGAGCAAGCCCTGGAAGCAGGGAAAACCTGGGGCGAACCCAATGTCAGCGGCCCCTACGCACACGACCCGACCGTGAAGATCGTCTTCGCCGACGAAGAGAACGAGTTCGAGATCGTCGTTCACCTTGAAGACGGGAAGACAGTAACTGCCGTCGAGTTGTGGCGATTCCGACGGGAGGACGCCGATGTGCGCGTTCTCGACGGTGACTTGGACATTTTTCGTACACCTGCCAGGGAGGTCCTGGACCACCTGGCTTCGCAGGGGTGCGACCTGGACCTTTCCGACCTTGAAGAGCCTGTGGCTCTCGGTCTTACGCTTGCGTTTACCCGCGACACCGGACGTGAGGTTCCGCGGGATCCCCAGGATGGGCACACGCTGTACTTCGAATCGGTCCTGGTTGGTGACGCTACTTACTACACCTGACAACCTCGCTTCTCCTGCATGCGGGGCTACCGAGCTGACGGCTGGAGAGCACCTCGGCCATCTCTGTGACGCCCGGTCGCCAACACCACCGCATCCGTTGTCGCCATGAGGTCTGCGAGGCCAGCGCCCTGTCCAGCTCGAGCCTCCGGCTTCACCGTACGGAGGTTCGGAGGCGAGATCACGGCGTGTAGGGGGGGCGAGGCCCGGCGTTGGCGTATCTCGCTGATGGGGCGTAGAGCGTGTGCACTATGTTGGGGCCGCATCGATCAAGAAGAACTCAAGAGGGGGATCCGTGGCGTCCGTACGCCTGCCTGCCGTAGCCGTTCTCGCTGCCGTCGCACTGCTGACGGGGTGCAGCGGCGGCAGTGACGAGAGCAAGGATTCGGGGAAGATCGCCGGAGCCGAGGAGTCGGAGAAGAAGCCGTCGCCTACGGCGTCGTCCGGACCGGGCTCCGACGACCGCCCCAAGATCAAGGTCCCCGGCGATCTGTCCTACGCCTTTGATTGGCAGAAGACCGGCGACAAGGACAAGGACGCCGTACTCGCTGACACCGAGCAGATGATCAAAGCCGTGGACATGGCCATCGCTCGCCAGGACCCCACCCATGCGGCGTACCGCTTCTACACCGAGGGCCCCGCGGCAGCCGGAAGCGAGCAGTTCATCCAGTCGTTCGTCGACAACAAGATCCGCATCACCGGCACCAAGCGGTTCTACAACGCCAAGGCTCAGGTCAAGAAGGACAAAACCGCGTCTCTCGTGTACTGCGAGGACCAGCGTAAGGCGTACAACAAGAGCCTCAAGACGGGGAAGACCAGCGTGACGAAACCGTCCAAGAACGACTTCGTCATCTACGCAAGCCGACTCCGCGCGAACGATCAAGGCGTCTGGGTCAACGAAGAGTTGACGTCCCAGAGGGGTAGCGCCGAATGCCAGGCCTGAATCTTAACGCCCTCTGGGCATAGGCACGGCGGCATCCGTGACAGTCGTTCTCCTGACTGCAGGCCCGGCTTGGGCTGGCTACGGCGACGGGGGAGCCACGAACGGGGGAACACACACCTCCGGCAATGCCGGTAAGAACGGCACGTACTCCGCGACCGCGGGCGGGATCGTCTACGACCGTTCAAAGAACGGATCCGGGGGTGGTGCCGGTGCCCCTGTACCGGTCGGGGGCTGGTCGCCACCGGCCTGCTGGTATGCGCCCAGGTACACGCCGAAGGAGTTCAAGAGGTACAAGGAGAAGATCTGGGAGGTGGACTCGACCAGCCCTCAGTGGGACTTTGAGGAGCGCAAGCGATACGTCAACGGCAGGCCGTACAAGAACTTCAACCTGGCCAAGTCCGGCAAGGGCTACTGGTGGGATGACTACTCCGCGTCCAACTACCCTCCAGGGTGGGACCAGTGCGACAAGCCGCCGTTCTGGGTCGACAAGGGTGACCCGCCTCCGGCCGATACACCGGAAGCCGTCACACCCGAGACCCTCGCTCAGCTCGCCTATGCCGAGATCCGCGTGCCCGACACCAGGCTTCAGCTCAACCCCGAGGGCGAATCGAAGGTCAACCTGCCCACCTGGGCCTGGCTGAACAAGGCCGAGTTCAATCCCGTCTCGGTGACAGCGTCCGTCCCTGCCCTGAACATCCAGGCGACGACAACAGCCGAACCTGTCTCCTCCGTATCGAACCGGGGACCGACGATGCGCAGACCTACCCTGCCTCCGGCGAGTGCCGCATCGAGGACGGGCGCATCGGTCAGCCCTACACCAAGGGCCATGCGAAAGCCGATCCACCGTGTGGCGTGAAATACCTGCGTTCCAGCGGCGATGCCACCTACCCGCTCAAGGCACCATCACCTGGAAGGTCCACTGGACTGGCACCGGCACCAATGGCGGACAACTCCCCGATGGCCACTTCGGCACTGTCCAGGACGTCACGGTGGGCGAAATCCAGGCGATCAACCGCTGACGCATCATCACCCAGCGGCCGCTCATGGCCGAGGGGGGAGGGAACCGGTCGCGGCCACGAGCCTCGGCCGGCTTCCTCCAGCCCGGCCTCCTCCTGCGGCACGTAATACGGAGCCGGCTCCGGAAACCATCACCTTCATCAGCGTTTGGCTCCGCCACCGGTTCTGGCTTTGCCTTTCAACCTCAAGGGTCTTTGACTTCTCAGCCGGATCAAGCACTCCAGCTTCGGCAACGCAGGCAGTAGCGCCAGCACAAAGGCGACCTGTGGAACGCTTACCTGAGGGCTGGCACGATGATCTCCCATGAATGATCAAGTCACTCC
This sequence comes from Streptomyces sp. NPDC051776, assembly GCF_040681345.1. Classification (NCBI taxonomy): domain Bacteria; kingdom Bacillati; phylum Actinomycetota; class Actinomycetes; order Kitasatosporales; family Streptomycetaceae; genus Streptomyces; species Streptomyces sp. NPDC051776. Next base: position 16,821 of record NZ_JBFAYQ010000051.1, on the reverse strand, counting down.
GGCAGACCAGGCTCTGGAGCTGATCAAGGACCGTTTCCCGCACGCTCTGGGGGCCATACTCGGCGGCTCGGCTGCTGAGGGGCGTGCTACGGCAAGCAGCGATCTTGACGTTGCCATCCTCCTCCCGGACTGGGAGACCAGCCGTCGCGAGGTGATACGTCACGGCGGCCGCCTGGCCGAGCTCTTCCTGCACACTCTCGCGGACGTGATGGACCACTTCGAGAGAGACAGAGTCCTTCGCCGGGGCACCGTCCTCTTCATCTACGACCAAGGCATGCCCCTGACCGACCCTCATGGCCATCTGTTGCGTACGCGGGAACGGGCGCGAGCAGTGCTGGCGGCCGGTCCTCCGGCGCTCACTCCAGCGGAGTGGGAACGAGGACGCTACGTCCTGACCTGCTTCATGGACGATCTGACAGATACCTCGCCGGCCGACCGGTATGAACAGCTCTCCCTCGCCGATTTCACCCTGCGCGAGGCGGCACATCTCCTCATTGCCCACCACGGTGGCTGGACGGGCATCGGTAAGTGGCTGCCCCGCAGACTGCTGGGTGCGGACCCGGTACGAGGCAAGGCCCTGCTCGAGGGCCATCAGGCCGTGGCCGAGCACGCGGATCCCACCCTGTTGGCGATGGCTGCTGAGCAAGTGCTCGACGTTCTTGGCGGACCGCTGCGGGAGGGATACGCCCAACGCTGGCGCGCTTGAGCCGGCCTCCTGACGTCGCTGGTCGAATGGGCGGCGGTTTGCAAAGGTGTGGCTGCCCGGTCGGGCATGGGCGAGCGAGGAAGCCGACCGCCGCCCTGCACCAATGCATCCGTTCAACGACGACCCGATGCGGAGGTCACCCCACGACAGCCACCGTCGCCAAGGGCGATGGCAGCCGGACCTCAGAGCGCATTCCGATACGGCTGGGGGAGGGGTCAGGACAGGACGGCCGCACCGGCTTCGGATACAACAAGGTCGACACGTTGGGCTGGCCACCGCTCGTCCACCGGCAGGTACACCCGGCCGGTGGCCAGGCACGCCAACAACAGGTCAGGGTGCCGTAGCCCCGTTGCCCGGAGACGGCGACCACATGGTCGCGCGGAGCCAGCTCCTCGATCCGCCGGGAAAGGTCGGCGACGTCCGAGAGCAGGTCCGCAGAGGTGTGCTTGGCGCTCGCTCCGATGACGGCGGTTCGGTCCCGCCGGGCGACGGCGAGTTCAGCAATGCGAGTCCACAAGGTCATGCGACGGTTCCGTAGCTGAGCGGGCGGACGAGATGACATGTGTCTGTGATCGGTCGATCCTCGCTCGGAGCGTCTGGGCGTCCGGTGCTGTCACCAGGAGTTCGCACAGCGCGTTGAGCGTTCCGTCGCGGGGATCGAACCGGGTCTCAGCGCGGCGCCGTCGGGCCACGCTGACACCCGGGTGCTCGCGCAGGAGGGTGCGATAGTCCGGAGGGGAGTCGACCGTCAGCGCGCCCTCCGGCGGGTGTACGAGGATGTAGCTGGCCTGGCCACGCGGTTCCGGCAGGTGCGGCTCGTCTCCCGTGACGGCGTCGAGCACCGCGCCGATGAGGTTCCCGTCGCCCGAGATGGCCTTCACCATGACATGAAGGTGGCCGCCCAGCCGGGGGTTGACCTCGATCAGCTGGAAGCCCTGCGCGGTGTTCACGAACTCGATGTGGAAGGCCGGCCACATGCCCCGCCACAGCTCGGCGATCTCGCGGGCCCAGGACTCCAGGGCTGCGCGCACCTCCGGGTTGATACGGGACGGCACCAGGGAGCCCGTCTCGCCGTAGTTGGCCGCTTGCTTCCTGCGGTCTGCGGGCAGGAACACGGTCCCACCGACGCCGTGGATGACATCGACGGCGAGGTAGGAGGCGTACCAGTCCTGGTGCTCGCCGAAGGGCAGGTGCTCGTGGAACTCCTCGGCGTACAACTCGCCCGACGACAGGAACAGGTCTCTCTCCGCCGCGGCCCGCCGCCAAGAGGGCAGGTCGCGGACGATCACCACGTCACGGCTGGAGACGCCTCGGGCGGGGTTTGACCACGGGGGTGCCAACCTCCTCGAGGGCCGCGGCAATGTCGTCGTCCGACGTGAGCTCCCACGCACGAGTGTGCGACAGGCCATGCTCGTTGAGCAGCATGCGCATGTCGAACTTGTCGTGCGGCCGGGGTGCGTCGGAGTTCCGGAGCCGGACGGTTGCCTCCAGACACTCGTAGGCGTATCGCTCGTCGAAGGTGAGGATCGTGTCCAACCCGCGCTCGCGCACTGCGGCCATCAAGTCGTCGCCGACCTTCTCCCAGCGGACGCCGACCGACTCGGCCAGGGCCGGGACCTCGGGCGTCGACGCAGCGACTGCCGCGGGCACCATCACGGGCAGGTTCCGGTCGCGCGCCTGGGCGAACAAGTCGGCAAAGGGCACCGCTGGCGTGGTGCCAACCAGCAGACCGACGTTCGGGCCGACTGCAGAGGGCATGCCTGTCACTGCCCCACCCCCGCGCGGAGGGACTCGATGACGCAGGCAGCGACGGGCGAGTCAGGGCGGAACTTGATCCCCAGCCGGACGCCGCCATGGACCCGGTCGGCGACGCAGCGAAGGTGGTACAGCGTGGTCGCCTCCGGAGAGGACTGCGGTCCGAAGTCCAGGTCAACCGGTAGACAGTCCCGAACCGGCGCGTACAGAGTGCCGCGCAGCGAGCCACGGTAGTTGAGGTACAGCCCGGCGGGAGCGGTGAGCAGGGAGACCGCGGAGTCTCCGGTCACGAACGATTCGTTGTCCTGCTCGAATGCCTCCAGCGCGCGCATCGCGTCGGGCACCGTCCAGGGAGCGCCGGACGGCAGCTCCAGTCTCCGGAGCTGGGAGAACCAGCCAACCGTCGTCGCCAGCGACGGCCAGCCGGGGATCGCATCACGGCCGTGCCAGGTCATGTCGACGCCCCGGGAACGTGGGCTGGGCAGGCCCTGTACCGCGCGGCTCATCGCCGTCAGGATGGCAGGGGCGATCTCCCGGGACGTGAGGGCACCGACCTCCAGGTGGAGTGTCATGTGCTGCAGATCGCTCACAGGGAACGCCAATTCCGCGTCGTCGGTCGCTCCGAGAACGGCAGTCTGCTCAGTACCCGTCCATTCGGCGAGTCTGGCCAGCCACGGTATGTAGTTGTCCTCGGGCGGAGCTGCACTGACCTCGTCGTGCAGGGCGGCGACGATGTCGTGCTGGAGCACGTCCGCGCTGTGGCCATCGGCGCAGAGGTGATGGAACAGCAGGGTCAGCCCGATCGGATCGCCCTCCGCCTCCCAGACGAGCGCCACGGACACATCGCCTCGCGAGATATCGAAACGGGTCCCATGGTCCCGAACGGCGGCCTCGACGGGGCCGATGTCCTCGTGCCCCTTAACCGGCACCGTGACCACGGGGATGGTGCGCTGGTCAGCGGAACCTACCTGTTGTGCCCACCGGCCCTCCTCGTGAGCGGTGAACCGGGCGGTGAGCGCCGGGTGGGCCAGCGCCAGTGTCCGTACCACGTGGTTCACCCGTTCCCAGGTGGCGTGTTCGCAGAGCCGGACGGTGAGATGGTCGTTGTGCCAGTTACGCGTCTCACCGTCGGCGACTACCGTGTACAACTGGGTCGGCGTCAGCGGCAGTTCTGCCCCGGCCGATAGGTCGCGGACTGCCGCCTCCGCAGATCCGTCGAGGGGCTCGGGCCGACAAGCCGGACGAGCGAGTCCAGAGTCGGAGTGCGGAAGAACTCGGCGATGTCAACGACGAGCCCTTCACGCTCGAGCCGGCCCAGCAGCTGGACGGCTCCGAGGCTGTCGCCACCGAAGTCGAACCAGTCATCGTCCGGCTCAGGGTCGTCGTACTCCAAGGCAGCAAGCCAGTGGGCCACGACCACATCGCGGATGGAGGTTTCCGTCTGCTGCACGCTCATGCGTCGTCCTCGGATGGGTACTTCGTGCGATCGTCCAGGAGGCGTCGTACCGCCTCGCCGTCCATGCCCGGCGTCACCGGCGGGTACCGGTCGATGTCCGTAAGCGCCAGTCCGACCCGGCCCAGCAAGTACGGCAAGGCGTCCGCGAAGGCCCGGGTGGTGGGCATCGGTATGTTCTGAACCCGAGCCAGCTCGAGCATCGTGAACAGAGCGGGAATGTCCTCCCGCAGGGTGCGCGACAGTCGGAGACTTGCCGAGGTCGGAGGGCGAGAGCGAGCGGTAGAGGTGACGCGTCGCGGCCATGGTGGCGTGGAAGCTCGACCGGGGCTGGTGCCCGTACTGACGCCGCAGGATCTCAGGAAAAGTTTCACTCTCAACCCCGTACGATGCCGCCAACGCGACGCGCTCGGTGTCCATCGCTTCGAGCTGCTCACCGAGGGTGGGGTCGATGCCCTCGCTGTCATGCAGGTACCTCTCGCCCACTCCGGCGCGCCCAGCGCGCATGTGAGCGCGTCCATGGGGAGTTTCGGGTCCTGCCCGTAGTGGGGCGCACCGATCCGGTCCTTGCGCTTGTACTCGATGGTGTTGCCCTGCGCCCGGCATCCGTAGAGCGAATCCTCGACCAGGAGCACTTCCCAAGCAGCCGCGCGCGGATCGGCCAGGCATTCAGCCAGCCACAGGGCGCCCCCCTGTCCACCACGGATCATTACGATCGAGACCGGTCGGTGGGCCAGCTGTTCCAGTAGCCGTGACACCACAGCGGACCGTACGCGGGGAATGTCCGGCACCGTGACCACCACGCAGTCGGCAGCAGCCAAGGCCGTCGACACTGCGGGTCAAGCCGCGAGCGTAAGGGCACAAGCCGCTTCCCGGAGCACAGCCGCCGCGGTCGTCCCTACGAAGCCTTTTGGACGGGCCCGGGTTCACCAGGCCGGGCGGCTGGAAGGCGGGCGGTGAGAGGCGGTTGCGGACTGCCGTCAGGGCCGGCCGCCGGCGACCTGGTGCCCGGTGGCTCTATACACGAGAACGGGTTCTGGCTCAACTTCCGTGATCGGTTACTCGACGTATCCGAGGAGAAGGCTGGGTTCTGAGGGTGACCCGTCGCAGCTCCCGCCGAAGCCCGATGATGATCGGATTCAACTGGTGATCGTGAAGGAGCCCACATGCCCAGAGCTGGTGATGACGGAGCTGCTGAGGCGGCAGACTGCGGCGGCGTCCCCGCTCCGGCCGCCAGCGGCCGGATCATCTTCTTGAATGGGACGTCCAGCTCGGGTAAATCCAGCATCGCGAAAGCACTGCTCCAGATCTTGGACGAGCCGTCCTTCCATATGCCTGTGGATGCCTTCCACGCGATGCGTTCTCGCAGGGAGGTCAGTTCGGAGGAGCTGCCCAATGTTCTGCGACGCACGTGGATGGGCTACCACCGAGCGGTCGTGGGCATGGCTGCGGCTGGCAACAACGTCGTGGTGGATCATGTGCTGAGCGAGGAATGGCGTCTGCTGGACTGCCTCGGGCTCTTCTGCGCCAGAAATGTCGTCCTGGTCGGTGTGCGATGTTCGCTGGAAGAGCTGGGGCGGCGCGAACTAGCGCGTGGCGATCGCCCGGCGGGCCTCGCGGCCCGGCAACTCCAGCACGTCCATGCGCATGGACTGTATGACTTCGAATGCGATACCACCACAGCCAGTGCCCTGGACTGTGCACGGCAGATCAGCGCCTTCCTTCCGCAACGGCCGCTTCCGACCGCGTTCCAGCAGCTTCGAACCAAGCTGCGCCCAGACCTGCTGGCCGCCGGCCGAAAGCCCACGGCAGCGTCATGACAGCAGGACGCGTTTCCGCAGGAGCGCGAAGCCCGCACGGCCGAACATCTGCCGCTTGAGCATCTTGATCCGGTTGACATGGCCTTCGACGGCGCCCGAGCTCCAGGGCAGCGTGAGGCCGGCGATGACGGCGTCGCGGTCTCGGTCGATGCCGGCGGCGAGCGTGTGAAGGCTGGGCAGGTCGTCCTGACGGACGGCGTCGAGCCAGTCCGGCAGACGCTCGCCTTGGCGCCCGGTGAGCATGGCTGCGAAGGACCGGACATGGCGGGTGAGCGCGTCGAGCTCAGGGCAGTGCGTCCGGACGGCCTTGAGCTGGAGCTGCTCGGATTCGCTGAGCGTGTCCGGGTGCCGGAGGATCCACCCGGCGACGGCACGGGGCGAGGGCGGCCGGGCGGTCACCGGTCGCGGTGAGGTGCGCTTCTCGCGTAGGTAGGCGCGAACCCGCTGGTAGCTGCCCTTGTAGCCGAGCGGCACGATCTCTTCCCACAGCTTCCACGCATTGGTGAAGCCCTCGTTCCAGCGGTCGTCCAAATAGGGCTTGTAGTCGTCGAGGACCGAGGACCGAGGACCGGTTCTGCCACTGGCCGGTGAACAACTCCTCCGGCTCCGCGGCGTCGGCGAACCGTTTGACGGTATGCCAGGCCATGCCGAGCTGCCGCTGGACCGAGCGCCGGCTGTGTCCTGCCTCCAACAGGGCGTGGACGGCTGCGTGCCGGGCCCGAGTCCGGTCGGCAAAGCGGTGACCTGTCGGCCATGGCGACGCCGACGGATCCGGGGCCGGAGCAGTCTCGGGTTCGGGCTGAGACGCTGCGGGCGTCAGGACACGCAGGCAGCGGCGGTGCCGGGCGACACTCCGTTCGGCGGCTTCGCTCAGGTTGTGCCAGAGGTGCCACCGGTCCGCGACCTGGACCGCCTGCGGCGCTCCGGCAGCGGCGCCTTCGGCGAAGAACGGCGCGCGGTCCCGGCAGACGATCTCGACGCCAGGTCGTCGGGCGAGCCAGGCGGCCAAACTGGATGCCTCCCGGTCCGGGAGCAGATCGATCGGCCGACGGGTTTCGACGTCCACCAGCACGGTGCCGTAGTGGCGGCCCTTGCGGGTGGCGTACTCGTCGACGCCGACCACCCGCGGCCCGGGCACCTCCGGCTCAGGAAGAGCGTCGACCAGGCGCAGGACCGTGCCCGGCTGACGGACACGCCGAGGACGGAAGCCAGCCGGGCCCCGGCCCGTCCGGCCAGGGCAAGACCGACTGCGGCCAGAGCGGAGCGCAGCCGCTCAGTGCGCTGGCCGTACCTGCGGGTGACGCCGAGTATCTGTTCCACGAAGGTCCGCCGGGTGCACATGGTGTTGCAGCAGCGGAACCGCCGAACTCGTAACTGGAGCACGACTCTTCGTCCGGCGCTCGGTAAGTCAGTAGGAAACCGCAGGTAGGAGCTATGCACTCGTGGTCGACCAGGTCCCGCACCCGGTGCAGGCGGCGCCGACCGCCGTGCACTGCGCGTCAACGCGCACTATCTCGATATTCACGTCCACCGACAGCACCGCGATGTCCGCGATCGACGGGAACAACAGCTGCTTCAGCCGGAGCACGACCTCTTCCACGGCCCGGACTCTCAGCCTAACCACAGCGGCGACGGCCGATTTTCGGGCGACTTCCGAAGCTGTCCCGAGTCGTTCAGTTGTCACTCACAGTCGCCTCTGCACGGAAGTTGAGCCAGAACCCGAGAACGGGCAACACTTCGATGGCTGTTTCGGAGGCGCGCGGTCGCTGTAGTCATGCCGGAATGTTCACGAGTTCCGACAGCACTCGGCCCTTCGCTGTGGGATCCCGCCCTGACCGGCATGTCCCGGCAGCACCTGAGCGAACTCACCGACACTTTGGCCATCGATAGCGACGTCAAGCGCGGACGCCCGCCCCGACTCGCCTTCCCCGACCAGGTCCTGGCGGTCGTCCTTCACCTGCGGGTCGCCCTGACTGCGGAACCCCTCGCCGTGCCGTTCGACAGCAGTCGCACCGCCATGCACCACACCCTGCTGAAGATCAGGACGCTGCTCAAGGCGCACAGCATCGTCATCCCGCCGGCAGCCACCCCGCCCTCCACCCTCACAGCCCTCCAGGCTCGGGTTCAAGCCCTGAGTGGCGTCCCCAGCGTGATCAAGACAACGCGTTAATGATCTGCAAGCCCTTAGCCAGGCGGACCCCGGAGTCATGGCCTGCGGACCGGCGCATCCGGTGCGGCGCTCACGAGGGGCGTGCGTGCCGCACCGGTCGCGCCAGTCTCGGAGAGCCGGCCCTGTAACCGATCAACCTCCCGCCAGCAAGGGCAGGTTCACGCCGACTCCACGTCGGTTTTCAGGCTCTCTTCAGCGGGAAGCGTTGAGTGCAAACGACGTTGCCTAGTTAGGATGTTCTTGACTGGTCATTGTCCATTCGTTGGTGCACGCGTGTGGTGGTGAACTGCCTGGAGGGGGGCGAATGTTCCGAGGTACGACTGCCCGGAGCGTGGTTTCGGCTCTCGCCGCCGTCCTGTTCGTCCTCCCGCTGTTCGCACCCACCGCGTCCTTCGCACATGCACACACGGTCAGTCAGGTAAAGGTCAAGGCTCAGCCCGGAATCAAGCTCTCCGGGAAGGCGCTGCGCGATGAGACCCTCACGTTACGCCACTGCGTTCCTCAACGCGCCCCTGCACGTGACAATTTCCGGTCGCGCGCCCTCCCGGCATCGTCACACCGCCGTGACTCTTCGCAGTCCGCCGTGCGGTCTCCTGTACGCAGCTTCATCGCCCGGAACCGGGCTCTGCGTGCTTCCGTGACCGCGGAGTTCTCCCGGTCCGGCAGGCAGCCGGATCGGGCAACGCCGCTTGGGTGCCCTCGCCTCTCAGCACAAAACTGCGGTGGCCTCACCGATCCGCTCGCGATCAGCAGGAGCCCGTGACGTCGGCGCGCCCCGCTGCATGTGCCCGGTCGCAGCGCGTCGCTGATGCAGGGGAGGCGTAGCCGGACGTCGCCCGGGGCGCCGGGCGGGTGGGCGGTTCAGGTGGGTTCGGTGCGGGTGATCGAGACCAGCACGTCGACATGCCCCGGCTCGTCCTGCCCGGCGAGGTGGTCGGTGACGGCAGCCCGTACGCGTTCGCGGACGTCCCGGGCGGTGTCCAGCGCACGCCGCGATTCGTCGATGATGCAGCGCACCTCGACGTGCCAGCCCGGTGGGTCGTGGGTGTTGCCGGTCCGGATGCCGGCTTCGGGGGGCGCGGTGGGGGAGTGCGTACCGTGCCCGCCGCGGACGGCCGCGGCCAACTGGTGGCGCAGGCCGGGCTGCAGGTCTCTCACCCCGGGGGCGGAGAGGGCGGCGCGGGCCGCGGCCCGGTGGAGGGCGCTCGCCTGACGGTCGTTCATGAGGTGCGCCCTCCGGGTGGGGCGGTTTCGCGCGGGCCGCGGGGGTGGAGGCGCCCATTGACGTCCACTATCTCGATGTCGACGGCGGTGACGGCCAGTCCGAGGACGCGGTCCGCGGCCCGGAGCACGGCTTTCCGTACCAGGTCGGCCCGTTGGGGCAGCGGTGCCGCCAGCCCTGAGGTCAGGGTGAGGTCGACGTGCACTCGGGTGCCGTCCCCGGTGGGCGTCAGGCGGCAGCTGCCCGCCTGTGTCCCGGGGACTGTGTCGGCCGCCCGGCGGAGGACCTTCGCGGCCGCGGTCTCCGAGATCCGCAGGTCGCGCGCGGGGTCGTCCAGCAGTAGCGTGCGCCCGATGCGGACTTCGGTACGCACCGCGTCGATGACCCGCCCGGCGAACGTGGTCCCGCTGGGGCGCTCCTGGGTGCGGAGCGCGAGCGTGGCCCGGTCGAGATCCGTCAGTCCTTCGACCGCTTGCGTGCAGTACGTGCAGGAGGCGATGTGCGGGTCGGACGCGCCGGTGTGGTCACGGGCCTGCTCCCAGGCCAGGCTCAGCGGGCGTCCGCAGGGCAGCCGCTCGTCCCCGGCCATCAGGGCCGCGTCGCCCGGCCGCCGCACGGTGGGGCGTACGTCGGTCGATCCCGGTGGGGCGCTGCCGGCGTGCGGGGGGTGCGAGTCGTCTAGCGCCATGACGTCATCTCCTTCGTCAAGGAGCGCCGCGCGCGGAAGAGCCTGCCGCGCACGGACTGTTCGCTGGTGCCCATCACCTGGGCGATCTCTTCGTAGTGCAGGCCGTGCAGTTCCCTCAGCACCCAGCATGCACGCTGGTCGACAGGGAGCGTGCCGAGCGCCCGGGCCAGTGCCGCGGCGGCGGCGTCGGTCTCGGCGGCGCGCTCGGGGGAGGCGTGCGCGTCGCGGGTGGTCGGCTCGGGGGCGTTCTCCAGGGACACGGTGGGAGTGCGCCGGCGGAGGGTGTTGAGACACCGGTTGGTGACGATGCGGTACATCCACGTACGGAACTGGGCGTCGCCACGGAACTCCGGCAGCCGCCGCCAGGCGCGGATGAAGGCGTCCTGCACCGCGTCCTCGGCGTCGGCGAGATTGCCGAGCAGATGGATGGCGAGCGCGAGCAGTGCGGGGGTGTGCCGGCGGACCAGAACGGCAAAGGCATCGTCGTCGCCCTCGCCCGCCCGTACGGATAGGAGCCAGTCCTCCGCCGCGTCCAGCCCGTCACCGCCGGCTGCCGTGGCAGGCCCGTCATTCCCGGCCGCCGTGCTGTCGGCCGGTGCCGTGCCTGCTCCTCCGGGCGGGGGCGCGCCCCCTTCCCGCGGGGGCGATCGGAAGCCGTTCTGCTCGCGCATCGGTTCTCACTTGCGGTTCCAGGGCCGCCGTCACTCTGCGTGCGGGCCGTATGGGCCATTTCTGCATCCTATGCGAGAAATGTTCCTTTTCTGCGTGAGGGGTTTCCGCTGCGGGGTGTCCAAGTAGTGACGGGCATCGACGTGACGCCCGCTCGGGACCTCTATCGCCGAGGAGCATCCTCATGACGGACACGACCAGCCCTCCTGCCACAGGCACAGGCCACTCGAACGAGACCGGCAAGGAACGGCAGGGCGGAAAGAAGCCCCGGTCCCCCGAGGACCGCGGGCGTACCACGATCTCGGACAGTGTGGTCGAGAAGATCTCCGCGATGGCCACCCGCGAGGTACCCGGCATCCACAGCCTCGGCGCGGGCATGGCCCGCCGTATCGGGGCCGTCCGTGACCGGGTTCCCGCCGGCAAGCCGGGCCTGACGCGTGGTGTGAGCGTCGAGGTCGGCGAGCGCCAGGCAGCGGTGGACCTCGATGTCGTCGTCGAGTACGGCGTCTCGATATCCGATGTCGCGGGCGAGGTGCGCGCGAACGTCATCGCGGCCGTGGAGCGGATGACCGGCCTGGAGGTCGTCGAGGTGAACATCGCCGTGGACGACGTCCACCTGCCCGACGAGGAGGACGAGACCACGGAGGAGAGTGAGGGCCGCGTGGCGTGAGCCGCGCGTCCCCCTCGGGACACGAGACGGGTGAGTGAGGGATGACCAAGGCAACGATCGGACTCCTGACGGGCATGGTCCTGGGGTTCGCCGGCTACTTCGGAGGCTTCGGGGCGTTCGTGGTGGTGGCGGCCTTGGGCGCTCTGGGGCTGATCATCGGTGGCTTCCTGCAGGGTGACATCGTCCTGGGCGACTTCGTACGTCCCCGGGAGGAGGCACGTCGCACACGCGACGAGGGGCGCCGTCCGCGGAGCCCCGGCCCCCCGCAGTCCAGGCCGCCGTCCCGGAGTGACGCCGGACCTGTCCGGAGCCGGGTCTCATGACCACGCGGCCCTCCGCTCCCGCTCTTCCCGGCGCGTCCGGGGACGCGGGAGCGGGCGGGCGGCTTCCGCCGCCGGCCGAGCGCGGAGCGACCATGATCCCCGAGAAGGTGGTGGCCCGCATCGCTGCCCGGGCGGCGCGAGAGGCGTTGCTCCGGCAACCGGCCCCGCCACCTGTGCGTCGCGTCCTGGCCGAGCCCCGCTCCTCGGTGGTGGTCCACCGCGGCGCGGCCCGGCTGGGCCTGACCGTGGACCTGCCCTACCCCATCGACATCGCCGACGCGTCCCGCCGGATGCAGGAGCACGTCGCTCAGCGCGTGGCCCAGCTGACCGACCTGCGTGTCACCGACGTCACCCTCGTCATCGGTCGGCTGGTCTCCGCCGAGAGCCAGGAAGGCCGACGGGTGTCCTGAACCCGCACGGTCCTGAACCCGGGACGGGCAACGGACATCGGGCACCGGCGTAGGGACAGGGCCGTGGAAGGAGGTGCTCATGACCCGCCATCAGCCGCCCACCTCGCCCGGTTCCGGGGACACGACGCCGAACGGACGGCCTGCGGCCCAAGGTTCACGGACACCGCTGGACAAGCCTCCCCGGCCTGCCGAGACATCTGCCGACGGCACGTCAACGCCCCTTCCCGCGACCAGTGATGACCGTCGTCGAAGCGGTGACGCCCCTCAGCATCCGCACCGGCCATGGTCCGCACGGCGCACACCCGCCGCAGTCGTGGCCCTGTCCCTGCTGCTGGCCGCCGGGACGCTGCTCTACGAGGTCGTCTGGGTCCGTACCGGCCACGAAGCCGCCACCTGGCGCAAGGAGTTGACCGATGAGCTGGCGACCCGCCCACTGGACGACGTCTGGGTGCTCACCGGTGCTGCCATCGCGGCCGCGCTGGGACTGTGGCTGGTCGTCCTGGCGCTGACCCCCGGACTGCGTCACCACCTGCCGCTGCGTGTCCCGGGCGGCACGGACACGGGCACGGACTCGGCGCGCGCGGTGCTGGACCGCGCCGGGGCCCGGCAACTGCTGCGTGACGCCGCCCTCCGCGTCCCCGGAGTGAGCCGGGCGAAGGTGCGGGTCCGCAGACGCGGGATACGCGTGCGCGCGGACGCGGGATTCCGCGACCTGGACGAGGTCCGTGCCGACCTCACCGACGTTTTGGCCCACGAACAGGCGGACCAGCTCGTCCTGGCCCGTCCACTGCGGCTGAGAGTCCGCGTACGGCGGCGCCCCAGATGACGGCAGCACGAACGCCACCACACGTCGTACGAGCCGCCACGCAGCGGGAGTTGGAGGAGCTATGAGAACCCAGTCCACCATCAACCGGGTCCTGCTGGCGGCGATCGGCGTGGTGCTGCTGGGCGGCGGACTCCTCGTCCTCGCCGGGGGCTTCGACCTCTACCGGCACTGGAATCTGAACCCTCCCGTCGGCTGGCCGCTGACCGTACCCGGCGACGTCCTCCTCTCCACCGCCGACCGCACGGCATGGACCGATCAGGACTGGTGGTGGCCGGCCGTCATCGCCGGCCTGGCCATCGTTCTCCTGCTCGCCCTCTGGTGGTTCCTCGCTCAGCTGCGCCGGCACCACCCCGGTCGCATGCCCGCGGGGAGACCCGACCCCCAGCAGGGCGTACAGCTGCGGGACGACGCGCTGAGCGACGCCCTCGCCGCCGACGCCGGAAGCCTCCCGGGCGTCCGGAACGCCGCGGCACGCCTGACGGGCCGACCCGCACACGCCGAGGCACACATCGGCCTCGTCCTCGACCCTGACGGATCCCCTGACGCGGTGCTGGAGGCGCTGTGGAGCGGTCCGGTCGAGCGGGCCCGCCGCTCCGCAGGGTGGCAACACCTGCCCGTCTCGGCCTCCTTGGAGGTCGCCTTCGAGCACCGCACCGCGCCGATTAGCGATGGGTCCGCCAGGCAGAGCGCCGGCCCCTCCGGACGATTCCGTGGGTTCGCACGGACGGACCGGTGCCGTCGGACAGGCGGATACTGGAGGCGTGGACGTCGTTCCCCGACCGCGCGTGGACCTCCGGGCCCGGCTGGGCGGCATGCTGTTCAGCCGTGTCGCAGGGCCGGAGGGCCCGGCCAACCGCGCCCGTATCCACGACTCGCCAGGGCCACGGTGGTTCGATCCGGACGCGGCCATCCGCACCGTCCACGGCGATGCCTCCATGTTCATCGGCGGGCTCAGTGCCCTCCTGTTCCAGTCGCTGCACCCCCTCGCCATGGCAGCGGTCGCCGCGCACTCCGGCTACCGCGACGAACCGTGGCAGCGTCTTCAGCGCACCAGCACCTTCCTCGCCGTCACCACCTTCGGTACGGCCCAGGACGCACAGCGCGCGGTCGACCGCGTACGGAAGGTCCACCGGAGCGTGCGGGGGACCACACCCACCGGCGAGACGTACTCGGCCGCCGACCCGGAACTGCTCGGCTGGGTCCACGTCGCCGAGGTCGACAGCCTTCTCCGGGCCCACCAGCGCTACGGCGCACAGCCGCTCGACGCGGCAGGCCGCGACGCGTACGTCGCCGACACCGCCCGCGTGGCTACCGCGCTCGGCGTCATCGACCCGCCGCGCAGTGAGGAAGAACTGGCCGCCCGCATCGCCGCCTACCGCCCTCACCTGCGCGCCACGCGCGAGGCTCACGAGGCGGTCCGCTACGTCCTGCTGCACCCGCCGCTGCCCTGGATCGCGCGCGGCCCGTACGCCGTTCTCGGCGCGAACGCCGTGGCCACCCTCCCGGTGTGGGCACGGGACGCACTGAAGCTGCCACGCCTCGCCGGTGTGGACAGCACCTGCGTCCAGCCCGCCGGACGAGCCCTCACCGCCGCCATCCGCTGGGCGATGGCCCGCCCGCCGGCCACCGCCTGACCACCCTCGCGCGGAACGGCAACGCAAGACCGGCCCGCAGAGCCCGCAGAGCCCTCAGAACACGACCCCCGGCACGGCCAGGATCGCGAGCAGGGCCATGCCCGCGACTGCCCACGCCACGTAGTCGCCGATGTGCCCCGACTGCAGCCGCCGTACGGGCGTCATGGCCGCAGCCAGGCCGCCCGGGCGCGGGCGGCGGACGCCCAGCAGGGCGAGCGCGCAGGCGAGCCCGGCCGACAGCAGTGCGAGGAGCACACCGGCGACCGTCCAGTGCGGTGCCGGGAAGACCTCCGCCGACGCCGTGATCCCCTCCAGGACCGCCCGTTCGTACGTCCCGTGCGCGGCGAAGAGGCCGCCTGCGCGCCCCGCGCCCGCCGCGAGGCCGGGGACGAGGCCCCACAGCCAGTGCTCCCGCCATCAGCAGCAGGGGCACGGCGAGCATCGTGTCGGGGATCCTCCGCAGCGGCCCGGCCGTCTCCGGATCCTCGTCGCCCACCGTCTCCTCACCGCGCTCCGCCGCCGTCGCGACGGGCCGCCGCCCCGCGCCCACGAAGACGCCCAGCCCGGCCCGCAGCACCGCGCCGCCCGTCACGGCGGACACGAGCACGAAGACGGCAACGAGCCAGTGCGCCGTCTGTCCGGCGGCCTCCTCCGCGACCGCCTTGCCCAACGCCGACCCGAAGGGCGGCAGTCCGGCCAGCGCGAGCCCGCCGACGAGGAACAGGACGCCGGTCAGGCGCAGTTCGCGTGCCCTGCAGTACAACGTGTGCTCGGCGACCGACGCGTAGCGGTCCAGCAGGACACCGGTGAAGGCGAAGAGAGCCGCCTTCACGCCCGCGTGCCCCAGTACGTACAGCGCGGTGCCCGATGTCCCTTCGGGGCTCAGGACACCGACACCGATCAGGAACAGACCGGTGTGGGAGACCGTGGATTGAGATGGCGCTGCTGCCAGCACATCGCGGTGCCCAGCAGCGCGGTCAGGACCCCGACGGCCAGCAGCGTACGGGTCACGGCCTCCGCCGGGACGCCGCCCGGCCCCGCGAAGACCGTCCAGTAGAAGCGTGCGGTCCCGAACACGCCCAGCTCGACCATCACGCCGGACAGCAGCAGACAGGCCGTCGTGGGCGCGACGGCGTGCGTGTCCGGGAGCCAGAAGTGGAACGGTACGGCGGCGGCCTTGACCAGCATGCCGGTGGTCAGGAGGACGAAGGCCGCGAGGACCAGGGCGTCCGGCTCCCCGGAGCCCAGCCGCCGGCCGATCTGGGCGAGCCCCAGCTCCCCGGTCCGCGTATAGAGCATGCCGATCCCGAGCAGCATGGCGTACCCGCCGAGCGACCCCGTGATACCGAAGGCCAACGCGCCCTGGAGCGGCCGCCGTTCCTCGACGCGGAAGCCGATGAGCGCGTACGCGACGACCCCCATCAGCTCGAAGAAGACGAAGGCGTTGAAGAGGTCGCCGGTGACGCAGAAGCCGCACATCCCCGCCTGGAAGACCAGGATCAGCGCGGGGAAGGAACCGGTGTGGCCGCGCGGTGGTTCCTCGAAGTACCGCCAGGAATAGGCGAGTACGGCCACGACGAGGAGTGAGGTGAGCACCGCGAGGCCCAGCGCCATCGGATCGCCCACCAGCGCGATGCCCACGCCCGCGCCCCCGCTGTCCGGATGCCAACCGCCGACCCACTCCACCGCGTACGGATCGCCCGCGGTGACTCCGGTCAGGGTGGCCACGGCCACGGCAGCGGTCCCGGCTGCGAAGGCGCAGCCCACCGCGTCCGAGACGACACGGGGCAACAGCCTCCCGATCGCGGCGAGTACGGCCGCGCCCAGCAGGGGCACGGCCACGACCAGGGGCAGCAGGCTCGCGGGATCCAACCCGTCACCCCTTCAGATCGGACAGCTCGTCCGGGTCCACGACCAACTCATGCCGCGTTCATGACCGTTACCGGCGCACACTCGCCGATGTCGCGACAGGCGGACGGCCGATGGCCATATGCCTGACCGTGCGCCGGTTCCGATGCCAGGTGCCGTCGTGCCAGCGGCGGACCTTCGCCGAGCAGGTCGAGGGGTTGACCTTCCGCTACGGCCGCCGCAGCCAGCTTCAGCAGACAAAACTGGTGGCGATCGCCCGCTGCCTGGCCCGGCGAGCCTGGGCCCGCCTCGCCCGGATGCTGCACTGCCGGGTCAGCCCCAACACCCTGCTCAACGTCGAGAGCCTGCTCGACCCGTTGTGCCGCGCCGGGCCGCCGATCTATACGCGGACGGCTCGTTCAACCGTGCAGCCTTCACCAAGGGCGGCGGCGCGACGGCCGACGGTGGCAGCAGCGCCGCCAATGCCGGTCAGCAGAACACGGCGCAGGAAGGCCGGCAGAACAACAATTGCGCTAGGGCCTGTGTGATGTTGTGATCAGCCAGTCGCCTTCAGGAGGTCGTTGATCCAGATCATGGAGGCACGGAGGTGGAGGCCGGCGAGGTAGC
>NZ_JBFAYQ010000050.1:0-39101 GCF_040681345.1 Streptomyces sp. NPDC051776 | reverse complement strand
TCACATTCCGAACCCGGAAGCTAAGCCTTACAGCGCCGATGGTACTGCAGGGGGGACCCTGTGGGAGAGTAGGACACCGCCGAACAAACATTGACCTCAACCCCCGGGCATCGCCCGGGGGTTGAGGCATTTCTGCGTCTAAGCTGCAGCCATGCGCTACGACCTGGTGATCTTCGACAACGACGGCGTCCTCGTCGACAGTGAGCCGATATCCAACACGATCCTCGCCACGTACCTCACTGAATTGGGCCACCCCACCACGTACGAGGACTCCATACGCGACTACATGGGTTCGGCCATGCACCGGATCCACGAACTCGTCCTGGAGCGCCACGGAAAGCGACTCCCGGAGGACTTCGACGATGTCTTCCATACACGCGTCTTCGACGCGTTCCGACGCGAACTGCGGCCGGTCGCCGGCGTGGACGAGGTGCTGGACAAGCTGGCCGGCGGGGACGTGTCGTACTGCGTCGCCTCTTCCGGGAGTCATGAGCGGATTCGGGTCGCCCTGGGCAAGACCGGCCTTTACGACCGGTTCGGCGAGGGCCGCATTTTCAGCGCGCAGGACGTCGGCCGGGGAAAGCCCGCCCCCGACCTCTTCCTCCATGCCGCCGCCTCCATGGGGGTGGCGCCCGATCGGTGCGCGGTCGTCGAGGACAGCCCGCTCGGGATCCGGGCGGCTTGTGCGGCCGGTATGGACGTGTACGGCTTCACCGCCATGACCCCGGCGATCGCACTCGCCTCCGCCACCGCATGCTTCGCCGACATGACGGGTCTTCTGCCGCTCCTCGGCTGAGCCGTTCACGCCTCGGCCCGAGACGCCCCGCCCGTGCTTGAGCCGTCCAGTCGTGGCCGATCCCCGCCTGAGCCGTCCAGTCGCCGGCCGACGTCCCCCGCCTGAGCCGTTCCGGTTTCTCGACCGAGACGCCGGCTTCCCGGTCGGGCGTCGGCGCCGAGTCGTCCCGGCCCGATTCGTCCCTGACAGCGTCTACCCAGCGGTAGCAGCCGGTCGTACGCTCCACGGCCATGGACGCAAAGCTGCGGCACGGCCGGGCCTCGCTGACGATCAGCTTCTTCGTACAGGGGGCCTGCTTCGCGCTGCTCGTGACGCGGATCCCGGCGCTCCAGGACCGCTATCGGCTCAGCGACGCCTACCTGCCGGTCTTCCTCGCGGCGGTACCGGTCCTCGCCGGCGTCGGCAGCGTCCTGACCGAGCACCTGGTCAGGCGGGTGCGTCCGGGCACGGTCCTCCGGTGGATCCAGCCCGTCGTCTGCCTCGCCCTTCTCGCCGCAGGCGCCGGGACCGAACTGTGGCAGCTCGCCACTGCCCTCGGCGTGTTCGGGCTCGCCGTCGGGGGCCTGGACGCGTCCATGAACATGCTCGGCGTCAGCCTGCAGCGGGCGTACGGGCGCAGCATCATGCTCGGCTTCCACGCCGCGTACAGCCTCGGGGGGATCCTCGGTGCCTCGCTCGCCTGGGGCGGCGCGCACTGGAAGCTGTCGCTGGCAGTGCTGTACGGGCCGGTGGTGGCGGTGCTCGTCCCCGTCGTGCTCGTCGCGAGCCGCTGGTACGTCGACCAGGCCCGCCCGGGCGTCATCGCTCCGGCCCCGCCACCGGTTTCGCACACGGGCGGCGGCCGCAGGACCGCGGCCGCCGGAGCCGGGCTCTCGATGAAGCTGCTGCTGCCGCTGTGCCTGGTCATGACCTGCGCGTACATCGGCGACTCGACCGTGGCGAACTGGAGCGCGAAATACCTCCAGGACGTGCTCGGCAGTTCCGAGCAGCTGGCCACAGTCCCGTACAACGTCTACATGGTGACGACGCTCCTCGGGCGGTCCGTGGGGGACCGGGGAGTCCGCCGGTTCGGGGCTGTGACCGTCGTACGGGCGGGGACGGTGACCGCGGCTACCGGGTTCGTCGCCGTCGCGCTGGCGCCCGGCGCCTGGTGGGGGATGGTGGGTTTCACCCTGCTGGGCTTCGGCCTGTCGGTGATCGTCCCGCAGACCTTCGCCGCCGCGGGCCGTCTCTTCCCCGACGCGTCCGACGCCGCCGTAGCGCGCCTCAATATCTTCAACTACGTGGGCTTCCTCGTCGGATCGCCCCTCGTCGGTGGACTGGGGGATGTATGGGGCTACCGGGGCGCCATGCTCGTACCGATGGCGCTGGTGCTGGTGACACTCGTGTACGCCCGATCGTTCGGCGCTGAACCAACCCGATACGGTGGCGAGCATGAGCGGCCGTGCACAGCTGATGTGGGACGAGGCAGTAACGGGCTATGACTTCGGGCCCGGACACCCCATGGATCCGGTGCGGCTGGCACTGACCATGCGCCTGGTGGAGGCGTTCGGGCTGGATCGGGCGGTGGACGTGGTGGCCGCCAAGTCGGCCGGGGTGTCCACGCTGCGTCTGGTCCACCGGTCCGACTACATCGAGGCCGTTCGGCGGGTGTCGGCCGATCCGAAGACCGCGGACGGCTCGTACGGGCTCGGCACCGAGGACGATCCCGCGTTCGCCGGGATGCATGAGGCGTCGGCTCTGATCGCCGGGCAGTCGGTGGGCGCCGCGGAGGCGGTGTGGCGGGGGGAGGCGCCGCACGCCGTGAACTTCGCGGGCGGGCTGCACCACGCCATGCCGGGCAGTGCCGCCGGCTTCTGCATCTACAACGACGCCGCACTGGCCATTGCCCGGCTGCTGGAGCTGGGCGTGGAACGGGTCGCGTACCTGGACGTCGACGTGCACCACGGCGATGGCGTGCAGGCCGCCTTCTGGGATGACCCGCGGGTGCTGACGGTGTCGGTGCACGAGCATCCGCGGACGCTGTTCCCGCAGACCGGGTGGCCCGAGGAGACGGGTGGCCCGGGCGCGGAGGGCAGCGCCGTGAATGTGGCGCTCCCGGCCGGTACGGGCGACGAGGGCTGGCTGCGCGCGTTCCACGCGGTGGTGCCGGAGTTGCTGGCCGCTTTCCGGCCGCAGGTGCTGGTGACGCAGCACGGAGCCGATACGCACTTCGAGGATCCGCTCGCGCATCTCGCGGTAAGCCTGGACGCCCAGCGGGCGATGGCCGAGTCGGTCCACGGGCTGGCCCATGAGTACGCGGAGGGGCGCTGGGTGGCCCTGGGGGGCGGCGGCTACGCGATCGCCGATGTGGTGCCGCGATCGTGGACGCATCTCGTGGGGATCGCGGCGGAGCGGCCGGTGGAACCGGAGTCGCTCGTACCGGAGGACTGGCGCCATCAGGTCTACGCCAGCACGCGGCAGATGGGGCCGGGGCGGATGACGGACGGGCGCCGGCCGGTGTGGCGGGACTGGGAGGACTCGGGGTACGACCCGGCGGACCGGCTGGACCAGGCGATCCGCGCGACGCGGATGGCGGTCTTCCCGGCGCATGGGCTGATGCCGTAGCGCTGCTCGTACGGCGGTGATGGCCTCGCGCCGCACGGGTCGCGATGCTCTTACGTTTCGCGGGGCAGCAAGTGTCGCTGTGCCGCAGTGCTGTACGTGTCGCTGTGCCGCACCTGTCGCTGTGCCGCGGTGCTGTACGTGTCGCGGGGCAGCAAGTGTCGCTGTGCCGCAGTGCTGTACGTGTCGCTGTGCCGCACGCGTTGCCGTGGCGTACGTGTCGCTGTGCCGCACGCGTTGCCGTGGCGTACGTGTCCCCAGTGCCGCGTACGTCGTATGGGCGTCGTGCTCTTAGTAGCGTTCGAGCAGTGTCTCGGAACGCCCGCCGCGGCCACACACTTTCGTGCGCTCAGGGCGGTACATCGCGCCAACTCCCCGCCGCTTTCCGGCCGTACGGCGGTCCACTCGGCGACGCAGAATTACGCCGACCGTGGGTCGTACCGTCGATCCCGGGCCCGTGGGCCGGGCCATGGGCGAGCATCGGGGGCGTGCTGAGTGCTGGAGCGTTACGTGCGCACCTGGTGGCGGCGCGGCTGGCGGGGACGGTGACCACCTCCCGCGAGGAGAGCCTGCGCAGCTACCGGCTCTTCGCCGCGGGGGATCCAAGGGTGCTGCTCGGCCTCGAGCCCGAACGGTCATGGGACGAGTCGGATCTGCTGCGGTTGATGGCCGATCGCTGTGGTGTTTCCAACGATCCTCGACATGTATCGGGGCCGGATGTGATCGATCCCGACCGTACGATGGCCGCGCTCGATGCTTTCGCCGAACGGCTCGGCGCCGTTGCGGCCGCCCGCGCCCCCGTCCTCCTCGGAACCGGCCACCCCCACCGGCTCCTGGCTTTCTACGCTTCCTTGGCTGCTGCGCTGTCGGCGGCAGGATGTCCTGTTCTCACACCAGCGCATGGTCGATGTGTCGACATAACGACCCGGTTCGGCGTACGCACGTACCGCCTCGACTACGTACGGGGCGTCGCGTTCGTACGCGAGCCGGGCACGAGCCGTGACGCCGCCGACGGGGGTGCTCACACCCACTCCCCGCTCCCGGTCAGGGCCGCTCTGTCCGCCGCGGCCGATGCCTGCACGCCTCTCCCCGCGCTGGTCGTCGGGGACCACGGATGGGTCTGCGGGGCTGGTCAGCTGGGAATCGAGACCATCGGGCTGGCGGATACGGACGATCCCGCGCCGTTCGTCGGCGAGGCGGAAGGCCTGGTGTCGGTGACCGTTCCACTCGATGACGCCGTGCCTTCACGCCACTACCGTCCGCTCACACGCTATGTACTCAATCGAGCCTGTCTGTCACGGTAGGCGTTGGATGGCTGCTCCTCTTCCCCACTTGCATCACACGCCCCTACTCTGGGGAAGAGCGCACAGGGACGAGAAGTCACCGGAGGGGAAGCCGGTGCCCGTCATGTGCGGAAGGTTCAGGTGTGTCATGGCTGCTGGCGAGAGGCCTCTGAACGAGGTTCAGTTCTTGACTGTGGCGGAGGTTGCCACGGTGATGCGCGTGTCCAAGATGACCGTGTACCGCTTGGTGCACAGTGGTCATCTGCCTGCTATCAGGGTGGGGAGGTCCTTCCGGGTTCCGGAGCAGGCGGTCCACGACTATCTCCGCGAGTCCTACGTGGGGGTGGAGACCGCCTGACGACGACCCTCGGATTACGATCCTCTCTCTGTGCCGGGTAGGCTGAGCCGCCGTAGGTAGTGTGGGCTCGGACGCCCCGCACCGAGTGACTCGAAGTGAGCGAGGGTAGTCGTGGGCTCTGTTATCAAGAAGCGGCGTAAGCGGATGGCGAAGAAGAAGCACCGCAAGCTGCTCAAGCGCACCCGCGTTCAGCGTCGCAACAAGAAGTGAGCGACGGCTGAAGGTGACACGACGCCCTCCCACCCATTCGCCGGTGGGAGGGCTTCGTCGTCTTCCGGTGTCCCGCGTCCGGCTGGAAATGTAGCTCTATGCATCCTCGGGTCACCACAGTGCAACATCCACTCGATACGGTGACCGCGGAAGCAACAGACCCGAACGCCGTCGAAGTGCGGGAAGGAAGGCGCTGATCTTGGGCAGAGTCGTGCTCGTCACCGGTGTCGCGCGACAGCTCGGGGGCCGATTCGTACGGCGTATCCAGCGCGAACCGGACGTCGACCGGGTCATCGGGGTCGACGCCGTACGCCCCGAGCACCGGCTCGGCGGGGCTGTGTTCGTCCAGGCCGACATCCGGCAGCCGACGATCGCGAAGGTCCTCGCGGAGCACTCGGTGGACACCGTGGTTCACATGGACGTCACCGGCACTCCGCTCGGCACCCGCGGCAGCCGGAGCACCATCAAGGAAACCAATGTCATCGGCACCATGCAGGTCCTCGGTGCGTGCCAGAAGGCGCCTTCCGTTTCGCGTCTCGTGGTGAAGTCGACCACCAGCGTGTACGGCTCCGCGCCGCGCGATCCGGCCGTCTTCACCGAGACGACGCCGCCCAAGTCGCTGCCCAGCGGCGGCTTCGCCAAGGACGCGGTGGAAGTGGAGGGCTACGTCCGGGGCTTTGCGCGCCGGCGGCCCGATGTGGCCGTCTGCGTCCTGCGCTTCGCCAACATCCTCGGTCCCCGCGCGGACACACCGCTCGCCGACTACTTCTCCCTGCCGGTCCTGCCCACCGTCTTCGGCTACGACCCGCGGCTGCAGTTCGTCCACGAGGATGACGTCATGGAGGTGCTGCGGCTCGCCTCCTTCGAACCCCGTCGCGGCACGCTCAACAGTGGCACGTTCAACATCGCGGGTGACGGCGTGCTGCTCCTCTCGCAGGCCGCCAGACGGCTCGGCCGCCCCACCGTGCCCGTGCTGCTGCCGGCCGTCACCTGGTTCGGACAGGCCCTGCGTTCGGTCGGCATGACCGACTTCTCGCCCGAGCAGATCCGGCTGCTCACCCACGGCAGGGTGGTGCAGACGACGCAGATGCGCGAGACCCTGGGCTTCCACCCCCGCTGCACAACGGCGGAGACCTTCGCGGACTTCGCGCGCAGCCGCGGACCGGGACTCCTCCCGCCCGAGACCCTCGCCCGTACCGTCGACCGGCTCGCGGACCTCGTCTCCGCGGCCCCCAGTGAGGAGCGCACCTGACATGGCCGATGCCAAGGTCATCCCCTTCGGCGAGGAACCGAGGTCGCGTCGCGGCGGCAAGGCGGGCAAGCCCAAGTCCAAGGTGAACGGGCGCAGGGCGGGCCAGCTCTCTCCCGTACCCGAGCAACAGGTCACGGGGGGCGAGGAGGAGGCGCAGACCGGAGCGGGCGCCCAGGGCGGGGAAGGGCCCGGGGAGGCTGCCGAGGGGCGGCGAGGGGGCGGCGGGCTGGACCGGAAGCTGGCGCAGGGGCTTGCGTTCCTGCGGCGCCGGGTGACCGGGGACTACGAGGTCGACGACTTCGGCTACGACGAGGAGCTGACCGATCAGGTCCTCATGTCCCTGCTGCGCCCGCTCTACGACAAGTACTTCCGGGTGGACGTGAAGGGCGTCGAGAACATCCCGGACACCGGCGGTGCGTTGATCGTCGCCAACCACTCGGGGACACTGCCCATGGACGGGCTGATGCTCCAGGTCGCGGTGCACGACAACCACCCGGCGGGACGCCATCTGCGGCTGCTCGCGGCCGACCTGGTCTTCATGCTGCCGGTCGTCAATGAGCTGGCGCGCAAGGCTGGTCACACCCTCGCGTGCGCCGAGGACGCGCAGCGACTGCTGGAGCGCGGCGAGGTGGTCGGGGTGATGCCGGAGGGCTTCAAGGGCATCGGGAAGCCGTTCTCGGAGCGGTACAAGCTGCAGCGCTTCGGGCGGGGCGGCTTCGTCTCCACGGCACTGCAGGCGCGGGTGCCGATCGTGCCGTGCTCGATCGTCGGGGCCGAGGAGATCTACCCGATGATCGGGAACGCGAAGACCCTCGCGCGCGTACTTGGCTTCCCGTACTTCCCGATCACCCCGACCTTCCCGTGGCTCGGACCGCTGGGCGCGCTACCGCTGCCGACGAAGTGGACGATTCAGTTCGGTGAGCCGATTCCGACCGACGGCTTTCCGCTGGAGGCGGCCGAGGATCCGATGCTGATGTTCAACCTCACGGACCAGGTGCGCGAAACGATTCAGCACACGCTGTACAAACTGCTGGTGCAGCGGCGGTCGGTGTTCTTCTGAGGGCGCGGCAGAGCGGCCCGGACCGTGAGAGGGCGGCAGGGCGGCCCGGACCGCGGCGGCACGGCGAAAGGCGCCCGGCCTCCTCACCGTGGATACGGGAGGAGGCCGGGCGCCGTTGTGCGACGAGCCGGTACACGGCCGCCTGTACGGGCCGTACGGACGGTCTACCTGTCGTCTCCGTCGATGCCCAGGCCCGGGAGCAGGCCGGGAAGCAGCGGCGGGAGCGTGATGTCCGGCCTCGCCGAACTGCCCGAACTGCCACCACTGCTGCCCGGCAGTGTCGACGCACTGCCCCTCGGCGGGTCGAGAAGATCGCCGGCGCCGCCGATCAACCGCTCGTCCAGGCGCTGCGATTCGCTGGGCCGCGGAGTGCTGCCTCCAGTCGCCCCTCGCCCGGCCGAAGAGCCCGACGAGGAGGGTGCCGAATCCCGTGAGGCCTTCGAGTCGCCCGGACCGGAGGAGTCCCCTGCCACGCCCCGGGAGGGGCCCGAGCTGCCGGGGGCGGCGGGCAGCAGCGACTTCAGCGGACCGACCTCTTCGTCTATGGCGTCGAAGACGGAGGTCACGCCGTCGCTCACATCGGTGAGTTGGACCGGAAGCCGGTCGCGCAACTCGCTCCACCCACGACGGTTGGACGTCGAGAACGACTCCAGCGCCTGGATGGGGGCGAGCGAGCCGTCGCGGGCATACGCGGCGGAGAGCAGACGGTGGCCCTCGGAGGCGTCATCACGCATGCCGGAGAGGGCCCGGCGGATCTCGCCGAGCGACTCCTGGTCCAAGTCTCCGGCGCGGCTGCGCTCCATGAGCCTGCGCGCCTCCTTCATCCGCGTGGACGCCTGGCCGAGGTAGAGCTCGCCACGGTCGGAGTCGTCGTCCGCCATGCCGCGCTTCAGGTCCTCCATGCCGCGCTTCAGCCCGTAGAGCGAGTCGCCGGGCAGAGCGTCGGAACTGGCCGCGGCCACACCGCTGAACGCCCCCGCCGCCACGCCGACCGTGAGCCCGCCCGCCGCCAGCCCCTGCGACCAGCGGGACCGCGGCCTGAGCTTGTTGAGCGACGCCGCCCGGTGGGCCCCCCTCCGCCGCTGCTCGGGCACGCGCGGACCGTCGGACCCCGCTTCTTCGGAGAGCATGGCTTCCATGGCGGCGACCAACTGGGCCCGCTGGACGGTCCTGACCTCTTCGTCCAACTCCGGCTTCGGGATCCGGGCGAGCCTCACCGCCACCGCCGACAGCCCGTCCTGCTCGTCCGCCGCAGCCGGAGCACAGGTCTGCTCGGGCGTCCGGTCCTGGGCGGCCTGCCGCTCATCCAGGGCCTGGGCGAAGGCGTTCGCCCGCCGGTGCGCCGATACATTCGCGATCACGGGCGGCACCTCCTCTCGTCATCACCTGCAACTCCCTGGCACGTATGGAAGGTTGCACACCTTGAGCGCAACCACTCTTTCGAGTGACGCAATCTGGACAGCATGCGACCACAAGGAGCCTGCACCCCGGACAACGAGCGGTGATGCAGCCGGGTTACGCAGTCACGATGATCCGACCGCTGGGTCATCTGGGGGTCACCGTATGTGTCGGCATCTGTGGCTGCGTGTTCTGCGTGTGGGCTCCGGTCGCCGTGCTTCCCGGTTCAGCGGGCGTCATCCGGCAGGAGCCGGGCCAGCGTGCGGACCGCCCGGTACTGGAGCGTCTTGATGGCGCCCTCGTTCTTGCCCATGACCCGGGCCGTCTCGGCGACCGACAGGCCCTGAAGGAAGCGGAGTGTGACGCACTCCTGCTGCTGAGGGTTGAGCTTGCGGACGGCCTCCAGCAGCGCGGCGTTGGAGAGCGACTCGAGGACGGAGTCCTCCGGGCTGCGCTCGACCTCGTTGGCGTCCAGCATCTCGCCAGTCGTGACCTCGAGGCGGAACCGGCTGGACTTGAAGTGATCGGCGACCAGATTGCGGGCGATCGTCACGAGCCATGCACCGAAGTCACGGCCCTGCCAGGTGAACGTCCCGATGCGGCGGAGGGCGCGCAGGAACGTCTCACTTGTGAGGTCTTCCGCCGTCGCCTTGCCGCCGACGCGGTAGTAGATGTAGCGGTACACCGTGTCGGCGTACTGGTCGTAGAGGCGCCCGAACGCTTCGGCCTCGCCCGCCTGGGCGCGCTCGACCAGGTCCATCATCCGGCGGCTGTCGCTGTCGGCGGCCGGGCGTCGGGTGGTGGTGGCGCCGCTCGCGGCGCGCGAACGTCTGCTGACCGCCGCGGTGTTCTCGGCCAGGGCGTAGGCGGGGCCGGCAGGGCCGGCAGGGACAGGCGCGGCAAAGGCGGGGACGGCGTACGCGGTGGGGACGATGCCGCGCATGTGGTCGGCGACCGTCGCGCGGAGCGTAGCCAGGCCCGAGGCGTCAACCCCGACGTGTGGGTACACGGGACTCCCAGAGGCAGAGCTTCCATCACGTGCAGTGCGGGACCGTTCACCCGTCGTAGGGACGTGTGGGTACCGGTTTGCGTCTGAGGAGAATAACGCTTCGTACAGGCTGTGCTACGCCGAGTTGCTCAAATCGCCGGGTCGGAACGCTCTGTTACGAATTAGCGACCGATAGAATATCGAACATTCGATAGATAATGATCGGAATTTTGCTCGATCCGCCCGAGTGGCGCCCAAGTCATGGCAGCCCGGCGACATCAGGACTGGCAGGAGGTTCATCGGGGTATGTGGCTCGGATTGGCCATGACCCAACCGCGTTGTCCGTTCCGGTGCGGCACGTCTCCCATGACGCGGCCAGGAACGATCCGGTTCCCGCGCGTTTCGCGCACCACGCGGGCGCGCGTGTTGCACCGCTCGCGGATTTCGGTGAGGGAGTCGGGCCGTTGCGTTGCGAGGGAACGGCGCGTCACGCGGACGGAGGGGCGACCGCTGCGCCGTCGCGGACCGTGAAGTGGCCTGGGTCACAGGGCGATTTGTGTGTTGGCTACGCGCCCTGCATCGCTCCCGGGTCCAGATCG
Source organism: Streptomyces sp. NPDC051776 (assembly GCF_040681345.1). NCBI lineage: Bacteria > Bacillati > Actinomycetota > Actinomycetes > Kitasatosporales > Streptomycetaceae > Streptomyces > Streptomyces sp. NPDC051776. The sequence goes on along the minus strand of NZ_JBFAYQ010000050.1, from coordinate 28,553 downwards.
TGTCTTCGCATCGGCTCGGATCGGCTCGGATCGGCCCGCGGCGTCCGCTGTTGGGGCCCTTCCACGGCTACCGCTGGGACCCCCCACCCGGCGGTTGCCGGCGCGAGGTACCTCCTGCGCGAAGTTCCGGGGGGAGCCGTGCGGTTGCCGTGGTCCGAGGCGATCCGCAGGACACGGCCTAGCGGCGGCGGCGCTGCAGTGCGACCGCGGCCGCGGCTCCGCCCGCCAGCGCGCCCACCCCGGCCGCCGCCGGGATGCCGACCTTTGCCGCCTTGCGGCCCGTGCGGTAGTCGCGCAGCCGCCAGCCGTGCTCGCGCGCGTGCTTGCGCAGCCTGCTGTCCGGATTGATCGCGTAGGGATGGCCGACGATCGACAGCATCGGGATGTCGTTCGCCGAGTCGCTGTACGCCGCGCAGCGGGACAGGGTCAGGCTCTCCGCAGCCGCCAGCGCCCGTACGGCTTCGGCCTTCGCCGGGCCGTGGAGGATCTCGCCGACCAGCCGGCCGGTGTAGATGCCGTTGACGGACTCGGCGACCGTGCCGAGCGCGCCGGTCAGCCCGAGGCGGCGGGCGATGATCGTCGCCGTCTCCACCGGGGCCGCGGTGACGAGCCAGACCTTCTGGCCCGCGTCGAGGTGAGCCTGGGCCAGGGCACGGGTGCCCGGCCAGATGCGCTCGGCCATGTACTCGTCGTAGATGTCCTCGCCCATCTCCATGAGTTCGGAGACGCGGTGACCCTTCACGATGGACAGCGCGCTGTTGCGGGCGTCCTCCATGTGGGCCGGGTCCTCAACTCCCGCCATCCGGAACCATGCCTGCTGCCAGGCGAACCGGACGAGTTCGCGCTTGCGGAAGAACTTGCGCTTGTGCAGGCCGCGGCCGAAGTGGAAGAGCGCGGCACCCTGCATGACGGTGTTGTCGAGGTCGAAGAAGGCGGCGGCGCAGGAGTCCCCGGCGACGGGGAACTCCGGCTCGGCCGGCTCTTCGCCGGTCTCCATCTCGATCTCTTGCGAGGTCTTGCGGGCCGCCTCGGCGGCCGCCTCGCCGGCCAGCACGCTGCGTGCGGTCGCGGGGCGCCTGCGGCGCGTGAGCCATCCCCATCCGAGGTGCACTGCGGAGGGACGCCAACCGGAACGGTGGTCGGGCGACGGGAGGGACATGACGTGAGCATAGCCAGCCCGACCGGTCAATCCGGAGTCGGGAGGATTCGGACGCGTGAACTTCCCCCTACAGATGTGTTACCGCGCTCCGGTGGCCACGCTCGTCCGCGAATCCAAGCGCCCGGAGTCGTCAACCCACCGCCAAGGGCCTCCCCTTGTCGCGCGTCGCCGCCTCCGCGCGCCGCCCACCTGCAGGTTGGCGCCAGGGCCGCAGGGGTTCAGCCTCCGCCCAGCGCCTTGCGCAGGCGGTCCGGGTCCACGCGCCAGAAGTCGTGCTGTGCGCCGTCGACCAGGACGACCGGAATCTGCTCCCAGTAGAGGCGGTGCAACTCGGCGTCCTGAGAGATGTCTCTCTCTTCCCAGGAGGCGCCCAGCTCGTCGCAGACCGTGACGATCACCTCCCGCGCCTCGTCGCACAAGTGGCAGCCGGGCTTGCCGATCAGCGTGACGGTGCTGTCGGCGGGGTTCTTGGGGGGCTTGCGGCGCAGCAGCGGGCTCATGGCTCCGGACTCGGGTGGTGGGCGCTCCGCGGCCGTGTGGGCGCGGGGTGCCGGGCGGGGGCGGAAAAAGGGTCGTGACGAGCGGGGGCGTTTCGGCGGGATCGGGGGCACAGTCGTAGGGAGAAGTGTGCGCGTGGTCCCTGCCGGCGCTCAACGGGTCCGTCCCGCGGGTGGTTCCGCGATCATGTCGTCGAACCGCGTGACCCCGGTCACTTTGACCGGACAAAGCGGACACCATCTTTGTGCACGCGTTCACAAAGACATAGCCTGCTGTCAACGGGGCGGTCGTGGGACGTGTGACCGCCTGCAGCCCCGCTCTACCCGCAGGAGCACCGTGGCAACTGGCCGAACACACCGACCGGCGACCCGTAGCCGAGGGATTCCCGAGGCCACCGTCGCCAGGCTTCCGCTGTATCTGCGAGCGCTGACCGCGCTCTCGGAGCGCTCGGTCCCCACGGTCTCCTCCGAAGAGCTCGCCACGGCGGCCGGGGTGAACTCCGCCAAGCTGCGGAAGGACTTCTCGTACCTGGGCTCGTACGGGACGCGCGGTGTCGGCTACGACGTCGAGTACCTCGTCTACCAGATCTCCCGCGAGCTCGGCCTGACCCAGGACTGGCCGGTCGTGATCGTCGGTATCGGCAACCTCGGCGCCGCGCTCGCCAACTACGGCGGCTTCGCCTCCCGCGGTTTCCGGGTCGCCGCGCTGATCGACGCCGACCCCGCCATGACGGGCAAGCCCGTGGCCGGTCTGCCCGTACGGCACACCGACGACCTGGAAGCGATCATCAACGACAACGGCGTCTCCATCGGGGTCATCGCCACCCCGGCCGGCGCCGCCCAGCAGGTCTGCGAGCGGCTGGTCGCCGCCGGTGTCACCTCGATCCTCAACTTTGCGCCCACCGTGCTGTCCGTCCCCGACGGCGTCGATGTGCGCAAGGTCGACCTCTCCATCGAGCTGCAGATCCTCGCCTTCCACGAGCAGCGGAAGGCGGGCGAGGACGGCGCCGATCTGCCCGAGGCCGCCGGGGCGGTCGCGCCGCCGGCCGTGCGCGCGGGTGCCGACGGAGGCAGGGTCGACCGCGGCAGGAAGGGACCGGAGGGGGACGTCCCCGCCGTGATGCCCGCATGAGTCTTCTGGTCGTCGGCCTGAGCCACCGCAGCGCGCCGGTGAGCGTGCTCGAGCGGGCCTCGCTCGCAGCCGAGGCGCAGGGCAAGCTGCTGCAGGACGCGGTCGCCGCGGAGCCCGCGGCCGAGGGCGTCGTGCTCGCCACCTGCAACCGCATCGAGCTGTACGCCGATGTCGACAAGTTCCACGCGGGTGTCGCCGAGTTGTCGACGCTGCTGTCCGTGCACAGCGGTATCGGTCTCGAGGAGCTGACCCCGTACCTCTACGTGCACTACGAGGACCGGGCCGTCCACCATCTGTTCTCGGTGGCCTGCGGTCTGGATTCGATGGTCGTCGGTGAGGGCCAGATCCTCGGCCAGATCAAGGACGCGCTGGCGCTCGGCCAGGAGCAGCACAGCACGGGCCGCCTGCTCAACGACCTGTTCCAGCAGGCGCTGCGGGTCGGCAAGCGGGCCCACAGCGAGACCGGTATCGACCGGGCCGGGCAGTCGCTCGTCACGTTCGGTCTGGAGCAGCTCGCCGACGGCACGGCCGTCGAGGCGTGGGCCCGGGGCAAGCGCGCCCTCGTCATCGGCGCGGGTTCGATGTCGTCGCTGACGGCGACGACGCTGGCGCGCGCCGGTATCACCGAACTGGTGATCGCCAACAGGACCGAGGACCGGGCGGAGCGCCTGGCCGCCGCCCTCGTCGAGCAGAGTGCCCGCGGAGTCGCCGGCTCCGCGGTCTTCACGGCCCGTGCCGTCCCCATGGACACTGTCGCCGCCGAACTCGCCGCGGCCGACCTCCTCGTCTCGTGTACGGGTGCCACCGGCCTCGTACTGACGGGCGCCGCCCTGCAGACCGCCCTCGCCGGGCGTCCCGGGCACCGCCTCGACGTGCTCGACCTGGCCATGCCCCGTGACGTCGACGCGGCGGCCCACCGCATAGACGGCGTGCGCCTCGTCGACATAGAAACCCTCGCGGAGGCGTCCGCCGACGCCCCCATGGCGGCCGATGTCGACCGGGTCCGGGCGATCGTGTCCGAGGAGGTCGGCGCCTTCGGCGCGGCTCAGCGTGCGGCCCACATCACCCCCACGGTCGTGGCCCTGCGCACCATGGCGGCGGACGTCGTCGAGAGCGAGGTCTCCCGGCTCAACGGACGCCTGCCCGGCCTGGGCGACAAGGAGCGCGCCGAGATCACGCAGACGCTGCGCCGCGTGGTCGACAAGCTTCTCCACGCGCCCACGGTGCGGGTCAAGGAACTGGCGGGCGAGCCCGGCGGTGCCGGATACGCGGACGCCCTGCGGGAGTTGTTCGACCTCGACCCGCAGGCCGTCGCCGCCGTCAGCCGTGCCGACACCAGCGATCCGAACCGGGGAGGGCGGGCCACATGAGCGTCAGCCGTCCCGCCTCCGGCACCTCCGCTCTCCGGCCGCTGCGGCTCGGGACCCGCCGCAGCAAGCTGGCCATGGCCCAGTCCGGGCGCATAGCCGACGCCGTACGCGATGTGACCGGCCGCCCGGTCGAGCTGGTGGAGATCACCACCTACGGAGACACCTCCCGCGCGTCCCTCGCGCAGATCGGCGGCAGCGGAGTCTTCGTCACCGCGCTGCGCGACGCCCTGCTGCGCGGCGAGGTCGACTTCGCCGTGCACTCGCTGAAGGACCTGCCGACCACGCAGCCCGCCGAACTGGTGATCGCCGCGGTACCCCCTCGCGAGGACCCCCGTGACGCCCTGGTGGGCCGCGACGGTCTCGGCTTCGCGGAACTGGCGGCCTCCGCCCGCGAGGCATCCCGGCCCGCCCGTATCGGCACCGGTTCGCCGCGCAGGACGGCGCTGCTGAACGCCTGGGCTCGCAGTCTCGGTCTCGACATCGAGACCGTCCCGATCCGCGGCAATGTCGACACCCGGATCGGCTACGTACGTTCCGGGGAGCTCGACGGCGTCGTTCTGGCCGCCGCGGGGCTGACCCGGATCGGCCGCGTCGACGAGGTCACCGAGATGCTGCCCGTCGACACCGTGCTGCCGGCCCCCGGCCAGGGAGCGCTGGCGGTCGAATGTGCTGCGTCTGGCACGGATCTCGCAGCCCGGCTCGCCGAACTCGACGACCCGCTCACGCGGGCCGCCGTGACGGCCGAGCGATCCCTGCTCGCCGCCCTGGAGGCCGGTTGCAGTGCACCTGTCGGTGCTCTGGCCGACCTTCTGGCCGACGGGCAGGCTGTCACCGAAATGCGCCTGCGCGGCGTCGTCGGCACCACCGACGGCACGACGCTGGTGCAGCTGTCCACCACCGGTCCCGTACCCGCGTCTCATGACGACGCCCTCGCCCTCGGCAGCGAACTCGCCGCCGAGATGCTGGCCAAGGGTGCGGCCGGTCTGATGGGGGAGCGCGCACTTTGAGCCCCACCGCCGCACAACTTGCACGAGCACCACACGCTGCTCTCGGTCACGTCACCTTCCTCGGTGCCGGACCCGGAGATCCGGGACTGCTGACGCTGCGCGCCGTGGAGGCGCTGGCCCACGCGGACGTCCTGGTGGCCGACCCGCAGGTGCTCGACGTGGTGAGCCGGCATGCGAGGACGGGCGCGGACATTCCGCAGCCGGAGCAGGACGAGGCTTCCGCCGGGGCAGCCTCAACAGCCGCCCCCGCCCTGCGAGATGCGGCCAATCTTGTCATGGGGGCCGCGCGCGCCGGCAAGCGGGTCGTCCGCGCGGTCGCCGGCGACCCCGGCCTGGACGCCGACACGGGTGCGGAGATGCTGGCCTGCGCCGGTGAGGGCATCCCGTTCGAGGTGGTCCCGGGTGTGGCGACGGCCGTCGGCGTGCCCGCGTACGCCGGTGTGCCGCTGCGGTCCGCCGAGGGTGCGGACGTCCGTTTCGTCGACGCGCGCACGGCGTCCGAGCGCTGCTGGAGCGAGACCGGGGCCAGCGACGCGACGGTCGTCGTCTCCACCGCACTGGACGCTGTCGCCGCGGCAGCCGGTGAACTGGTCGCCGCCGGGCGCAAGCCCGACACCCCGATGACCGTCACCGTCGCGGGAACGACCACCCGGCAGCGGACGTGGTCGGCCACGCTCGGCACCATCGCGCAGGTCCTCAAGGCGGCGAAGGCTCTGCCGTCCCCGTCCGGCAATCAGCCGGTGATAGTCGTGGTCGGCGAGCACAGCGCCGCGGCCCAGCGCGACCAGCTCGCCTGGTTCGAGTCCAAGCCGCTCTTCGGCTGGAAGGTCCTCGTCCCGCGGACGAAGGAGCAGGCGGCCTCGCTCTCCGACCAGCTCCGGTCCTACGGCGCCGTGCCGCACGAGGTCCCCACCATCGCCGTGGAACCGCCGCGCACGCCGCAGCAGATGGAGCGCGCCGTCAAGGGCCTGGTGACGGGCCGCTACGAGTGGATCGCCTTCACTTCGGTCAACGCGGTCAAGGCCGTACGGGAGAAGTTCGAGGAATACGGGCTCGACGCCCGTGCCTTCGCCGGGATCAAGGTCGCGGCGGTCGGCGAGCAGACCGCCAAGGCGTTGGTCGACTTCGGAGTTAAGCCGGATCTGGTGCCCAGCGGCGAGCAGTCCGCGGCCGGGCTGCTGGAGGACTGGCCGCCGTACGACCCGGTCTTCGACCCCATCGATCGTGTCTTTCTTCCGCGCGCCGACATCGCGACCGAGACACTGGTCGCCGGGCTGATCGAGCTGGGCTGGGAGGTGGACGACGTGACCGCGTACCGGACCGTGCGCGCCTCGCCGCCGCCGGCCGAGACCCGCGAGGCGATCAAGGGCGGCGGGTTCGACGCCGTGCTGTTCACCTCGTCCAGCACCGTGCGGAATCTGGTGGGCATCGCCGGCAAGCCGCACAACGTCACCGTCATCGCCTGCATCGGCCCCGCGACGGCCAAGACCGCGGAGGAGCACGGCCTGCGGGTCGACGTCCTCTCGCCTGAGCCGTCGGTGCACAAGCTGGCCGAGGCACTCGCGGAGTTCGGCGCGCAGCGCCGGGCGGCAGCGGTCGAGGCAGGTGAACATGTCACCCGGCCGAGCGAGCGCCGTCCGGGTTCGCGCAGGAGGCGCAGTTGAGCGTTTACGGAAACTTCCCCGGCGCGCGGCCGCGGCGACTCCGGACGACCCCCGCCATGCGGCGGATGGTCGCCGAGACGCGGCTTCACCCGGCCGAGCTGATCCTTCCCGCCTTCGTGCGGGAGGGCATCTCCGAGCCGGTGCCGATCTCCACCATGCCGGGCGTCGTCCAGCACACCCGCAACACCCTGCGGAAGGCGGCTGCTGAGGCGGTGCAGTCAGGCGTGGGCGGGATGATGCTGTTCGGCGTCCCGGAGGAGTCGAAGAAGGACGCCATCGGTTCGCCGGGCACCGACCCGAACGGCATCCTCCAACTCGCCCTGCAGGACGTACGGTCCGAGGTCGGGGACGACCTGGTCGTCATGTCCGACCTGTGCCTGGACGAGCACACCGACCACGGCCACTGCGGTGTGCTGGACCCCGAGGGCCGGGTGGACAACGACGCGACGCTGGAGCGGTACGCGGAGATGGCCCGTGTCCAGGCGGACGCGGGCGCCCATGTGGTGGGCCCCAGCGGCATGATGGACGGTCAGGTGCGCGTCATCCGCGAGGCGCTGGACGGCATCGACCGTCAGGATGTCGCGATCCTCGCCTACACGGCCAAGTACGCGTCGGCGTTCTACGGGCCGTTCCGCGAGGCCGTGGCCTCCTCGCTCAGGGGCGACCGCAAGACCTACCAGCAGGACCCGGCCAACGCCCGTGAGGCGCTGCGTGAGCTGGCGCTCGACCTGGCCGAGGGCGCGGACATGGTGATGGTCAAGCCCGCGCTGCCCCACCTCGACATCGTGCGCCGTATCGCGGACGAGGTGGACGTGCCGGTGGCCGCGTACCAGATCTCAGGCGAGTACGCGATGGTCGAGGCCGCGGCGGCCAACGGCTGGCTGGAGCGCGACCGCGTGATCATGGAGACCCTGACGGGCATCCGGCGCGCGGGCGCGGGACTGATCCTGACGTACTGGGCGACGGAGGTCGCACAGCGGCTCCAGCGCGGGGAGTGACCACCCTTTGCGCGTCCGGCCGGCACAGCTCCTGCCGGGGCACACCGGAATGATGCACACCGCAGCGCGGTGGGCCTGCGGCCACGGCGATGCGTTGCGCTCGCCGTGGCCCGGGAGCGGCCCGGCCGGCTACGCGCCCTGCTCGCCGTCCCACAGCGCTGTGCTGTGGGATCCCACCAGGCCCCCGATACGGGCGAGCGCATCCCCGGCGGGCAGCGGCTCCGGCCGGCGGCCGTCGCGCAGCCGCAGCGCCACCCGCCCGTCGGCGGCCTCCTCGGGGCCGATCACGGCCTGGTACGGCACGAGGCGCGCCTGACGGATGCGTGCGCCCAGGCTGCCTCGCTCCGCGCCGGCCACCTCGGCCCGCAGATCGCGTTCCGCGCAGCTCCGGGCGAACGCCCCGGCGCGTTCCGCCTCCGCGTCGGAGACCGGCAGGACCACGATCTGCACGGGGGCCAGCCAGGCCGGGAACGCCCCGCCGTGGGCCTCGATGAGATGCGCGACAGCCCGCTCCACACTGCCGATGATGCTGCGGTGGACCATCACGGGCCGGTGCTTGGCGCCGTCCGCCCCGATGTAGTGCAGATCGAACTGCTCGGGCTGGTGGAAGTCGATCTGCACGGTCGACAGGGTGGACTCCCGTCCCGCGCTGTCGGTGACCTGGATGTCGACCTTCGGCCCGTAGAACGCGGCCTCGCCCTCGGCCGCCTCGTAACTCAGCCCCGAGCGGTCGAGGACCTCGGTCAGCAGGGCGGTGGCCCGCTTCCACATCCCGGGCGCCGCGACGTACTTCCCGCCGGGCCCGGGTAGGGAGAGCCGGTAGCGGGACGGGACGATGCCCAGTGCCTCGTACGCTCTGCCGATCATCTCCAGGGCCGCTCGCGCCTCGTCGGTGACCTGATCCGGGGTGCAGAAGATGTGCGCGTCGTTGAGTTGGATCGACCGTACGCGGGCCAGCCCGCCGAGCACGCCGGACAGCTCGGACCGGAACATCCCGCCCAACTCGGCCATGCGCAGGGGGAGTTCACGGTAGCTGTGGGAACGGGAGCGGTAGATCAGCGCATGATGCGGGCACAGGCTGGGCCGCAGGACGACCTGCTCTCCGCCCACGTCCATCGGCGGGAACATGTCGTCGCTGTAGTGCGACCAGTGGCCCGAGATCTCGTACAGCTCGCGTTTGCCCAGCACCGGCGAGTAGACGTGGCGATAACCCGCGCGCCTCTCCGCGGTGCGGATGTACTCCTCCAGCGCATGCCGTACGGCGCCGCCGTCGGGCAGCCAGTACGGCAGACCCGCGCCGATCAGAGGGTCGGTGTCGAACAGGTCGAGCTCACGGCCGATCCTGCGGTGGTCGTGCATCGCGGTCTCCTCGCGGACGTCGGGCGAGGGGCGAGTACCCGCACGGCGAAGCCCCGGGCCACTCGCCCCGGGGCTTCGGATCAGGACATCGGTCAGCGCGCCGGGACGGTCTCCGGCGTCGTCGTCATCGCGGCACGCTGCATACGACCGACCGTAGCAGGGGCCGGAAGCGGGCCGCTCGGCCTTTTTCCACGAGCGGCGAACGGGCTCCGGCGACGACCGGCAGCGGCCGCGAGATCCTCCGCCGGATGTCCGCCACCGCCTCGGGCCTGCGCCAACTGCCCAAGGCCGGACCCCTACGCCCGCAGCGAATCTGCTGCGGGCCAAGATCCCTGACGTATCCGCTCGGACGCGCCGACAGTGGAGCCACCGGCGCGGCAGCAGCCGCGTCCCGCCCTCTTCGAGGAGGACCGATGGCTCCACTGAGCACCGGCCGTGACCCGGCCCTCGCCCCGCGCGCCGCCGACGGCGACACGCTTCCCACACGCTTCGACGACGATCTGGCCGCCCAGCTCCTCAACCAGCGGATCGTTTTTCTCGGCACCCAGGTCGACGAGGTCTCCGCGAACCGCGTATGCGCCCAGCTCCTCCTGCTCTCGGCCGAGGACGCACGCACCGACATCAGCCTCGTCATCAACAGCCCAGGCGGCTCGGTGACTGCGGGCCTGGCGATCCACGACACGATGCGGCTCGTCCCCAACGCTGTCTCCACCCTCGTCATGGGATTCGCCGCCAGCATGGGCCAGTTCCTGCTCACCGTCGGTTCCAGGGGAAAGCGCTACGCCCTCCCGAACGCGCGGATCATGATGCACCAGCCCTCCGCCGGCATCGGCGGGACCACTGCCGACATCGCCATCCAGGCCGAGAACCTCGAATTCACCAAGAAGGCCATCGAGCGCATCACCGCAGAGCACACGGGCCAGACGCCCGAGACCATCGCCCGCGACGGCGACCGCGACCGGTGGTTCACCGCTCAGCAGGCCAAGGAGTACGGGATGGTCGATCGCGTCGTGGAGTCGCTGGCCGACGTCCGACCGGCCGGATCGCAGCGACGGATGGGGATCTGACATGGGCCAGTACACGATTCCGACGGTCGTCGAGCGCACCGCGCTGGGCGAGCGCGCGTACGACATCTACAGCCGGCTGCTGTCCGAGCGCATCGTCTTCCTCGGTACGGAGATCGACGACGGCGTGGCCAATGTCGTCATCGCCCAGCTCCTGCACCTGGAGTCGTCGAATCCCGAACGCGAGATCTCGGTCTACATCAACTCGCCCGGCGGCTCGTTCACTTCGCTCATGGCCATCTACGACACGATGACCTTCGTCACCTCGCCCGTCTCGACCTTCTGCGTCGGCCAGGCGGCCTCGACCGCGGCCGTCCTCCTCGCCGGAGGGGACCCGGGGCGGCGCATGATCCTGGAGCACGCGCGGGTGCTGCTCGGGCAGCCCGCAAGCGGCGGCCGTCAGGGAACGGTCTCCGACCTCAGCCTCCAGGCGAAGGAGATGGTCCGGATCCGCTCCCAGGTGGAGGAGGTGCTGGCCCGTCACACCCGCCACGATGTGGCCACGCTGCGCGCGGACATGGACCGCGACAAGGTGTTCACCGCGCAGGAGGCCGTGGCGTACGGGCTCGCCGACGAGATGCTGTCCCGCCGCCTGAGCCCGGTGGCCTGACCCGCCGGTTCCGGCGCCGGCCCGCGCGGGCGTCAGGCGGCGAGCCGTACGTCGCCCTGGCGCGCGGCTGCCCGCAGCGGGGTACGGGAGATCAGCGGGCGGGCGTGCGCGGGCGTCGGCAGCGCGGTCCCGCGGGCACCCGTCAGGCGGATGATCTCGTGGTGGCCCAGGGCCAGGAGGTCGGCGAGCCCGAGACCGAGCGCGGCAGCGGCGGCGGCCAGCACCTCGGACGACGCCTCCTTCAGGCCGCGTTCGACCTCGGAGAGATACGGCATGGAGATCCGCGCCGCGTCGGCCACGTCCTTCAACGTCCGCTTCTGGGCGAGCCGTTCGCGGCGCAGGATCTCGCCGATGACGTCCCGCCACAGCGGCTCCTTCGCCGGTGCGGTGGGGGCGGCGGGGGCGGCGTGAGCGGCGGGGGCCTGAGCGGTCGGCCCCCCGCGACCGGCCGCCGGCTCTCCCGTGGGGGGAGGGGCGGGTGTGGTCGGCGCCCCGGCCGTGGCGGGTGCCGCGACCGGGCGCAGGGGGGTGACGCGGGCTTGGTTCGGCGCGTGGCTGCTCACCCACTCAGGGTAGGAGCGCCGCGTCCGATGAGGCGAGATCGGGGATTCCGCCGTCGGCGAAGTCTCGCGAGGGGGGGCCGGTTCGGCGGTGGGGGACCCGTCAGCCGGTGGCGGTACCCGTCAGCCGGTGGTGGGTCCGTCAGCCGGTGGTGGGTCCGTCAGTCGGCGAATGGCGAGGGCGAGGGGGGCGGCGACGACGGCTCACGGGGGGCGGGTGGGGGCACGACCGGCAGCGTGTCCGGGTACGCGAAGTCGTCCACGACGGCGGCCGGCGGAACGGGAGGCGGCTCGGGTGCCGCCTGGCAGGTGAACCCCAGACGCTTCATGGCCCGTGTCACCTCATTCGCAGTGAAGTCACGGCGGTCCTGCCGTGTGACCAGGGCTCCGACCTGCTTGACCGGGTAGGTGGAGCGGCCGATGCGGACGCTGGGACCGGTGACCGGTTCCGGCCTCACGCCGCGCATCGTCAGCTCCACCTCGCTCGCGGTCAGGTCGAAGGGGTAGCCGGCGATGATGACACGCATGGGGCCTCAGAAGGGGGGAGGGAGTAGTACGCCGTGCGTACTCGGTTCGCCCAGCGTCCCACAGTTCGGTCCCGGCAGGAAGGACATACGGCGATAAGCAAATCGCCAACGCGGAAAGAAGTGTGCTACATTCTTTTGCGTTGCAGTTTTGGTACCCATGAACGTTGTGTGCACCTGACGGAAATGCCTCAGGTGCATTTTGTTTTGCCGATCTCATCGGATGGGGTCATTTCGGCGACGTGGAATCCGCAGGGTGCGGATTCTTTACTGCCTCCCCCACAAGGAGATTGCTATGGCCAGCGGAACCGTCAAGTGGTTCAACTCGGAAAAGGGCTTCGGCTTCATCGAGCAGGACGGCGGCGGCGCCGACGTCTTCGCCCACTACTCGAACATCGCCACCCAGGGCTTCCGTGAGCTCCAGGAGGGCCAGCGGGTCAACTTCGACGTCACGCAGGGCCAGAAGGGTCCGCAGGCGGAGAACATCGTCCCGGCCTGATCCACGGACGAGCCACACGGCAGGGGCCCGCACCTGAAGGGTGCGGGCCCTCGCCTGTGCGGTCTCGCGTGGTCCTCACCGGCTCGTTCCCGATCCGCCCTGCCGGCCGCTCGTCATCTCCGGCTCGTTCCCGTCTCTTCCGGCTCGTTCCCGCGACTCTCCGGTCGGCTCCGCCGCCACGGACACCTCCCCGGTTCGCGCCGTCGCCCCGAGGAAGGTTCCTTCCCAGTGAATCGTCGTGCCCGCCCCGCCCGAAACACCCGCTCGCAGCCGTCCGCCTCCACTCGTGGCCGCGGAGGCGGTTCCGGACCGAGCGATTTCGCTCTTCCCACCCCCATAGCCCCGGCGCTGCCCGCCGCCCGCTCGTTCGCCGAGCTGGACATGCCGCGCCCCCTCATGGACGAGCTGACCCGGCAGGGGGTGACCGTGCCGTTCCCCATCCAGGCCGCGACACTGCCGAACGCCCTCGCCGGCCGTGACGTACTGGGTCGCGGACGCACCGGCTCCGGTAAGACGCTCGCCTTCGGTCTCGCGCTGCTCGCCCGCACCGCGGGGAACCGTGCGCAGCCGCGCCGGCCGCTCGCCCTCGTCCTGGTTCCCACCCGGGAACTGGCCCAGCAGGTGACCCACGCCCTCGCCCCGTACGCCCGGCGCCTTCAGCTGCGGGCGGCCACCGTGGTCGGCGGGCTGTCGATCGGCCGCCAGGCCGCGGATCTGCGCTCGGGCGCCGAGATCGTCGTGGCCACCCCCGGGCGCCTCAAGGACCTCATCGAGCGCGGCGACTGCGCTCTGGACCAGGTCGGCACAACCGTGCTCGACGAGGCCGACCAGATGGCCGACATGGGCTTTATGCCCCAGGTCACCGCTCTGCTGCGGCAGGTGCCCGCCGACGGCCAGCGGCTGCTCTTCTCGGCCACCCTCGACCGCAACATCGACACGCTGGTCCAGCGTTTTCTGAGCGACCCCGTCGTCCACTCCGTGGACCCGTCCGCCGGTGCCGTCAGTTCCATGGAGCACCACCTGCTGCACATCGCGGACGCGGACAAGCAGGAAGCCGTCATCCGGATCGCCGCCCGCGACGGACGGGTGATCATGTTCCTGGACACCAAGCACGCGGCGGACCGCCTCGCCCGGCGGCTCCTGAGCAGTGGGGTACGGGCCGCGGCACTGCACGGCGGCAAGTCCCAGTCCCGGCGTACGCGCACCCTGGACCAGTTCAAGCGGGGTGACGTCACCGCACTGATCGCCACCAATGTCGCTGCCCGAGGGATTCACGTCGACGATCTCGACCTCGTCGTGAACGTCGACCCTCCGGCCGACCACAAGGACTATCTCCACCGTGGGGGCCGTACGGCACGCGCCGGGGAGTCCGGACGGGTGGTCACCCTCGTTCTGCCGCATCAGCGCCGGGAGATGAGCCGGATCATGGCCGATGCCGGGATCACGCCTCAGGTCGCGAAGGTGCGCCCCGCAGACGCCGAACTGGCCCGCATCACCGGCGCCACGGCTCCCTCCGGCGTGGCCGTCACGGTCGCGGAACCGGCCCCCGAGCAGCCCCGCGAGACGGCGAACGGCGGCTCCCGAAGGCGCCGCCCGTCCGGCCGTTCGGCCACGGCGTCGGGCCGTTCGGCCACGGCGTCGGGCCGTTCCTCTACGGGGTCGGGCCGTGGCTCCGCCGCGTCGGGCCGTAGCTCCAGCGGGTCGGGTCGGCAGGCCGGTTCCACGTCGCGGAAGACGTCGCGGCGCCGGGCGGCGTGACCGCCCGGCGCCGCTTCGCCGACAGCGTCCGCTCCTGATCAGCGACCCGCGGACCAGGAGTGGGCCACGTCGATCACGAGCCGCTCGCCCGTCTGGAACACCCGGAACGGCAGTCGGGCGCGCACCCCCAGACCGATCTGCGTTTCGCCCTCGAAGCTCGTCGCGAACCGGGCGTCCTTGAACGTCTTGTACCCGGTGAGGTTCACGCCGGGCAGCGGCTTGCCCGCCCGCCCCGGGTACGTCGCCGCTCCGGTGTCCGGGTCGTAGCTCGGTGCCGCCACCCGTATCTCGAGGACGGCCCCGCCGCCGACCGGTATGAACTGGCCCGAGCCGTCCTGGTAGAGCTTGTTGACGTAGTGCACCGTGTAGCCGATGCGGTTGCTGCCGGTGCCGGGGACGTCGAAGACCATCCGGTCGTAGCAGGTGTGGCGGCCGGTCCTGATGTCCGTCAGCGGCGTGTAGCCGGTCGGGGAGGCCGTCTTTTCGGTGCTGCCCCAGCCTGTCGCGCAGGCCGTCGCGGACGCGGGTGCCGCCGCGGCGGCGGTGGCCGAAGTCGCTGTTGCTGCCAGCCCCGCACTTGCCAGAACGAGCGCGGCCAGCGTGGTACCCAACCGTCGCATTTCTACCCCCCAGGTATCGAAAACGGTTACGTCGGGTTGGACAGGTGATATGCCCGAAGGGTTGCCTATCCGGATGGATCGGCGTGGGTCAACAAGACCCGGTGCAAAGCGGCCAGTTGGCCTGATCTTGGTCCGGGGCAGTCCGTGTCCCTACGTTGCCCTCCGGGGGTTCGGCCGGTGCCGAACCAGGCATCCGTGAGCGCGTCCAGCAGCGGCACCACATCAACACGCTCGGCCGCTGCTCCTTCCAACTCTCCGCCCTGCCGGGCGGCCTGCGCCCCGCTGCGCGACTCGGACGCCGCCGACGAGGAACAACCGGCACTGCCCGGCCTCAACAGGCTCCGCCGGATGACTGACGGATGCACCGTCTTCGACCGACGTCCGTGGGTTGCTTCAGGGCGGTCGCGCTGGAATCGCAGAATGCGGGACTGAGAGGCAGACCTGACGACCGGCGTGAACGAGGGCGGCCATGGCAAGTGCGAGCGGAGCACAAGGACAGCCCGTTCACAGGGGGACGATCACGAGCTGGCTGTCGAAGTGTTCGAGCTTGTCCCCGCGGGGATCAACTGGTCGCGAGCGGTGTTGTTCCTGGACCTCGCGCTGGTGGAGCTGATTGTCTTCTGGGCGATCGGCCACGAGGTGTATGTCCTCAGTGCGCTGTTCGGGTTGTTGTTCACGTGGCTGGACGACCCGGGAGGCGGCTACGGGCACCGTGCCTGGCCATGACCGAGCGCGGATTCGAAGTGGTCGCGCTCGTCCTGTTCATGCACGGGGTGGCGATCCGGTTCTGGAACTACACGCTCTACACGGCGGCCATCGCGGCGGGAGTGCTCATCCTGATGGACCTTCCGCAGCCCTCCGACTACTCCGCTGAAAGCTACCGGGTGCTGTGGACGTTGCGCGGCGTGGGGTTCGCTCTGCTGGTCATGCTGCTCGCGGGCATGCTCGCCAAGGGCACCGCCAAAGCACCGCCACATCCGACCTGAATGCGTCCAGGTCGCGCGGGCGGGCGACGCCGGACGGATCCTGCGGTGGATGAGGCGTCGGGCATCAGGGTGATGGCGGCCCGACCCGCAGGCGGCAGCACGGCGCCACGCCAGATCGCCGGGTGATCATCCGGCAACGGATGAACTGCCGGGCGCGGCTTACGCGTTGTCGGCGACCCAGGCGGCGAACGAGGCCCAGGCGGCGGGCGTGAAGTCGAGCACGGGCCCGTGGGGGTCCTTGGAGTCACGGACGTGGACGGTGGTGGGGTGGGCGGACACCTCTACGCAATTGCCGCCTTCCCCCGTGCTGTAACTGGACTTGCGCCAGGCGTAGGCGACCTCGATGCACGCACCGCCCTCGCTCCCGCTGTAGGTGGACTTGAACCACTCCAGTGCGCAGTCGTTCATCGCTCTCCTAGCAGCCGGTCCAACTCGCCCTTGGTCTCATCGGGATTGAGGGCCTGAGTTCGCAGCATTGCATATTTCCGGGCCAAGATGCTGACCTCGTCGGGGTCGGAGATGAGCATGCTGCCGCGATGAGCCTCGACGTATGCGAGGTGCTCGTGATCGGCCGTTTCGAGGAGGACGAACGGGCCCTCCAACCCGGCGTGGGTTTGTCTTCCGAAAGGCATGATCTGCAAGGAGAGGCCGGGGAGGTCAGTGCAGAGGCGCAGGTGCCTTAGCTGTTCGGCGTGAACCGTGCCCCCGCCGAGGTGGTCCATGAGTACAGCCTCGGAGATGATGAAGCTGAGGGTCCGCGGGACCTTGTGGTGCAAGATGCATTGGCGTTCCAGTCGCGCTGAGACCCGGCGCTCTGCTTCCTCGTCCCCCAGTAGCGGGACGACACTACGGAAGACCGCGCGAGCGTACGCCTCGGTCTGGAGCAGACCTGGCACAACTTGGTTCTCGTACGTGGAGAGGTCGATCGCCTCCCGCTCGTAGTCGATGAACTCCGCCGCCCACACCGGGAACTTGTCCACTTCCGGCATGTTCGCCACCGCCACCGCGAGCGCGCCCTTGGTCTCCAGGATTCGGTCCAAGTCCTCCGCCAGGTCCGGCTTCAGTGGGCGCCTGCCCTGCTCGATGGAGGCGATGGTCTCCTCGTGCAGGCCGAGGCGTTCGCCCAGCTCCCGTTGGGTCAGCCGTGCGGACCGGCGGAACTGCGCCGTGAGCGCGCCGACGAGCCGTACCGACGACGCGTTCTTCCTCTTCCGTGGGTGCATGCCCGACCAACTCCCCGCCCGTGTCCCCGCGTTACTCACCGTCAGCCCGTACAAACGATCCGTACGGGCGGGCGCACTGTTCAGCGTAGTGACGGAGAGCGACCATGGCGTTATGAACGGCACAACTCATGCCCCGTATCTCCGCGAGCGGTTCTACCGCCGTGACCGCCGATCCGTGCCCGCTGCCAGGGAGTTCGTGCGGCAGGCGCTCGTGGACTGGGGGATCGAGGACCGCGCGGACGATGTGTTGCTCTGCGTGAGCGAGTTGGCCACGAATGCGCTGCTGCACGGAGTGCCGCCGGGGAGGGGCTTCAAGCTGTTCCTGTCACGGGACGGAGTCGCGGGACCGCTCCGGATCGAGGTGCACGACAGCGGCGACGGGTGCCCGCGGATTCCGGATACGGAGGCCGGGGACGAGGGCGGGCGTGGGCTCCTGCTCGTCGAGGCGCTCGCGGACAAGTGGGGCGTCGGCGAGCGCGACCCGGGCAAGGTGGTCTGGTGTGAGTTCGGGTGAACGCAGCGTGTGGAGTCCCCCGAGCCCTGCTAGCAGAATGCTGGCAATGCGACCATTCTTGTTGCATGGCGACTCTCTATGTACGTGACCTGTCCGAGGATGCGCTGGCAGAGCTGAAGATACGAGCTGCCCGCAACAAGCAGTCCCTACAGGCATACGCTAGAGCCCTTCTCGAAGAGGAGGCGGCCACCCCAGCGATCGAGGACGTCATCACCCGGATTCGCGAGCGTGTCACCGCGCACCTGGCGACCGATGACGTACTGGAGGACACCGCAGCAGGAAGGCGTCGCGAGTGATCGTCGTCGACGCCGGCGCGCTGGTCCTGCTGGTGGCCGATGCGGGCCCGGTGGGAGAGGCGCTGCGCGAGCGTTCCATGGGGGAGCGGATCGCTGCCCCCTACTTGCTCGACGTCGAGGTCACCTCGGCCCTGCTGGGGCAGCGCCGCCGTAGAAAGCTGACAGATGGTCAACTCGACTCTGCGTGGGAGGCGTTCGCGGCGCTGCCCGTCAGGCGCATGGAGCACACGCCTCTACTGCCCAGGGTGCGGGAGCTGTTCGCGAACCTGTCCGCCTACGACGCCACATATGTCGCTCTGGCCGAGGGGTTCGAGGTGCCCCTGGTCACGAGCGACGCCAGGATCGCCAGGTCCGGGCGGGCCCGCTGCAAGATCGAAGTCTTCAACGAGCAATCACTGGGTCGGTAGCGGAACACGCTGAAGGGGCCGGTGACGCGGATCGCGCCGCGTCACCGGCCCCCTTCGGCGTCCGTACGGGAGGGGTCAGAGCCGCTCGGGCGTGCGGATGCCCAGCAGGGCCATGCCCTGGTGGAGCGTCCGGGCCGTGAGGTCGCACAGGAAGAGCCGGTTCTCCACCGTCCGGGCCGTCTCGGCCTTCAGGACCGGGCACTGGTCGTAGAAGGTCGTGAACAGCGAGGCGAGCTGGTAGAGATACGCGGCCAGCTTGTGCGGCTCGTACGTCTCGGCGACGCCCGTCAGCACGTCGGCGAAGTCGTCGAGGTGCAGGCCCAGATCCCGCTCGGCGGGTGCCAGCGGCAGCTCCGGGTGCGCGACCGGCCGGGCGTCCCCCGCCTTGCGGAGGATCGACCGGATCCGGGCGTAGGCGTACTGGAGGTAGACGCTGGTGTCGCCGTTGAGCGAGACCATCCGGTCCAGGTCGAAGACGTAGTCCCGGGTGAGCGAGTTGGACAGGTCGGCGTACTTCACGGCGCCGATGCCCACCTGCGACGCCCGCTCGGCGACCTCCTCGTCGGTGAGGTCCTGGGCCTTCTCCCGGACGACCGCGGCCGCCCGTTCGGTCGCCTCGTCGAGCAGGTCGACCAGCCGGACCGTCTCGCCCGCACGGGTCTTGAACGGCTTGCCGTCCTTGCCCAGCACCGTGCCGAACGGGAGGTGCGAGGCGGTGACCTCGTCGGTGAGCCAGCCGGCCCTGCGGGCGGTCTCGAAGACCATCCGGAAGTGCAGCGCCTGCCGGGCGTCCACGACGTAGAGGAGGGTGTCGGCCTTCAATACGCCCGTGCGGTCGCGGATCGCGGCGAGGTCGCTCGCCGCGTAGCCGAAGCCGCCGTCCGCCTTCTGCACGATGAGCGGGACGGGGGAGCCGTCCTGGCCCTTGATGTCGTCGAAGAACACGCAGAGCGCGCCCTGGGAGCGGACGGCGACGCCCGACTCCTCCAGGAGCTGGCAGGTCTCGACGAGCATGTCGTTGTAGGCGCTCTCGCCGACGATGTCCGGGTCCCGGATCTCGACGTCCAGCTTGTCGTAGACACCCTGGAAATAGATCTTCGACTCATCGACGATCTTGTGCCAGAGGGCGAGGGTCTCCTCGTCACCGGCCTGGAGGTCGACGACCTTGCGCCGGGACCGCGTCTTGAACTCCTCGTCGGACTCGAAGAGGGCTCGCGACGCCTTGTAGAGCCGGTTGAGCCGGGCCATGGCGGCCTCGCCCTCACCGTCGCCGTAGGCGCTGTCCGACGCGTGGTCCAGCTCGTGCGGGTGCTCGACCAGATACTGGATGAGCATGCCGAACTGGGTTCCCCAGTCGCCGATGTGGTGCCGCCGGATCACGGTCTCGCCCCGGTGCTCCAGGATCTGGACGAGCGCGTCGCCGATCACGGTGGAGCGCAGGTGGCCGACGTGCATCTCCTTGGCCACATTGGGCTGGGAGTAGTCGATCACCGTCGTGCCGGGGTGCTCCGCGTACGGGACTCCGAGCCGGTCGTCCGCGGCCCGCGCCGCCAGCGTCGAGGTGATCGCCGAGTCGGTGACAGTGATGTTGAGGAAGCCGGGACCCGAGACCTCGACCTCCGCCAGAACGTCATCGGCCGGCAGGCCGTCGACCACCTTTCCGGCCAGCTCCCGCGGGTTGCCCTTCAGCTTCTTGGCGAGGCCCAGCACGCCGTTGGCCTGGAAGTCCGCCCGGTCACTGCGTCGCAGCAGCGGGTCCGCGGTGCCGGCCTCCGGCAGGGCAGCCGAGAGGGCGTCCGCGACGCGCTGGTGGACCGTGGCGGCGAGAGAAGGGACCGAGGCCATGGATGCGTACCGTTCCGTTGGGGTGGAAGGGGATTCAGGCCAGTATCCCATGGCGCCGCCACCGAATTTCGGTCTGGGACAATGGGGGCGCCAGGCTGTCGGAGAAGAGATCAAGAGAATCAAGAAGGAAGTGCCGAACGTGGCTCAGAGCACTGAGACCGACTGGGTCTCCAGGTTTGCCGACGAGGTCATTGCCGAGGCGGAGCGCCGCGCGCCCGGCAAACCGATCGTCTGCGCCTCGGGCCTCAGCCCGTCCGGGCCGATCCACCTCGGCAATCTCCGCGAGGTCATGACTCCGCACCTTGTCGCGGACGAGATCCGGCGGCGGGGCTACGACTGCGTACACCTTCTGTCGTGGGACGACTACGACCGGTTCCGCAAGGTGCCCGCGGGCGTCGACCCGTCTTGGGACGAGCACATCGGCAAGCCGCTGACCTCCGTCCCGGCCCCGCCCGGCAGCTCGTACGCGAACTGGGCCGAGCACTTCAAGGCTCCGATGATCGAGGCGATGCGGCAGCTCGGCATCAAGTTCCACGGCGTCAGCCAGACCGAGCAGTACACCTCCGGCGCCTACCGCGAGCAGATCCTCTTCGCGATGCGCGAACGGGAGCGGATCGACGCGATCCTCGACCGCTACCGCACCAAGGACAAGGGCGCCGACGCCAAGAAGAAGGCGCAGCCCAAGCAGCAGCAGAAGGGCAAGCTCGACGAGGCCGACGCCGCTGCCGCCGAGGCCGCGGCCGAGGGGTCCGGTGCGGCGAGCGAGGACGACGGGAAGGCGGCAGCGGGCTACTTCCCGTACAAGCCGTACTGTTCCATCTGCGACCGCGATCTGACGACCGTGACGGCCTACGACGACGAGACGACCGAGCTGTCCTACACCTGCGCCTGCGGACACAGCGAGACCGTGCGGCTCTCCGAGCACAACCGGGGCAAGCTGGTCTGGAAGGTCGACTGGCCCATGCGCTGGGCCTACGAAGGCGTGATCTTCGAGCCGTCCGGGGTCGACCACTCCTCGCCGGGCTCGTCGTACGTCGTCGGCGGGCAGATCGTCGAGGAGATCTTCGGCGGCGAGCAGCCCATCGGGCCGATGTACGCCTTCGTCGGCATCAGCGGAATGGCCAAGATGTCGAGCTCCAAGGGCGGGGTACCGACCGCCTCCGAGGCGCTGGAGATCATGGAGGCGCCGCTGCTGCGGTGGCTGTACGCGCGGCGCAGGCCGAACCAGTCCTTCAAGATCGCCTTCGATCAGGAGATCCAGCGGCTCTACGACGAGTGGGACGCCCTGGTGCGCAAGGTCGCGGACGGCGCGGCGCAGTCTGCGGACGCGGCCGCGTACAGCCGCGCGGTACGCACCGCGGAGGGTGAACTGCCGCGCACGCCGCGGCCCCTGCCGTACCGGACGCTCGCATCGGTGGTGGACATCACCACGGGCCACGACGAGCAGACGCTGCGCATCCTCAGCGACCTCGATCCGGAGAACCCGGTCACCTCGCTGGACGAGGCGCGGCCGCGGCTCGACAAGGCGGAGCGGTGGATCACCACTCAGGTCCCGGTCGAGCAGCGCACGCGCGTGCGGGAAGCGCCGGACACGGAGGCGCTGGCGAAGCTCGGCGAGACCGAGCGTGAGTCGCTGCGGCTGCTGCTCGACGGACTGGACGAGCACTGGTCGCTCGACGGGCTGACGACGCTGGTCTACGGCGTGCCGAAGGTCCAGGCCGGACTGGAGCCGGACGCGAAGCCGACGCCGGAGCTGAAGGTCGCGCAGCGGTCCTTCTTCGCGCTGCTCTACCAGCTCCTGGTCGGGCGGGACACCGGACCGCGGCTGCCGACGCTGCTGCTGGCGGTCGGGGCGGACCGGGTCCGCAAGCTGCTCGGCGCCTGAAGCGGGGCCTCCTTGCGAGCTCCCTCCGGACGTGGTCCAGATCGGCCGCCCGCCCGGCCGCCCCCGGCACGAACTCGGCGGTCCGGGGGAGCTCGCTTTTTCGGGCGGGGCGCGGTGGGCGGGTGGTCGGGGCGTCGCGCGGGGGTGGCCGCGGGTGCGGAGCCGGTGCCCGGGTCAGCCTGCCATGCCCATCTCGGCGTTGTAGCGGTCCCTGAACTCCCGCATGTACGTGCGCAGATAGCTCTCGCTGAGCAGGCTGCCGTCGCTGTTGGTGACGCCGAAGCGGTCGTTGAGCGCGCGGGAGAGCTGCCGGGCGGTGGGGCGGCTGCCCTGCTCCGCTATGAACCCGCGGTACGCCTCGAAATACACCTCCTCACGCGGGACCCCGTCCGGGAAACCGATGGGGTCGTCGCCCGCCTCGGGGGCGGGGTAGTCCTCGGTGCTACGGGCGGGCGGTGCAGCGGGCTCGACGAGGAGCTGCTCCTGCAGATCCGCCCCGTTCGTCCGGGGCGAGGGCACGAACGCGGACTGGCCGGGCGCCTGGGCCTGGGCCTGGCCGAGAGTACGGTAGCGGCCGGGTCCGACGGGCACGGTGACGTGCGAGGTCTCCGGCTCGGCCGGGGGCTCCGGCTGCTGGGGCTGGGCTTGCTGCCCAGGCTGGGCCTGTTGCGGCTGCTGGGGCCCGGGGCCGGTCCCGGGCGGCGCCTCCGCGACCGCCGCCCAGGCGTCGTCCGTTCCGTACGCAGCACCTGCGTACGGAACAGTCCCTGCCGTCTCGGTCGCTTCCGTCTCGGTCGCTTCCTTCTCGGTCCCTGCCGTCTCCGTCGCCGGCCCCTCGCTCCGTGCCTCGGACACGGGCCCGTCGCCGGCTCCGGTAGCGGAGGAACGGTCGAGTCCCAAGACCCCGGCGCCTGGTTCCCCCGCGGTCAGGGAACGCCGCTCGGCCGCCGCCCCGTACGCGAGCCCGGACGACAGGTCGCCGGGCGCGGGCCGCTCCGCGGTGACGACCGGCGGGTCGATACCGGCTGCGGCCAGGCCCGCGGGGCCGGTCTCGGCGAGCGGTATCCCGTACCGCGCGAGCTTGAGCGGCATCAGGGACTCCACGGGCGCCTTGCGCCGCCAGGCGCGGCCGTAGCGGGCGCGGAGCCGGGCCTGGTAGACGAGCCGGTCCTGTTCGAGCCGGATGACCTCGTCGTAACTGCGCAGTTCCCACAGCTTCATGCGGCGCCACAGCCGGAAGGTGGAGGGGAAGGCGAGCAGCCAGCGGGCGATGCGGACCGACTCCATGTGCCGGTCGGCGGTGATGTCGGCGATGCGGCCGATCGCGTGCCGGGCGGCTTCGACGGCGACGACGAAGAGGACGGGGATCACCGCGTGCATCCCGACGCCCAGCGGGTCGGGCCACGCCGCGGCGCCGTTGAAGGCGATCGTGGCGGCGGTCAGCAGCCAGGCCGTCTGGCGCAGCAGCGGGAAGGGGATGCGGATCCAGGTCAGCAGCAGGTCGAGCGCGAGCAGGACGACGATCCCCGCGTCGATGCCGATGGGGAAGACCACGGCGAAGGCGCCGAATCCCTTGCGCTGGGCGAGATCGCGCACCGCCGCGTACGAACCGGCAAAGCCGATCCCCGCGATCACGAGCGCGCCGGCGACGACGACGCCGATGAGTATGCGGTGTGTGCGTGTGAGCTTCATCGCGTTCGGCGCGGCCATCCCGCGGTCCCCTCCAACAGCCTTCGGCATCCGGCGCCGCACAGCCTGGCACACGCGTGGACGCGGCGGTGCCCGAGTCCACGGGGGCCCGGGCACACTACGGCCGTTTCTGCTGTTTCGCGGCTTATCTCTGCGCGGCGTCCGCACGGCGTCCACACGGCGACCGCCCGGCGACGCGTTTCCCGCCCCGCCCCGCGCACCTCTTCTGGGGGGCCGATGCCCTCCCCGCGTGCACGGCCCCTGGGCCCGCCGTACGACTCCTGGGCCTCGCCGTACGGCTAGCTACTGGCTCTGCCGTACGTCCAACTGGGCCCGCGTCCGGACTACTTGCGCGTGTCCTCGACGGCCTTGACGGCCTCCTCGGCGGCGCGCTTCGCGTCCTTGAGCATCTCCTCGGCCTTGGGCGTCTTGGCGTCCTCGTAACCCGTGCCGTTGTAGTTGACCGTGACCACGACATTGGCCGTACGGGCGACCACGGTCTGGTTCTTGAAGTCCTCGCGGTCCTTCTTCAGGTCGTAGCCGATGGTCGTCGCCTGGTCGCCGAGCCCGGCCGCCGTGACCGCCTTCAGCTTCTTGGCGCCTTTGACCGACTTGGCGCCGGCGACCTGCTTGGTGAAGTAGTCCTGGGCGCGCTCGGAGCCGCTGCCCAGAGACGTGTCGGACTCGAAGCGCTGGAAGGAGACGTCCAGCCAGCGGTACTGGAAACCGTCGAGACCGTTCCAGGAGCAGGAGCTGCGGGATTCGAGATCGGCTGATTTGCCCTCCGAGCCCGACTTGTTCTTCGCCTTCGGCACCAGGTCCTTGATGGTCTTCTTGTCGAAGGCGTCGCAGGGGCGGGGCAGCTTGGCGTACTTGGCGGGCGCGACGGTGGGGGTCGACTCGGCCGACTTCGACGCTTTGCCGTCCGAGGCCGAGTCCTTGCTGTCGTCGGAGCCGAGCGAGCAGCCGGCTACGAACATCACCGGTACGACGGCTGCGCACGCGAGGAGGCGGGCGAGTCTCGGGGTGGGTCGCTGGGCTGTGGTGTGCATGGTTCCTTCGCTCTTCTTCTCGGCGGCGGTCGTCGATGCGTCGTCGCTGTCGTCCATGTCATCCATGGGGCGGCGGGTATTCCGCGCCCCTTTCGCCCGACAGGCTATTCGTCGAAACGCCCGACGAGCTCCTCGGCGAGGCGCAGGGCCTTGGCCTGGAGATCCCTACTGTCCGGTACGGAGGAGGGGGCGGAGGACCACTGGTCGTACTCGACCGTGACGATGACGTTCGACGCGCGGAAGACGATCGTGACGTCCCGATGGACGCCGGAACCGGCCGTGACCAGCCGGTCGTCGAGGTACGCGACATCGGCGAGGTCGTCGAGCGGGCGGGGTGCGGTGGCGGGATCCGAGCTCGCCTCGCCGGGGGACGGGGAGCCGCCGGAGGGGGAGCCCCCGGGGGGCTCGTCGCCGTTCTTGTTGTCTTTCTCACTCTTGTCCGCGGTGTTGGCGGCGGACTCCGAAGCGGACGCGGACGCGGAGCCCGACGAGCCGGAGCCGCCGTCCTCATCGTCCTTGGATGTGCCACTTCCTAGGTTTTCTGCGCCTTTTCCGTTTTGGTTGCTTTCGTCGCTCTCCGGGCTCTCCGGGCTCTCCGGGCTCTCCGTGCCCCCGTCCTCGCTCGCCTCTGGGGCGACAGCGGGGATGTCGGCGGCCGCGGCCTTCTTGTCGTAGAGCTCCTGCGCACGGTCGTCATCGCTGACGGCCGGGTCGTACGAGACGACGCGCTCGAAGTCGATGCCCAGGTGGCGGGTGCCGTCCGGGGATTGGGCCTGCCAGCGGCAGCCCACCCGGCGGTCCGTGTCATAGGTCAGGGCGGCCTCGCCCTCGTACGCCTCGTCCCGCTCCTCGTCGGCGAGGCTGTCGAGGCCGGGGAGCAGTGCGCGAAGCGTGCCGCGCTCGACGGAACCGCAGGGCTCTTCGAGCGTGCGGTACTTGCCGGGCTCGGCTTCGGGTGCCGCTGCCGCGGGGTCGCCGGGCTTGGAGTCGTCCGTGACGCCGCCGTCCGAACCGCTGGTGCAGCCCGCCAGGCCCGCGGCCAGTCCGGCCGCGAGGAGCGCGGCGGCCAGGGCGGTGCCCGGTGCGTACGGCCTTCGCTGCACGGTGACCGGCTCCCTTCGGACGAAAACGTGTTGCCGCCGGTCGGCGGACGCTGGAGACAATGTCTATCGCACGCTCTGCCGCGCCTGCCGGTTTCTTGTCGAGAAGCTGGCGGTAAGTCCGGCTTTTGCGGTTTCTTCTGTTCGGGGGAATTGAGGACTTCATGACGTACACCGAAGTGCCCGGCGCCCGGGTGCCGATCCGGATGTGGACCGACCCGGCCACCGTCGAGGGCGGCGCCATGCAGCAACTCCGCAACGTGGCGACGCTGCCCTGGATCAACGGCCTGGCCGTCATGCCGGACGTGCACTACGGCAAGGGCGCCACGGTCGGCTCGGTGATCGCGATGCACGGGGCGGTCTGTCCGGCGGCGGTCGGCGTCGACATCGGCTGCGGGATGAGCGCGGTCAAGACCTCGCTCACCGCCGACGACCTTCCCGGTGACCTGTCCCGGCTGCGCTCGAAGATCGAGCAGGCGATTCCGGTGGGGCGGGCGATGCACGACGAACCGGTGGATCCGGGGCGGCTGCACGGGTTCCCCACCTCCGGGTGGGGCGACTTCTGGTCGCGCTTCGACGGGATCGCGGACGCCGTCAAGTTCCGCCAGGAGCGGGCCACCAAGCAGATGGGTTCGCTCGGCAGCGGCAACCACTTCGTGGAGTTCTGCCTGGACGAGTCGGGCTCGGTCTGGCTGATGCTGCACTCCGGGTCGCGGAACATCGGCAAGGAACTGGCCGAGTTCCACATCGGCGAGGCCCGGAAACTGCCGCACAACCAGGGCCTGGTCGACCGCGACCTGGCGGTGTTCGTCGCGGACACCCCGCAGATGGCGGCGTACAGGAACGATCTGTTCTGGGCGCAGGAGTACGCCAGGTACAACCGCGCGATCATGATGGGGCTCTTCCAGGACGTCGTCCGCAAGGAGTTCAAGAAGGCCAGGCCGACCTTCGATCAGGTCATCTCCTGCCACCACAACTACGTGGCGGAGGAGCGGTACGAGGGCATGGACCTGCTGGTGACGCGCAAGGGCGCGATCCGCGCGGGCAGCGGCGACTACGGCATCATCCCGGGCTCCATGGGCACCGGTTCGTACATCGTGCGTGGCCTGGGGAACGCCGCGTCGTTCAACTCAGCCTCGCACGGTGCGGGCCGGAAGATGAGCCGCAACGCGGCGAGGAAGCGCTTCACGACGCGGGACCTGGAGCACCAGACGCGCGGGGTGGAGTGCCGTAAGGACGCGGGTGTGGTGGACGAGATCCCGGGCGCATACAAGCCGATCGAGAAGGTGATGGACCAGCAGCGCGACCTGGTGGAGGTCGTCGCGAAGCTGAAGCAGGTGGTCTGCGTCAAGGGCTGAGGAGCAGCACACCCCACGTCTCCCGGGCTGGACTCGACCCGGGACCCATCGATGCCAGAGGCCCTGCATGGACCTGGGCCCGCTCCCCGGGCACGGGCACGCAGCTTGGCGACGGTGACGGCCGGGAGCCGGCTCAGCGCCACGTAAACGGTTGCGTTATATGCGTTGCTGGCCTAGCCTCGGCGTTCGGCCAACGAGGGAACAGCCGGTGTCGGCCGATTCGGTGGCCCCGGCGCAAGCGGCTTCCACGGTATTTCGGTGGTGCCCGGGCTGCGGGCAGTGTCGAGAGGGCGGCTGGTGCCGCCCTCGGCGGAGAGTGCTTTCCCGCGCTCAAGGGACGGACGTCATGAGGGCAGTCCCCCGCACGACTGCGCCGGCCGTATCACATCAACATCGACGACCGGACGTACCGGGGAGACGTGCAGTGGGTTTCATGGACCGAATACGCGGTGAATTGATCGACATCGTCGAGTGGACGGACGACAGTCGGGACACCATTGTCTGGCGTTTTCCGCGGTACGAGAATGAGATCAAGATGGGCGCGCGTCTGATCGTGCGCGAGTCGCAGGCAGCCGTCTTCGTCAACCAGGGCCGCATCGCGGATGTCTTCGCGCCGGGCACCTACGTGCTGGAGACAGGGAACCTGCCGCTGCTGTCGACGCTGCAGGGCTGGAAGCACGGCTTTCACTCCCCGTTCAAGGCGGAGGTCTACTTCGTCACCACCCGGCAGTTCACCGAGATGAAGTGGGGCACGCAGAACCCGGTCATCGTGCGGGACGCGGAGTTCGGCATGGTGCGGCTGCGCGCGTTCGGCGGCTTCGCGGCGCGGGTGGTCGATCCCGCCATGCTCCTGACCGAACTCGCCGGTACCGACCCGATGTTCCGCACCGAAGAGGTCGAGGAGTATTTGCGGCGGCTGATCGTCGGGCGGCTGTCGACGCTGCTGGCAAGCGCGGGGGTTCCCGTGCTCGACCTCGCGGCGCGGCAGACCGATCTGGGCGAGACGCTGGCCAAGGCGCTGACCGACGAGTTGGCCCCGACGCACGGCATCGCGATCCCGAAGTTCATCATCGAGAACATCTCGCTGCCGCCCGAGGTGGAGAAGGCCCTGGACGCCCGCAGCCGGATGGGCGTCATGGGAGACGTCGAGAACTATGCGCGCTTCCAGGCGGCTGATGCGATCCGGGACGCGGCGAGCAACCCCGGCGGCGCCGGCGAGGGCATGGGCCTGGGGGTCGGCATGGCGATGGGTCAGCAGGTGGCGCAGACGCTTGCGCCGCCGCAGGTCCGGCAACCGTCCCAGGGGCAGCATCCGCATGGGCCCGCCGCTCCGGGTCGGGGCGCTCCGGGCGGGGCAGTTCCGCCACCGCTGCCCGG
>NZ_JBFAYQ010000049.1:33346-40448 GCF_040681345.1 Streptomyces sp. NPDC051776 | reverse complement strand
ACCGACGAGTCCATCCTGCCCACCGAACTCACCGCATAGCCTCAAAACGAGATCACCGAGTGGCCGTCGATACACCACTCCAGCGGACGTGACCCTGGTGCTCACCGCGCCACGCGCACGTCGGGCCCTTGAGGCGCACGTTGCGCAGTACCAGCCCGCCCCTGTGACGCTGCCGTGGCGCTCGCTCGACGGCTCACCTACCACGGCAAGCCTGTACTTCCGGAACGCTGAGGGGCGGGCCTTGATCCGTACGGTTTTCAACACCAAGGCCTGGCAGCCAGTCCTTGACAGGGCATGGGTGCCGCGCGGCCGGGAGAACGGGATGCACGCGCTACGGCACTTCTACGCGTCCGTGCTGCTGGATGCGGGGGAGAGCATCAAAGCCGTGTCGGCGTAACTGGGGCACCACGACCCGGGCTTCACGCTGCGGACGTACACGCACCTGATGCCGAGCAGCGAGAAGCGGACGCGGGAGGCGATGAACCGGGCTTTTTCATGGCACCCCGGCCACCGATGACGGCCCCAGGACGGCCCAGGGCTCCTGAGACAGGGGGAAACGTGCAGGTCAAGCCGCAAGTGCCCTCAGTAGCGCTGATTGAGGTATCCGAGCAGCTCGTTGTGGAGCAGGCCGTTGGACGCCGCAGCATTCGCGCCCCCCGGTCCGCGGACACCGTCAAGATCGGTGAACTCGCCGCCCGCCTCCTGGACGATGATCGCGTTCGCCGCCATGTCCCACAGCGACAGCTCCGGCTCGGCGCACATGTCCACGGAGCCCTCGGCCACCATCATGTACGGCCAGAAATCGCCGTACCCGCGTGTCCGCCAGCAGGCGCGGGTCAGGTCGAGGAAGCCGTCGAGACGGCCCTGTTCCTCCCAGCCGCTGAGCGAGGAGTACGCGAACGACGAGTCCTCGATCTTGCCGACCTTCGAGACCCGCAGCCGCGTGGCGGAGGACAGGCTGCGCCCGGTGTACGCGCCGCCGCCCTGCGCGGCCCACCAGCGCCGCCCCAGCGCCGGAGCCGACACCACGCCCACGACCGGCTGGAAGCCGCTGCCGCCGGGCACCATCAGTGAGATCAGCGTGGCCCAGACGGGGACCCCGCGGACGTAGTTCTTGGTGCCGTCGATCGGATCGATGATCCAGCGGCGCGGGCCGGCGCCCTCGCTGCCGTACTCCTCGCCCAGCACGGCGTCGCGCGGCCGCGCACGCGAAAGGGAGGAGCGGATGAGCTCCTCGGCGGCCTTGTCGGCCTCACTCACCGGCGTAAGGTCCGGTTTGGTCTCGACTTTGAGGTCAAGAGCCTTGAACCGGTCCATGGTCGCGGCGTCCGCGGCGTCGGCGAGCACGTGGGCGAGACGCAGATCATCGTGATAGTCGGGCATGGGCGAACAGTATCCAGCGAGGTTCGGACCTACCACACGAGCGTGTCCGTATGGGTGTGATCGTGCTCCGTCGGAGCTATTGACACACTCATGTCACCCGTCAATCCTCTTGCGCACGGCAGGCCATGTGAGCCGCATGGCCGGGGAGGCAACGGTGCCTACTGCGCGTGAATCCCTGCTGAACGCTGCGTTTGCGGCACTTGCGGGCCGGCCGTGGTCCGCTGTGCGCATGGTGGACGTCGCGGCGGCGGCAGGAGTGTCGAGACAGACGCTCTACAACGAGTTCGGCAGCAAGGACGGCCTGGCGAGAGCCCTGGTGCGGCGTGAAGCGGACGTCTATCTCGCCGGTGTCGACGGCGTGTTGGCGACCGGCCGGACGGGCGCGGGGGAGCCGGGAGCTGACGACGAGACCGACCCGGTCGCGCGGCTGGCCGCCGTCGCGGAGTGGACCGTCCGCAGCGCACGAAGAAGCCCCTTGCTGCGGGCCGTTCTGACCGGCTTCTACAGCGAGCGACTGCCCGCGCCGGTCCGCACCGTGGGTGCCTCCGCGTCGTACGTGCCGGCCCAGCGGCGGGCCGATGCCGTTCCGCCCTCGGCCGGTGAAATGCTGCGGCAGGTCCGCGACCGCGCCGCGGCCGTCCTGGAGCGCGACCGGCCCGGGGAGGAGGCCCAACGGCTGGCCCGTGCCTGCGAGGTGGCGGTTCGGCTGGCGCTGTCGTACGTGGTGGTGCCGGCGGGGGCGGACGACCCCGCGCTGCTCGTACGCCGTTGTGTCCCCGGCCTCGTACCGCCGAGGGCGGCGCCCCGGCAGGCCGCGCCGGTACCCGGTCGCGGCGAGCGCCAGCCCGCCTGACGCCGCCGCCGTGGGGCTGCGGTTCCGTTCCGGTCCCGTACGGACGCTGTTGTACGGTCCCCCGCGCGGACCGACGTCGTGTCAGCTTCCCGGAGGACCCGGGGTGGTGACCCGGTGTCAGCGGACGCCGCCGGACAACTGCAGGCCCACCACGCCTGCGATCACCAGCGTGATCGAGACGATCTTCAGGGTGGAGACGACATCGCCGAGGAAGATCATGCCGTAGAGGGCGGTGCCGGCTGCTCCGATGCCGGTCCAGACCGCGTACGCCGGACCGACGTCGAGCCGCTTCAGGGCGAGCGTCAGCAGTCCGAAGCTGCCGAGGGCGAAGGCGCAGAAGGCGACCGTCGGCCACAGCCGGGTGAAGCCGTGGGAGAGCTTGAGCCCGACGGCGAAGCCGACCTCCAGCAGACCCGCGACGATCACCAGCAGCCACGCCATGTGTGAGCCTCCCCGTCGGTGACCGCTTCGCCTGTCCTGGCGCGATGATTATGCCCTTGCCGTCCCGATTGCAGGGCAAACGTCCGGTTATCAGTCTCCTTCGCGCCGCTCGCGCGTCGCGAGCAGCCGCCGCAGCGAGAACAGCCGGGACGGATCCGCATGTCCCTCCGCCACCCACGCGTCCAGAGCGCAGTCCTTCTCGTCATGGCTGCATGCGCGCGGGCACTCCGCGGTGCCCGGTTCGAGGTCGGGGAAGGCGTGGATGACCCGCGAGGGATCGATGTGGTTCAGGCCGAAGGACCGTACGCCCGGAGTGTCGATCACCCAGCCGTCGCCGGGGGCCTCGCCATCGCCGGGCAGGGGCAGCGCCAAGGCCGAGGTGGTGGTGTGGCGGCCCCGTCCGGTCACCGCGTTCACCACGCCCGTCGCCCGCTGGCGGTCCGGGACCAGCGCGTTGACCAGCGTCGTCTTGCCCACTCCGGAGTGGCCGACGAAGGCGGTGATCCTGCCGGTCAGACGCTCGCGCACCCGCTCCGCCGCGGCGCCGTCCACCAGCTCCTCGCGGCTGGTCACCACATACGGCACCCCCAGGGGCTCGTATGTCTCCAGCAGCGGACCGGCGGAGGCGAGGTCGGACTTGGTGAGCACGAGCAGCGGATCCAGGCGGGCGTCGTAGGCGGCGACGAGGCAGCGGTCGATGAGCCGGGGGCGCGGCGGCGGGTCGGCCAGGGCGGTGACGATGGCGAGCTGATCGGCGTTGGCCACGACCACCCGCTCGTACGGATCGTCGTCGTCCGCCGTGCGCCGCAGCACCGACGCCCGCTCCTCGACCCGGACGATACGGGCGAGGGTGTCCTTGGCGCCGGACAGATCGCCGACGATGCCGACGCGGTCGCCGACCACCACGGCCTTGCGACCCAGTTCGCGGGCCTTCATCGCCATGACCGTACGGTCCTCGACCAAGCAGGTCAGCCGCCCGCGGTCCACGGTGAGGACGAATCCCTCCGCCGCGTCCTCGTGCTTGGGGCGGATGCTCGTACGCGGCCTGCTGCCCTTGCGGCCCGGTCGGACCCTGACGTCGTCCTCGTCCGTGTGCTTGCCGTAGCGGCGCATGACCGGACCGCTCTCAGGCTCTCCGCACGGGAACCCGTCCCGCCGGTTCGCCGAGCATCGCGGTCCACAGTTCCGTGAAGTCGGGCAGGGTCTTGGCGGTGGTGGCGACGTTCTCCACCTCGACGCCGACGACCGCAAGCCCGATGACCGCGGCCGCCGTGGCCAGCCGGTGGTCGTCGTAGGTGTGGAAGATCCCGCCGTGCAGCGGGCGCGGCCGGATGCGCAGACCGTCGGCGGTCTCCGTCACGTCGCCGCCCAGCGCGTTGATCTCCTTGGTCAGCGCGGCGAGGCGGTCGGTCTCGTGGAGCCGCAGATGCGCGACGCCGCGCAGCACCGACTCGGACTCGGCCAGGGCGGCCACCGCGGCGATCCCGGGGGTCAGCTCGCCGACGTCGCCGAGGTCCACGTCGATGCCGAGAACGCGGCCGCTGCCGGTGAACGTCAGCCCCGCGTCGGTGAGTTCGCAGGAACCGCCCATTTCGGTGAAGATACGGCGCAGTGCGTCACCGGGCTGAGTGGTGCGCTCCGGCCAGTCAGGGATGGTGACCCGCCCACCGGTGACCAGGGCCGCGGCCAGGAACGGCTGGGCATTGGACAGATCCGGCTCGACCACCAGGTCCCGGCCGAGCAGCGCACTGGGCCTGACCCGCCAGACGTTGGGCTCGCCGCCGGACTCGGGGGTGTCCACCTGGGCGCCGGCGGTCCGAAGCATGTCCACGGTCATCCGGATGTGCGGCAGCGACGGCAGGGAATCGCCGGTGTGCCGCACCTCCACGCCCTGGTTGAAGCGCGGCGCGGACAGCAGGAGCGCGCTGACGAACTGCGAGGACGAGGAGGCGTCGATCCCGACCGGCCCGCCGTCCAGGGCGCCGCCGCCGAACACGGTCATCGGCAGGGCGCCGCGGTTGTCGTCGTCGATCCGGGCGCCCAGGGCGCGCAGGGCGTCGATGACGCCGTGCAGCGGCCTTTCGTAGGCGCGGGGGTCGCCGTCGAAGCGGACGGGGCCGTCGGCGAGGGTCGCGACGGGCGGCAGAAAGCGCATGACCGTACCGGCGTTGCCGACGTCGACCGTGGCCGGGCCCTGCAGCCCGGAGGGGATGATCCGCCAGGCCTCGCCGCTGCCGGGTGCGCTGCCCGGGCCCGACGTGGCGCTGGAGACGGTCTCCTCGATGCCGACGCCGAGTGCGCGCAGGCCCTCCGCCATGAGCAGGGTGTCGCGGGAGCGCAACGGGCGGCGCAGCCAGCCCGGTTCCGATGAGAGCGCGGCCAGGACGAGACCACGATTGGTGACCGACTTCGATCCGGGCACGGTGACGGTCGCGTCGACGGGGTCGGACGCGAGCGGGGCGGGCCAGTGGGCGGTGTGCACGGGGTTACCGGTCATGGCCTTCACTTTAGTGGTTCACCAGGGGCTCAGATCTTGATCAAAATCGGAGAAACCCCCGCGAAATACAACGGTGGTAGGGCATCAAAGGCCGAGCAGCCAGCGGCCGCCCCCGATGAGCGAGCTGATCGTGACGGCGTGGAAGAGGAACAGCCACAGGGCGGCGGGCACGTTCGTGAGCCGTGCGAGCTGGTCCGCGTCGGAGTCGGGGGCTCCGCCCCGGCGCCGCTTCGCCTGCAACTCGAAGACCGGTCGTACGCCACCGAGGAGCAGGAACCACACCACGCCATAGGCGAACGCGGCCTGGACATCGGCCTCGGTGAGCCAGGAGACGAGGAAGAAGGCGGCGCCGGTGACGAGCAGGGTCAGCACGCCGTACGCGTTCCTGATCATCACCAGCATCGCGACCAGCAGCACGATCGCGCCCCACAGCAGCAGCGTGATGTGCCCGGCGACCAGCAGCCAGGCCCCGCCGAGGCCGAGCAGCGAGGGCGCGGTGTAGCCGGCGGCCGCCGTGAGGATCATGCCGATGCCGGTGGGCTTGCCCCGCGAGACGGTCAGGCCCGAGGTGTCGGAGTGCAACCGGATCCCGTCCAGGCGGCGCCCGCTGAGCAGGGCGACGAGGCCGTGGCCCCCCTCATGGGCGATCGTCACGGCGTTGCGGCTCAGCCGCCAGGCGGTCTGCGGCACCACGGCCGCGAGGGCGACGGCCGCGGTCACGGCCACCAGCCAGAGGGACGGATCCGGCTGCGTGCCTATGACGCGGTCCCACAGATCGCTGATATTCGTGCTGTCCATGGACGGGCGACTCCCTCGTGGCGGTACGGGCGTGCGTGCGCGGACACGGCGGCGGGCGTGTCGTGCTGTACGCGCATCGTGGCAGTGTGGCACTTATGTGCGGTCGATACTCAGCGAGCCGGCGACCCGAAGATCTCGTCGGGCTGTTCGACGTGGCGAAGTGGGAGCCCAAGGAGGCCCTCGCCCCCGACTGGAACGTCGCCCCGACGAAGGACGTATACGCCGTCCTGGAACGCCGGGACAAGGAGTCGGACAACCCGGCCCCGGTGCGCCAGCTCAGGATGCTGCGTTGGGGGCTGGTTCCGTCCTGGGCGAATTCGCCCGAGGTCGGAGTGAAGATGATCAACGCCAGGGCCGAGTCGGTCCACGAGAAGTCCTCGTTCAAGAAGGCGTTCTCCGCGCGGCGCTGTCTGCTGCCCGCCGACGGCTACTACGAATGGGTCACCGCGAGGTCCGAGCGAGCCCTGGAGGAACAGGGCAAGCGCAAGCGGCCGCGCAAGCAGCCGTATTTCGTGACCCCGGCCGACGGGTCGGTCATGGCGATGGCCGGCCTCTACGAGTTCTGGCGCGACCGGACGCTGCCCGCGGCGCATCCCCGGTCGTGGTGGGTGACCTGCACCGTGGTCACCACGGAGGCGGAGACCAAGCCGCTGGCCGGGGCGGAGGGGGCCGGCGGCGACGGGCCGAAGGCGCTGGCCGACATCCACCCGCGTATGCCGCTGGTGCTGCCCCCGGACCGTTGGGCGGCCTGGCTCGACCCGTCGCGGACCGACCCGGACGACCTGCGAGCGCTGCTCGCTCCGCCTCCGCCCGGGATGATGCGGGCCTACCCGGTCTCCACGGACGTCAGCAACGTCCGCAACAACGGTCCCGAACTGCTCGAGGAACTCGAAGCCCCGCAGGAGGGCACGCTGTTCTGAGAGCGGGCTGCGCGGCAGGCGGACTCCTGCCCGTGCTTTTTTCAAGGTCCCGTCCCCGGGGACTTTGCCCGGTGAGGTTCGGTCGTCCTCGGTGTGAGTGGCGGCGGGCCGTCCTCGGCGGGGGTGACGGTGGACTGTCCCCGGCGCTGGTGACGTTGCGTCCCCGGCGGGGGTGACGGTGGACTGTCCCCGGCGCTGGTGACGTTGCGT
>NZ_JBFAYQ010000049.1:0-33248 GCF_040681345.1 Streptomyces sp. NPDC051776 | reverse complement strand
GTCCCCTGCGGGGGTGACGGCGGGGTGTCCTCTGCGTCGGTGACGTTGCGTCCCCGGCGGGGGTGACGGTGGACTGTCCCCGGCGCTGGTGACGTTGCGTCCCCTGCGGGGGTGACGGCGGGGTGTCCTCTGCGTCGGTGACGTTGCGTCCCCGGCGGGGGTGACGGTGGACTGTCCCCGGCGCTGGTGACGTTCCGTCCCCTGCGGGGGTGACGGCGGGGTGTCCTCTGCGTCGGTGACGTTGCGTCCCCGGCCTCCGGGACGTTCAGGCGTCCCCCCGCGCCCGTGACGGCGGTGGGGGCCGGCCGGGGTGTGACCGGCCGGGCCCCCCGCCGGGTTCAGAGCCCGTACCGCTCGCGGGCCTCGCGCACCGCCTCCTGCTTGACCTCGCCTCGCCGCGCCAGCGCCGCGAGCGCCGCGACGACGACCGACTCCGGGTCAACGCCGAAGTGACGGCGGGCGGCCTCACGGGTGTCGGAGAGACCGAAGCCGTCCGTGCCCAGCGAGTTCCAGTCCTGCGGTACCCACTGGCTGATCTGGTCCGGGACCGCGCGCATCCAGTCGCTGACGGCGAGGACCGGGCCCGGTGCGCCTGCCAGGGCACGGGTGACGTACGGGACCCGGTCCTCCCCCGTGAGCTGCGCCGCGTCACAGGACAGGGCGTCACGGCG
The DNA here is from genome assembly GCF_040681345.1 of Streptomyces sp. NPDC051776. Taxonomy (NCBI): domain Bacteria; kingdom Bacillati; phylum Actinomycetota; class Actinomycetes; order Kitasatosporales; family Streptomycetaceae; genus Streptomyces; species Streptomyces sp. NPDC051776. Next base: position 32,577 of record NZ_JBFAYQ010000049.1, on the reverse strand, counting down.
CAGCTCGCTCCAGGAGGTCGCCGACCAGACGTCGGCGGCCACACCCCACTCGTCGGCGAGCAGGCGCTGGGCGTCCAGCGCCCAGTGGATGGCGGTTCCGGAGGCCAGGAGCTGCAGATGTGGGGCGTCGGACTCCGGCGCCCCCTCCAGCACCGAGGCCTCCTGATACCGGTAGAGACCCTTGAGGATGCCGTCCTCGATGCCCGCGCCCTGCGGCATGAGCGGCTGGACCTTCGTCTCGTTGTAGAGGGTGAGGTAGTAGAAGACGTCCTCCGCCTCCGGCCCGTACATCCGGCGCAGGCCCTCGCGGACGATCACGCCGACCTCGTAGGCGAACGCGGGGTCGTAGGCGAGCGCCGCCGGGTTGGTGGAGGCGATCAGGTGCGAGTGCCCGTCGGCGTGCTGAAGGCCCTCGCCGGTCATGGTTGTGCGTCCGGCGGTCGCGCCGATGAGGAATCCACGCCCCAACTGGTCGGCGAGCGCCCACATCTGATCGGCTGTCCGCTGCCATCCGAACATCGAGTAGAAGATGTAGAACGGGATCATCGGCTCGCCGTGCGTGGCGTACGAGGTGGCGGCCGCGGTGAAGTCGGCCATCGAACCGGCTTCCGTGATCCCTTCGTTGAGGATCTGACCGTTCTGGGCTTCCTTGTAGTAGAGAAGCTGATCGCGGTCGACCGGCTCGTAGGTCTGGCCGAGCGGGGAGTAGATCCCGGCGGTGGGGAACAGCGACTCCATGCCGAAGGTGCGGGCCTCGTCGGGGACGACGGGCACCCAGCGCCGACCGGTCTCCTTCTCCCGCATCAGGTCCTTGACCAGGCGGACGAAGGCCATGGTCGTGGCGATCTCCTGGCTGCCCGATCCCTTGGCCAGGGCCTCGAAAGGCCTGGCCGACGGCTCGGGCAGGGCCACCGGGTGCACCCGTCGCGCCGGGGCCGGCCCGCCGAGTGCCGCCTGCCGCTCCTTGAGGTAGCGCACCTCGGGGGAGCCGGGGCCGGGGTGGGCGTACGGCACCAGGTCCTCGCCCAGGGCGCTGTCGGGGATGGGGAGTTCGAGGAGATCGCGCATCGCGCGGAACTCCACGCCCGTCAGCTTCTTCATCTGGTGGTTGGCGTTGCGCGACTCGAAGCCGGGACCGAGCGTGAAGCCCTTCACCGTCTGGGCGAGGATCACGGTCGGCGCGCCCGTGGCCTCGAGGGCCGCGCGGTAGGCCGCGTACACCTTGCGTGGCTCGTGGCCCGCGCGCGAGGTGTGGAAGCAGGCGGCGATCTGCGCGTCGGTGAGCACCTTCGCCACCTCGGCGAGCGCCGGATCGCTGCCGAAGAAGTGCTCGCGGATGTAGGCGGCGTCGCGGGTGGCGTACGTCTGGAACTGCCCGTCGGGGACCTCGCGCAGCCGCCGAACGAGCGCGCCCCGGGTGTCGAGCGCGAACAGCGCGTCCCACTCCGTGCCCCAGAGGGACTTGACGACATTCCATCCGGCGGCGCGGAACTGCGCCTCCAGTTCCTGCACGATTTTGAAGTTGGCCCGGACGGGCCCGTCGAGCCGCTGCAGATTGCAGTTGATGACGAACGTGAGGTTGTCCAGGCCCTCGCGTCCCGCGAGGGCGAGGGCGGCGGTCGACTCCGGCTCGTCCATCTCGCCGTCGCCGAGGAACGCCCACACGTGCGAGGCCGAGGTGTCCTTGATCCCGCGGTGCTGCAGATAGCGGTTGAAACGCGCCTGGTGGATGGCGGCGAGCGGCCCGAGCCCCATGGAGACGGTCGGGAACTCCCAGAGCCACGGCAGCCGCCGCGGGTGCGGGTACGAGGGGAGGCCGCCGCCGCCCGCCTCCTGCCGGAACCGATCGAGGTGTTCCTCGGTCAGACGGCCGTCGAGAAAGGCGCGGGCATAGATGCCGGGGGAGGCGTGGCCCTGGATGAAGAGCTGGTCGCCCGAGCCCCCGCCCTCCTTGCCGTGGAAGAAGTGGTTGAAGCCGGTCTCGTAGAGCCAGGCCGCGGAGGCGTAGGTGGCGATGTGGCCGCCGAGCCCGTAGCGGCTGCCGCGGGTCACCATCGCGGCCGCGTTCCAGCGGTTCCACGCGGTGATCCGGCGCTCCATGTCCTCATCGCCGGGAAGCGCCGGTTCGGCGGCGGTCGGAACGGTATTGACGTAGTCGGTCTCCAGCAGCCGCGGCAGGGCGAGAGCGCTGCCCTCGGCGTGCTCGAGCGTGCGGCGCATCAGATACGCGGCGCGATGCGGTCCGGCGGCACGGGTGACGGCGTCGAGCGAGGCCGCCCATTCGGCGGTCTCCTCGGGGTCGCGGTCGGGGAGCTGGTCGAGCCCGCTCGGCTGGTTGCGCACGACGTCGGTCATGGGTGGCCGCCTTCGACTGACTGGTCCCGTCTCCGGCCGCGGGGGAGCGGGGAGGCGGGACGGTGAGACACGGGACCTGCCGGGGTGGGCAGGGCGAGGCCGGTGGGCCCGAGGAGCAATGTAGATCTGATCGATGATCGATCAAAGTGCTGGCGACGGAAAACTTCTCCGAGGCGCGAAGGTGGCATTCCGTGCCACGGAATCCGGCACTCGGTGCACCATGAGGGGTGCGGGAGGGGGCACGGGACGGTCAGGCCGCCCGGCACCCAAGGCCTACGGGGCAGGAGGGCGTACGGGACGGGTGCTGCTCAGCGGGCGCTCGGCAGGAGTCGGGCACGGCACGCTCGCACGGCTCAGCCGCACGCTCACGCACGGCTCAGCAGAGCTCAGCGGTCGGCGGTGCACAGGCGCGCGGCGCGGGTCCTCGGCAGGAGTCGGGCCCGGCACGCTCGCACGGCTCAGCCGCACGCTCACGCACGGCTCAGCAGAGCCCAGCGGTCGGCGGTGCACAGGCGCGCGGCGCGGGTCCTCGGCAGGAGTCGGGCCCGGCACGCTCACGCACGGCTCAGCCGGCACCCTCGCGCACGGCTCAGCCGGCGCGCGGCGCGCACGAGAGCACATGCTCCTTGACCAGTTCGCCCACTCGCGGGTCCTTGCGCCGGAACGCCTCGACGACGGCCTCGTGCTCCTCCGCGTACGACTGCTGGCGCGTGCCCAGCCAGCGGATCGAGAGCGCTGTCCACACCTCGATGCCCAGGGACTCCCAGGTGTGCAGCAGCACGCTGTTCCCCGAGGCCCGGACCAGCTCGCGGTGGAAGGCGACCGTGTGCCGCACCTGTGCCTCGGCGTCGCCCGCGCGGTCCGCCAGTTGGAGTGCGGCGACCTCGGGCTCCAGGACGGAGACGTCCTCGCCGAGCCGGGGCGCGGCCAGCTCGGCCGCGATCTGCTCCAGCCCGGCCCGCACCGGGTAGATCTCCTCGAGGTCGGCAACGGCCAGGCTCCGTACCCGTACGCCCTTGTTCGGCGTCGACTCGATCAGCCGCAGCGCCTCCAGCTCGCGCAGCGCCTCACGTACGGGCGCCTGGCTGACCTCCAATTCGACCGCGATCCGCCGCTCCACGATCCGCTCGCCCGGCTTCCACCGCCCGCTGATGATCCCGGACACGATGTGCTCGCGGATCTGCGCGCGGAGGGAATGGACGACGGGTGGGGCCATGGGGGAGCTGCTCCTCGGGAGTTGGCGGGCGCCCTCGACAATACGGCCGGGCCCGGCACCGGTCGCCCCCGTCGGCTCGCGGATCGCCTCCGTGACGAGGAACACAGGCCGGGATATGGACGGCGACACGGATGTGACGCAGGCAGGGCACGGATGTGACGCAGGCAGGGCACGGACGGGCCCCAGACAGGGCGCAGCGGAAACACAGGTGGGAGCACGGCTACGGACCGCGGAGGAGCAGGACACGTTGCGGAGTGGCGCGCGGGACACGGCCGGAGCGCAAGGCGGCGCGCACGCGCCCGGCGGTGCAGGATGGTGGGGTGATCGAGACCGAAGTTGTTCCCACGCCGACGGGCGACGCGCGGATCACCTGGTGCCGCGGCGCCAAGGAGGCGCGGCGTGTGCTGGCCGTGAGCCACGGCGCGGGCGGCGGCATCGAGGCACGCGATCTCCAGGCCCTGGCTGGGGTCCTGCCCATGCGCGGTGTCACGGTCGCGCTCGTCGAGCAGCCCTGGCGGGTCGCCGGCAAGAAGGTCGCACCCGCGCCGAAGACCCTCGACGCGGCCTGGACCGCCCTGTGGCCCGCACTGGAGAAGCCGGGGCTTCCGGTCGTTGCGGGCGGCCGCAGCGCGGGTGCCCGGGTCGCATGCCGTACGGCACGTGCCCTCGGTGCCCACGCCGTGCTCGCCCTGTCCTTCCCGCTGCACCCGCCGGGCCGCCCGGAGAAGTCGCGCGTCGACGAGCTGACCGGAACCGGGCTGCCCACCCTCGTCGTTCAGGGCGGACGGGACCCCTTCGGGCACCCCGACGAGTTCCCGGCCGGCACCCGGATCGTCGAGGTGCCGCACGGCGACCACGGCTTCGCCGTCCCCAAGGCGGCGGATCTCGGTCAGGAGGAGGCGCTCGCCCTGATCGTCGACGCCGTCACCGAGTGGCTGGAGCGGACCCCGACCGACGGTTAGCGGACCCCGACCGAGGGTTAGCGGACCCCGACCGAGGGTTGCGGAAGATCGCCCCGGGTTGAGGCAGATCACTCCGGCCGCCGGGAATGTGTTGTGCGGGAGCCGCGTTGTGCGGGGTGTCCGTAACGCATGGCACCAGCAGAGGGAGTCTCCCGCATGGGTTCGATCCAATGCCCGCCCCGTCCGCAGGCCTCCGACGTCGTGTGGTCGCAGATGGCGGTGGCGCAGCCCGCCATGCATGGAGCGGCGGGCGGAGTGGATCGTCGTCTATCCTCCGATTCGAGCGGATCACCTTTCGGGTCCGCCCAGGCGTTGGAGGAGGTGGGTCCGGTCACCGGCACCGAGGAAGGGACCGACGACGGGCGGTCCGCTGAGACGGCCGTCGAGCGCAACGCGCGCTTCGAGCGGGATGCCCTGGGCTTCCTCGACCAGATGTACTCCGCCGCGCTGCGCATGACGCGCAATCCGGCGGACGCCGAGGATCTGGTGCAGGAGACGTACGCCAAGGCGTACGGATCGTTCCACCAGTTCCGTGAGGGCACCAACCTGAAGGCGTGGCTCTACCGGATCCTCACCAACACCTTCATCAACTCCTACCGGAAGAAGCAGCGCGAGCCGCAGCGCAGTGCCGCCGAGGACATCGAGGACTGGCAGCTGGCGCGCGCCGAGTCGCACATGTCGACCGGGTTGCGCTCCGCCGAGTCGCAGGCGCTCGACCACCTGCCCGACTCGGACGTCAAGGCGGCGCTGCAGGCGATTCCCGAGGAGTTCCGTATCGCGGTCTACCTGGCGGATGTCGAAGGCTTTGCGTACAAGGAGATCGCGGACATCATGGCTACACCCATCGGCACAGTGATGTCGCGGCTGCACCGTGGTCGCCGCCAACTGCGTGGTCTGCTGGAGGACTACGCCCGTGAGCGCGGGCTCGTCCCCGCGGGTGCGGGCGCTGCGTCGACCGAGTCGAGCGATCGGAAAGGCGCGGGATCATGAGCTGCGGAGATCCGCACGAGACGGACTGCTCAGAGGTCCTCGACCACCTCTACGAGTTCCTCGACCGTGAGATGCCCGAGGTCGACAGCGCGAAGTTCAAGGAGCACTTCGACGAGTGCTCGCCGTGCCTGGAGAAGTACGGCCTGGAGCAGGCCGTGAAGAAGCTCGTGAAGCGCTGCTGCGGTCACGACGACGTGCCCGCCGATCTGCGTTCCAAGGTGATGGGCCGGATCGAACTCATCCGGGCCGGCGAGGCCGTACCGGAGCAGTCCGTGATGGAGCAGGCGGTGGCCGAGCAGCAGGCGAAGGGCGCGGAGGCGGCCTCCAGGTCCGCTCGTACCGCCGATTCGGCCTGAACCCGACGTCCGCGACGGCCGGGTGGCCACGGGCGCGGCCGGTGACGGACCAGCCGCCAGAGCAGTTTCCGAGCCACCGTTCACCCCTCGGACATGGCCGGCCGTGACCGGTCGAGGCGAATTCTGTCCGGGCGTTTCATCGTCTTGGTGTCACCCGAAGGTGCGAATACGAACGCCTCGGAAGGCCTAATACGCGGATGACCCTTCCCCGGCCCGGATGCGGGCCTATTCTCCCCTTCCTGACGCGTGCGCCGACAGGAGAACCGGCGCGCGGCGAGCAGGGGGAGGACCTGTCATGCGAGCTGTGCCGCCGGGGGCTCGCGCGTACATACTGTGCGCCGTGCTCGCCGCCGCGGCCTGCGCCGGACCCGCAATACGTCCCGGCGCCGGGACGCCCTGGAGCGCCGTCGCCCTGCTCGCTCTGCTCTACGCGGCCAGTGAGCAGCTGACCCGCTGCCCGTTCATGGGCCACCGGGCGCCCACGGGCATGGGATCCTTCGTGCCGGTCCTGCTGGCCGGGGCCTATTTGCTGCCACCGGCGGCAGCCGCCCTCGTGGCCGTGCCCGGGGCGCTGGTCGGCCGCGTGGAGCAGCACCCGGTCCGGCTGCGGAGGGTGTGGCACGCGGCGCAGTTCCCGCTCGCCTCGTACGCCGCGGCGCTCACCTTCAACGTCGTGGCATCCTCCGGCGGTGCGCCGGACGCCGTGTCGGCCGCGGACTTTCCGTACGCCCTGCTGCCCGCCGCCGCCGGCGCTGTCGCCTTCTGCCTGGTCCTCGCCGCACTCGACGGCGGGATCCTGATCTTCGCCGAGCGCTGTCCGCCCCGCACCGCATGGCGCGTCCCCGTGCTCGGTTCGCTCGCCCCGCATCTGGTGCACGGACTGGCCGGACTGATGATGGCGGTGCTGTGGCGCAGCCCGTACGGACCGGTGGCCGCGTTGCTGGTGCTCCTCCCGATGTACATCTCCTGCTGGGTCTTCGGGCAGTACCACCGCGAGCGCGCCGCCCATCAGGCGACCATTCGGGCCCTGGTCCAGGCCGTCGACATCAAGGACCGCTACACGCGCGGCCACAGCGAGCGGGTGGGGCGTGCGTCGGTGATGATCGCCCGCGAACTCGGCATGGACGACGACCGGATCGAGACGCTGCGCTTCGCCGGCATCCTGCACGACGTCGGCAAACTCGGCGTCCCCACAAGGCTGCTGCGCAAGGACGGCCCGCTCACTCCCGAGGAACGGCGGGTCATCGAACTGCACCCCGAGTACGGACACGAGATGGTGCGCGGCATCGGTTTCCTGGGGGAGGCGCGCGCCGCGATCCTCCACCACCACGAACGGCTGGACGGGCGTGGGTATCCGTACGGGCTCTCCGGCGCGCGGATCCCCGAGTGCGCCCGGGTCGTCGCGGTCGCCGACGCCTTCGACGCGATGACCTCGACCCGCTCGTACCGGCGCGGGCGGCCGGTGCCGGCGGCGGTCGAGGAACTGCGCCGGTGCGCCGGTGCGCAGTTCGACCCGCGTATGGTGCGGGCGCTGGCCCGCGCGATCGACATCCACGGCTGGCACCCCGCGGTCACGGCGGACGCGCCACCCGCCAAGGATCCGTGCGGAAACGTCCCCGCACCGGGCCGGGAGACGGCCCGTACCGAGAGAGCCGAGCGGCCCGGGAACGCCGAGCCGGCGGGGACCGCGGGACCGCCGACGGCCGCGGAACCGTCCGAGCCGTCGTACTCGGCATCGGCATCGGCATCGGCCTCGGGCTCGGGCTCCGGTCCGGCCTCCGGGGCGCCGCGGCGCCCGCGTCCGATGGCCTCGCCCGGGCGGACCGCTTCCGGCTCGGCGGACCGAGGAGGTGCCGGGTGAAGGGCAGACCCTCCCCGAAACGGTCGTCGGGCGGGCGGGCCGGCTCGTCCCGCTCTCCTGATCCCCTCCCGGTCCCCGGATCGCAGGAGGCCGGACCCGAGGGCCGGGCTGCCCGGAAGCCGGACGGCGGGGCACGGGGATGCGACGGCGCCCCACCGGAGTTCGGTGTTCCGGCACCGGATCCTGACGTTCCGGCGCCGGGGTCCGGTGTTCCGGCAGCGGCCCTCGAACTCCCCGCACCGGAGTCCGTCAACCCTGCAACGGGCCCGGGCGTCGTGGCGCCGGAGCCCGGGAGCGCCGTGCCGCAGCCGGAGAGCGCCGCGGGAGCGGACGGGCAGGGGCGGCCCGGTGGGTTCCCGGGCGGGATTCCCGTGCCCGCCGGTCCCGTGCCCCCGTCCTGCGGCGGCCGGGTGGGGGACCCCGCCGGAGTCGATCGCACGGACAGCGGTGAGTCCGCACCGCCGCACGAGGCGGCCCCGCGCAACGGCCGCCCGGAGGCCCCGCACGCCGAACGGACGGCGCACACCGGGGACCCCTGGCACACCGAACGGACGACGGACCCCGGGGACCCCTGGCACGCCGAACGGGCGGAGCACCCCGGGGACCCCTTGCACCCCGAGCGGGCGGCGCACGCCCCGCACCTCGCGCACACGGGCCACGCCGGGCAGCCCGGGTCCGCGCCCGAGGGCCGGTACGGCTGCTCGGGTGCGCCGTCCGCCGCCGTGCCCTGGGCCGTCCTCGCCGTACGGACCCTGGGGGCGGTGGTCGGCGGCGCCGGATTCGCCTGGACGCTCTGGCACGGGATCCACGAGCCGGGCGCCGCACTCGCCTTCGGTGTCTTCATCACCGTCGGCGAACTCGTCCGCTGGGGCCCCGACGGGCGCGAGGCCGCCCCGCTCGGTGCCGCCGGTGCCCTCGCCTACGCGCTGCTCGGCGAGATCGCCGGGATGCCGTCGACGCACGGCGTGCCACAGGTCGTCACCGTCGTCGGAGCGGCCGCGCTGGCAGGTACGGCACCGCACGTCGCCTTCGGCGGAGCCCGGGCCCTCGATCACCTCGCACGCCGCATCCTCACCGTCACGTTCGCCGCCACCTGCTTCCAACCCCTTTACAACTCGGGGTCGTTGGACGAGTGGCCCGGCCAAGGCCCGTACTACGCCGTGCTGCTCGTCCTCCTCCTCGCCCTCACCTCACTGTGCGACGCCGTCCTGTGCGCGGCCCTTGCGCGGGCCCGCACCGGCTGGCCGTTCGCGCCCTTCCTGCGGGACGAACTCCGGGCGCTGATCGGCATCGGCTCCGCGATCTGCGCGACCGGAGTGGTGATCGCGCTCGCCGTGGCCGTCGCCGGGCTGTGGGCGCTGCCGGTCTTCTGTCTGCCGTTGCTGCTCACGCAGTTCTCGTTCCGCCGCTACGCCGCTGTGCGCAGCACCTACCGCCAGACCATCGCCTCGCTCGCCCGCGCCACCGAGATCGCGGGCTACACCCCCGCGGGGCACGCCCGCCGGGTCGCCGCCCTCAGCCGGGCGGTCGGCCGTGAGCTGGGCCTGTCCGAGCCGGACCTGACCGTGCTCGAGAACGCGGCGCTGATGCACGACATCGGGCAGCTCTCCCTCGTCGACCCCGTCCCGGCCGGGGCCACCGAGCCGTTGCCGCCCGAGGACCAGCGCCGTATCGCCCTGCTCGGCGGGGCGGTCGTCCGGCAGACCGGGGTTCCGGCCGAGGTCGCGGTGGTCGTCGAGCGCCAGGCGGATCCCTACCGGGAGCAGCCCCTGACGGCCCGCATCGTCCGCACCGTCAACGCCTTCGACGACCTCGCGGGCGGCGGCGGGTGCCTCGGCGGCCCGCTGAGCGCCCTCGAACGGCTCCGGCTCTCCACGGCGCGCGACTATGAACCACGGGTCGTCGAGGCGCTGGCCCGGGTCCTCGCGCGGGGCGGTGGCCCACCCTCGTAGCGAGCGAAGCGTGACCGGGGCGGGCGATGGGCAACCGAAGGGCAACAGCCGTCCCTGGAGCCGCAGAACCCGTGGGTAATGAGCGCGCGCGGAGACGGGCATGGTTGGATGCGGAGAAGAGGGGATTCGGAGTTCACCCGGGTGGCAATGAGCAGTGGTGAGCGTCCGGATCCGGGCTGAGATCGTGGGCGATGTGTGGCAGGTTGTCCTCAGGGGAGGGCGGCGCCGGGGACGCCGTACGGGGAGGGGGCGTCCTGGCCGCCATTCGGCCCACGTACGGCATACACGGCAAGGGACACGGAGCGAATCGGCAGGCGGGAAACGTGAGGATCTTCGGCAAGGTACGGCACCGGCCCTCCGCCTCATGGCGGCAGGCGACCGACCGGGCGTTCACCCTGATCGGCGACGGCCGGTACGAGGACGCCGGGGCGCTGCTCACCCAGGCCGCCGATCTCGAACCCTGGCTCTCCGAGTCCTGGTTCAACCTCGCGCTGCTCCACAAGTTCCGGCACGACTGGGAGCAGGCGCGCGCCGCGGGCCTGCGCGCCGTCGCGCTCCTCGACCGCGAGGCCGGCGCTCCCGACTGGTGGAACGTCGGCATCGCCGCCACCGCCCTCCAGGACTGGCCGCTTGCCCGCCGCGCCTGGCAGGCGTACGGGCTGAAGGTGCCCGGTGAGGACGTCCCGGCCACCGAGCCGGTCGGTATGGAGCTGGGCAGCGCCGCTGTGCGGCTCTCGCCCGAGGGGGAGGCCGAGGTTGTCTGGGGCCGCAGGCTCGACCCTGCACGTATCGAGGTGCTGTCCATCCCGTTGCCCTCGTCCGGGCGCCGCTGGGGCGAGGTCGTGCTGCACGACGGCGTCCCGCACGGCGAGCGGGTCACCTCCGCCGGTCCCTCGTACCCCGTCTTCGACGAGATCGAGCTGTGGGCGCCGTCCCCCGTACCGACCTGGGTGGTGCTGCTGGAGGCCGCCGGGGAGAGCGACCGGGACGCGCTGGAGCAGCTCGCCGCCGACGCCGGTTTCGCGGCCGAGGACTGGTCCTCCTCGGTGCGGCTGTTGTGCCGCTCGTGCTCGGAGAGCCGGATGCCCAGCGACGAGGGCGACGGCGAGCAGCATCTGGATCCGCATGACCACAGTGAGCCGGGTCATCCGGGACCGCTCGGGCACAGGACCGCGGGCGATCTGTGGGTGCCGGAGCGCGAGTGCGGGATCGCGGCGCCCTCCGGACTGGTCCGCGGTCTGCTCGACAGCTGGGTGGCCGACAGCCCGGACACCCGCGCGTGGCGGGACCTGGAAGAGGTCTGCTGAGCGGCCGGAGACGCCGCCCGCTGTACGCCGCCCCGGAAGGAGGTCCGGCGGAGACGGATGACCCGGTCCGCGCGCCCCATCGCTGGCCGTACCCTGTAGAGCAGCCCTATCACGGGCATCGCACCAGGCATGAGGAAGGCGTACGGCTGAAGATGGCGCAGCAGGAGAGCGGGCAGCAGGTGGCGGACGCCGAGGCGCAGCCCTCGGAGTTCACCGATGACACGGTGGACGCCGAGGCACGGGAGCAGGCGCACCGCGAGCGCGGTACCGCCCGCCCGATCACCGTCGTGGGCAATCCGGTGCTGCATCGGCGCTGCCGGGATGTGACCGAGTTCGACGAGAAGCTGGAGCAGCTCGTCGACGACATGTTCGCCAGCCAGCGGGCCGCCGAGGGCGTGGGCCTCGCTGCCAACCAGATCGGCGTCGATCAGCGGGTGTTCGTCTACGACTGCCCGGACGACGAAGGCGTCCGGCACGTGGGCGTGATCTGCAACCCGGTGATCGACGAACTGCCCGCCGAGCGCCGCGTCCTCGACGACTCCAACGAGGGCTGCCTGTCGGTCCCGACCGCCTACGCCTCGCTGGCCCGCCCGGACTACGCGATCTGCCGCGGCCAGGACCTCAAGGGCAACCCGGTCGTCGTCGAGGGCACCGGCTACTTCGCGCGCTGCCTGCAGCACGAGACCGACCACCTGAACGGCTACCTCTACATCGACCGGCTCTCCAAGCGCGACCGCAAGGACGCGCTCCGGCAGATGGAAGAGGGCACGCCGCGCTACGAGACGGTCCCCAACGGCTGATTCCTGTATTCGCGGCACACGCTCGCACAAGGGGCGGCCTCCTCTGAGGCCGCCCCGCTTGTATCCGATACGGGCCGCCCGCGCTATGGCAGGTCCATAGTGACGACCCGGCTGAGGGCCGGAGTGCCCGAGGGTGTGGCGTACGCCGCCTATCTCGCGCAGCCGTGTGCCGAGTGGCCCGACGGACGCCCGGTGATCACTCGTGATCCTGGTGACTTCAAGGGGATCGCGGGCGTGGTGAGCGTCCCGCTCCGCTGAGCCGGTCGCGGATCGACCAGTCGGCTACCGCCGCTGACCCATGCCAACGGGCCTGCGGCAGCCGGTCGTTCAGAAGTCGTCGTCGAAGGCGACCGAGCCCTCTACCGCCACCTGGTAGGCGGACGCGCGGCGCTCGAAGAAGTTCGTCAGCTCCTGGACGTTCTGCAACTCCATGAAGGAGAACGGGTTTTCCGAGCCGTAGCGGGCGGGTAGGCCCAGCCGCCGCAGCCGCTGGTCGGCGACGCACTGCAGGTACTCGCGCATCGAGTCGGTGTTCATGCCGGGCAGGCCGTCCCGGCACAGGTCGTGGGCGAATTGCAGCTCCGCCTCCACCGCCTCCTCCAGCATCGCCGTGACCTGCTTGCCCATCTCCTCGTCGAAGAGGTCCGGCTCCTCCTCGCGGACGGTGTCCACGACCGAGAAGGCGAACTCCATGTGCATAGACTCGTCGCGGAAGACCCAGTTGGTACCGGTGGCCAGGCCGTGCAGCAGGCCGCGCGAGCGGAACCAGTACACGTATGCGAACGCCCCGTAGAAGAACAGACCCTCGATACAGGCTGCGAAGCAGATCAGATTGAGCAGGAACCGGCGCCGGTCCTCCTTCGTCCGCAGCCGGTCGATCTCCTCCACCGAGTCCATCCAGCGGAAGCAGAACTGCGCCTTCTCGCGGATGGAGGGGATGTTCTCGACCGCGGCGAAGGCGGCCGCCCGGTCGTCATGGTCGGGGAGGTAGGTGTCCAGCAGCGTCAGATAGAACTGGACGTGGACGGCCTCCTCGAAGAGCTGCCGGGACAGATACAGCCGTGCCTCGGGGGAGTTGATGTGCTTGTAGAGCGTCAGGACCAGGTTGTTGGCCACGATCGAGTCGCCGGTCGCGAAGAAGGCGACCAGGCGGCCGATCATGTGCTGCTCGCCCGGCGAGAGCTTGGCGAGGTCGGTCACGTCGGAGTGGAGGTCGACCTCCTCCACGGTCCAGGTGTTCTTGATGGCGTCCCGGTAGCGCTCGTAGAAGTCCGGGTAGCGCATCGGGCGCAGCGTCAGTTCGAAGCCCGGGTCGAGGAGGTTCTTCCCCCGCGGGGTGTTCGTGTCGGTCGGGGTGGTCATTACTGGCAGGCCTCGCAGGACTCGGGGTTTTCCAGGGAGCAAGCGACGGCCTCGTCGGCGGCGGCGCTCTGCTGAGTCGGGATGGGGGCGCTCGTCGCCGTGGCGGCGCGCGCGGACTGGGCGATCCGCGTCGCCGGACGGGACCGGAGGTAGTACGTCGTCTTCAGGCCCTTCTTCCACGCGTAGGCGTACATCGAGCTGAGCTTGCCGATGGTGGGGGAAGCCATGAAGAGGTTCAGCGACTGGCTCTGGTCGAGGTACGGCGTACGGGCTGCGGCCATGTCGATCAGCGCCCGCTGCGGGATCTCCCACGCGGTCCGGTACAGGCGGCGTACGTCCGCCGGGATCCACGCGAGGTCCTGCACCGAGCCGTTGGACTCGCGCAGCGCCTCGCGGGTCCGGCCGTCCCACACGCCGAGCCGCTTGAGCTCGTCAACCAGGTAGGAGTTGACCTGGAGGAACTCACCGGAGAGCGTCTCGCGTTTGAAGAGGTTCGACACCTGGGGCTCGATGCACTCGTACACGCCGGCGATCGAGGCGATCGTGGCCGTCGGGGCGATGGCCAGGAGCAGCGAATTGCGCATCCCCGTACGGGAGATGCGGGCGCGCAGCGCCTCCCACCGCTCGTCCCACTGCGCCTCCACGCCGAAGTGGTCGGGGTGCAGGACGCCACGGGCGGCGCGGGTGGAGGACCAGGCCGGGTGCGGGCCGTGGCGCTCGGCGAGGTCGCACGACGCCTCGTACGCGGCCAGCATGATGCGTTCGGCGATCCGGGTGGAAAGCCCGGCGGCCTCGGGGGAGTCGAAGGGCAGGCCCATCCGGAAGAAGACGTCCTGCAGGCCCATCATGCCCAGGCCCACCGGTCGCCAGCGCTGGTTGGAGGTCGCGGCCTGCTGGGTGGGGTAGAAGTTGATGTCAACGACCCGGTCGAGGAAGGTCACGGCGGTACGGACAGTGGCGTCCAGCCGCTCCCAGTCCATCGAGCCGTCCTCGCCCAGGTGGGCGGCGAGGTTGACCGAGCCGAGGTTGCAGACGGCGGTCTCCCCGTCGTCCGTCACCTCCAGGATCTCGGTGCAGAGGTTGGAGGAGTGGACGACGCGGCCGGGCTCGGCGGTCTGGTTGGCGGTGCGGTTGGCGGCGTCCTTGAACGTCATCCAGCCGTTGCCGGTCTGCGCGAGGGTGCGCATCATCCGGGAGTAGATCTGGCGGGCGGGGAGCTGCTTGGCGTAGCGGCCCTCGGACTCGGCCTTGCGGTAGGCGGCATCGAACTCCTCGCCCCACAGATCGACCAGCTCCGGCACCTCGGAGGGCGAGAACAGCGACCATGGCCGGTCCGCCTCGACGCGACGCATGAACTCGTCCGGGATCCAGTGCGCCAGGTTGAGGTTGTGGGTACGGCGGGCGTCCTCGCCGGTGTTGTCGCGCAGTTCGAGGAACTCCTCGATGTCCGCGTGCCAGGTCTCCAGGTAGACACAGGCCGCGCCCTTGCGCCGGCCGCCCTGGTTGACCGCGGCCACGGAGGCGTCGAGGGTGCGCAGGAACGGCACGATGCCGTTGGAGTGCCCGTTGGTGCCCCGGATCAGCGAGCCCCGGGAGCGGATACGGCTGTACGGCAGCCCGATGCCGCCCGCGTGCTTGGAGAGCCGGGCGACCTGGTGGTAGCGGTCGTAGATCGAGTCGAGCTCGTCCAGCGGGGAGTCCAGCAGATAGCAGGAGGACATCTGCGGGTGACGGGTGCCGGAGTTGAACAGCGTGGGCGAGCTGGGGAGGTAGTCCAGCCGGCTCATCAGGCCGTAGAGCGCGGCCACTTCGCCGATCGCGCGCTCGGAGCCGTCCTCCGCCAGCCCGCAGGCCACGCGCAGCATGAAGTGCTGCGGGGTCTCGATGACCTGACGGGTCAGGGGGTGGCGCAACAGGTAGCGGCTGTGCAGGGTGCGCAGTCCGAAGTAGCCGAACCGGTCGTCGGCGCCGCCCGCGAGCGCGGCATCCACCAAGGCGTCGAGGCGGGCGGCGTGGGCGCGTACGAACTCCGCGGTCCCGTCGGCGATCAGGCCCTCGCGGTGGCCGGTTGCGACCGAGGCGGAGAAGGAGCGAGCGCCCTGGCCCGCGGCCTCCTCCGCGATGGCCCGGGTGAGCAGGCGGGCGGCGAGCCGGGAGTACTCGGGGTCCTCGGAGATCAGACCGGCGGCCGCCTCGGTGGCCAGCTCCCGCAACTCCGCCTCGCCGGAGCCCGCGTGACGGCCCCGCAGGGCGGCGGCAGCGACCCGGTGGGCGTCGGTCGCGGGCAGGTCTGCGGTGAGCTCGGTCAGGGTGCGCAGCAGCGCGGCGCCGAGGGCGTCGGCGCTGTCCACGGACGTACCGCGGTCGACGGGCGCGGTGGTCTCCGCGACGGTGGCGGGCTCCGGTACGGACTCGCGTGACGCGGGATCTGCGGGCGCGACGGTCACGTGGTTCTCCCTCGCTCGGCTGGGGGCCGCGAGGAACGGTGTGCCCACGGGCGCGCGCGAACCCACCCCCCGTCAGGGCGCAGCACAGCGCTCGTCCCGCAGGCCCAACCCACGAGGCCCGGACGTGTCGTGGCCCGGTTCGGTCGAGCCGGGCGCTGCCGGCAGGTTTTCGGACTCGGAAGGCGCACATGCGCATATCCAGACCGTTGCGGGACAGTTCCGGATTCCCACCGGATTCCCCTGCTGCGGCAACGGGGACGAGCATACATCTAGTGGCGCCGTGCGCATGCACCCCCACATGTTGTGTCATGTGCTCAAAGGATCGCGGTGCTGGGCGGGTTGAGCAGGGGCCCCGGAGCCCTGGATCCGGGCCTGGAGGCGCCCGTGGCCCTTCACGGACGTGCCGCGGCGCTGGCCGGATCCGGGTGCCCGGAGGGGGCCTCAGGAAGTGTGGAGGAGGGCGGTGACACTTCTCACTTCAGGGGTGTGCGCAATTCCGCGGCGCGCCACGAGACTTCGCGCCCCGCGCCGGACCATGCGCCCGGCCGTCTCGCGCCGGACTACGCGCTGGCCCCCGTACCACGCGCCCGGCCGTCTCGCGCCGGACTACGCGCTGGCCCCCGGACCACGCGCCCGGCCGTCTCGCGCCGGACTACGCAGCGGCCCCCGGACCACGCGCCCGGCCGTCTCGTGCCGGACCACGCACCGGCCCCCGTACCACGCGCCCGACCCGCGCGCACCGTGGCCGCCACGTCCCTCACCGAGGCCCGCGCATGCCGCGTGCCGACCGCCGCACCTCACGGTGGCGGGCACGGCAGCGGGCCGCCGCCCCCGAGTGAAGGGGGCGACGGCCCGTACCCCGGCGCCACCGCCGGTCAGTCGTGCCTCAGCAGCAGCGGAAGCCGTTTCTGGGGTCGCCCTCGCGCGCGTCGGTCCGCTGCCGCTCGAACTCCCTGCGGCTGAGCACCTCCGCCTCCGGATCGTGGGCCCGCGCGTGGGCGACGTACCGGTCGTACGTGGCCTCGCCCGATGCCTCGCGCCAGAACCAGCGGATCCTCGATGCCGCCCTGCGGATGCCGGCCGCCGTGCTCATGGCCGGGGCTCCGCCGTCCGGCCGCTGTCCTCCGCCTCGCCGGCCCCGGCTCCGACGCCGGCCGCGACCAGCTCCGCCTTCTCCTCCTTGGTGGCGAACAGGCCTGCGGGAGCGACGATCCTGGACTCCTCGTACGGCACCTCCTGGAGCTGCGCGCTCTGCGGATCGCGGATCGCCTTGAAGCACACCCGGGCCGCGTCGGCGATCACCGCGATGATGAGCAGCGCGAACAGGGCGGCGAGCACACCGTCGACCGTGGCGTTGGTGACGATGGTGTGCATGTCGTCCATGTTCTTGGCGGGCGGCAGGACCTTGCCCGCGTCGATGGCGTCCTGATTGACGCTCACCTGCTTGAAGAAGCCGATCTTCGGGTCCTCGGAGAAGACCTTCTGCCAGCTCGCCGTGAGTGTCACGGCCGCGTCCCAGGCCAGCGGAACCGCCGTCACCCAGGCCCACTTGAGTCGCCCGGACTTGATCAGCAGTGTGGTGCAGACGGCCAGGGCGACCGCGGCGAGGAGCTGGTTGGCGATGCCGAACAGCGGGAAGAGCTGGTTGATGCCGCCCAGCGGGTCGTGGACGCCGACCCACAGGAAGTAGCCCCAGCCGCCGACGACGACCGCGCTGGCGAACCAGACACCCGGCTTCCAGCTCACCTGCCGGAAGGGCTTGTAGACGTTGCCCAGCATGTCCTGGAGCATGAAGCGCCCCACCCGGGTCCCCGCGTCCACCGTGGTGAGGATGAACAGTGCCTCGAACATGATCGCGAAGTGGTACCAGAACGCTTTGAGACCCGCGCCGCCCACGACCGAGGAGAAGATCTCCGACATACCGAGGGCGAACGTCGGAGCGCCACCCGTACGGGACAGCAGGCTCGCCTCGTCCACCGACTTGGCGGCGGCGGCGAGTTCGTCGGGCGAGATGGTGAATCCGAGGCCGGCCACGGCCTGCGAGGCGGACTCGACCGTCGAACCGAGCACGCCCGCAGGGGAGTTGACCGCGAAGAACAGGCCCGGGTCGATGATGCAGGCGGTGATCATCGCCATCACGGCGACGAAGGACTCGGTCAGCATGGCGCCGTAGCCGACCATGCGGATCTGCGTCTCCTTCTGGATCATCTTCGGGGTGGTCCCCGAGGAGACCAGGGCGTGGAAGCCGGACAGCGCGCCGCAGGCGATGGTGATGAAGACGAACGGGAACAGCGATCCGGCGAAGACCGGACCCGAGCCACTGGAGGCGAACGGAGTGACCGCCTCCATCTTCAGCGTCGGCAGCGCGATGACCACGCCGAGCGCCAGCAGCGCGATCGTGCCGACCTTCATGAAGGTCGAGAGGTAGTCGCGCGGGGCCAGCAGCATCCACACCGGCAGCACCGATGCAACGAAGCCGTAGACGACTATCCAGACGACCAGCGCGCCCGGCGAGAGCGTGAAGACGTCGGCGAGTGACGACTCGGCGACCCAGCCGCCTGCGACGATGGCGAGCAGCAGCAGCGCGACACCGATCACGGAGACCTCGGTGACCCTTCCCGGCCGCAGCACCCGCAGGTAGAAGCCCATGAACAGGGCGATCGGAATCGTCATGCCGATGGAGAAGACACCCCACGGCGAGTTGGCCAGAGCGTTGACGATCACCAGCGCCAACACGGCCAGCAGAATGATCATGATCGCGAAGACCGCGACCAGGGCGGCGGCGCCGCCGAACGGGCCGATCTCGTCCCGCGCCATCTGGCCGAGCGACCGGCCGTTGCGGCGCATGGAGAAGAACAGCGTCACCATGTCCTGGACGGCACCGGCGAAGATGACACCGACGATGATCCAGATGGTGCCCGGCAGGTAGCCCATCTGTGCCGCGAGGACCGGACCGACCAGCGGTCCCGCGCCCGCCACCGCGGCGAAGTGGTGACCGAACAGCACGCGCCGGTCCGTGGGGTGGAAGTCGACTCCGTTGTTGAGCCGTTCCGCCGGGGTGGCCCGGGTCTTGTCCACCTTCAGTACCCGGTGCGTGATGAACCGCGCGTAGAAGCGGTACGCGATGGCGTACGAGCCGAGCGCGGCCGCCACCATCCACGCCGCCGAGACCTCTTCGCCCCTGGCCAGCGCAAGCACGGCCCAGCCGGCCGCACCGACCAAGGCGACGAGCGCCCAGAGCGCTATGGCCTGCGGGGTGAGTCTGCGCTGGGGTGCCTGCGATGGTGCTGCTGAATCTGGCATGGCAACGTTCTCCGTCCCTCCGGCGACTCATGTGCAACGCGCAGGAAATCTAAGCCCGTAGGGCGGGAACCGTCACCACCCGCTGTGATACCGGAACGGATACGTTTGCCGTAATCGCAGGTCGAAGGTGCGCGGGGCTGCCGTGTTCAGCTGTGCGGGCGCTTGAGACGCGCCACGAACTTGTACCGGTCGCCGCGGTAGACGGACCGTACCCACTCCACGGGCCGCCCCTCGGCATCGAGTGAATGCCGTGACAACATCAGCATCGGCAGGCCCACGTCCGTACCCAGCAGCCCCGCCTCGCGCGGCGTGGCCAGCGAGGTCTCGATGGTCTCCTCGGCCTCCGCGAGGCGGACGCCGTAGACCTCGGCGAGCGCCGTGTAGAGCGAGCTGTACTTGACGAGGCTGCGGCGCAGCGCCGGGAAGCGCTTGGCCGACAGATGCGTGGTTTCGATGGCCATCGGCTCGCCGTTGGCCAGCCGCAGCCGCTCGATGCGCAGTACACGCCCGCCCGGCGCGATGTCGAGCAGCCCCGCGAGGCGGTCGTCGGACGTGATGTAGCCGATGTCCAGGAGCTGGGAAGCGGGTTCGAGGCCGTGGGCCTTCATGTCCTCGGTGTAGGACGTCAGTTGCAGGGCCTGCGAGACCTTGGGCTTGGCGACGAACGTGCCCTTCCCCTGGATCCGCTCCAGCCGCCCCTCGACCACGAGCTCCTGCAGCGCCTGGCGCACCGTCGTGCGCGAGGTGTCGAACTCGGCGGCCAGCGTCCGCTCCGGGGGGACGGGTGTGCCGGGGGGCAGCGTCTCCGTCATGTCGAGCAAGTGGCGCTTGAGCCGGTAGTACTTGGGCACGCGGGCGCTGCGTGCAGACACGGCGCCGTTGGTGCCGTTGCTCTCGGCGTTCTCCCCGTCCGTCTCCATGGTCAGCCTTCCCGGGTGCGCTCCTGCTGCCGTCACCGGCTCCTCCGTCCTCAGCGGCTCACATCGTGGCACGGCCCCGGCCTCAGGCGACCATTCGGCTCAGGTGTCGGTCCGGTAACGGAGCCGACAGCGACTCTTATACACCCTTGACACCCCAAAAGGTCTAGGCCAAGCTGCCGAAGCGCTGGTCTAAACCATTAAAGACCACGTCCCCGAGCCGCACACGTGCGCGCCCGTAACGAGTCGATCCCGGCGCAGCGGACTGACGGGGGTGGGGGAGTCCGACATCCCTTGAAGGAGGGTGGCGTGAGACGCAAGCTCATCGCGGCTGTTGGTGTCGCGGCAATGGTCACCGGCGTCGCGGCCTGCGGGTCGGGGGACTCCGGCGCGTCGAAGAACCCAAAGGAGCGCAGCGAGACGCTCACCGTCTGGCTGATGGTCGACGCCCAGAGCATCTGGCCCGAACTGGTCGAGGACGTCAATGAGCAAGTGAAGGGATAACGGCACTCCATGACGACCCTCGCCCCAGGAACCGGCACCCTCACCCGTGACGCACTCGCAGTCCTCCAGCCGGGCTTCACCGGCACGCGCGCCCCCGACTGGGTGCTGCGGCGGCTCGGTGACGGACTGGCCGCGGTCGGCCTGTTCGGCCGGAACATCGCCTCACCGGACCAACTGGCCGCTCTCACCACGCAGTTGCGCGCGGAGCGCGGGGACGTCCTCGTCGCGATCGACGAGGAGGGCGGGGACGTCACCCGGCTGGAGGTCCGTACCGGTTCCTCCTTCCCCGGCAACCTCGCCCTGGGAGCCGTCGACGACACCGCCCTGACCCGGTCCGTGGCCCGTGAACTGGGGCGGCGGCTCGCCGAGTGCGGGTGCAACCTCGACTGGGCCCCTTCGGCGGACGTCAACTCCAACCCGGACAACCCCGTCATCGGCGTCCGATCCTTCGGTGCGGAACCGGACCTCGTCGCCCGCCACACCGCCGCATACATCGAGGGCCTCCAGTCCGTGGGCGTCGCCGCCTGCGCCAAGCACTTCCCCGGCCACGGCGACACCGATGTCGACTCCCACCACGACCTGCCGCGCGTCGGTGCGGATCTGACCACCCTGCACGCCCGCGAACTCGTCCCCTTCCGCGCCGCCGTGCGGGCCGGCGCCAAGGCCGTGATGAGCGCGCACATCCTGCTGCCCGCCCTCGACCCGGACCGGCCCGCAACCCTCAGCCCGCAGGTGCTGCACGGTCTGCTCCGCGCTCCCGCACCTGAGGACGGCCTCGGCTTCGACGGGCTGATCGTCACCGACGGCATGGAGATGCGGGCCATCTCGGCGGCCTACGGCCTCGAGCGCGGCAGCGTGCTGGCCCTCGCGGCCGGGGCGGACGCCATCTGCGTCGGGGGCGGCCTCGCCGACGAGGAAACCGTGCTCAGGCTGCGCGACGCCCTCGTGCAGGCCGTACGGGACGGGCGGCTCGCCGAGGAGCGCCTCGCGGACGCCGCCTCCCGGGTCCGCGCCCTCGCCGCGTGGACGGTCTCGGGGCCCGGCGCCCGGTCCGGGGCCGGGGCCGCGGCGGATCCCGGGGCGGGTCTGGAGGCCGCCCGCCGTGCCGTACGCGTCACGGGCGCGGACGGCTACGAACCGGCCCGCGGCCCCGTGTTCGTCGCCGCGTTCACCCCGGTCGCGAACATCGCCGTCGGCGCCGAGACCCCGTGGGGCGTCGGGGCCGAGCTGGTGCGGATGCTGCCCGGCACCGGCACCGACTCGTACGGCCGCCCCGGAACGGACGGCGAAGGACCGTCCGCCATGATCGCGCGCGTGCTCGCCGACGCGGCGGACCGTAGGATCGTCGCCGTGGTCCGCGACGTCCACCGGCACCGCTGGATGGCCGCCGCACTGGCCTCCCTCGTCGCCGCCCGGCCGGACACGGTCGTGGTCGAGATGGGGGTCCCCCAGGCACCGCCGAGCGGAGCTCTGCACATCGCGACGCACGGCGCCGCACGCGTCTGCGGCCGGGCCGCCGCGGAGGTCATCACCGGCGAGGTTGCCGGGCAGTGACGCTCGCGGACAGCAGTACGACAGCCGACTGGAGGCACCGAGGATGTCCGCCACGACTCCGACCCAGCCGAGTTCCCCGCCGGGGCGGATCATGTCCGGCGAGATGGCCGAACAGCCCGCGGTGCTGCAGCGGATCCTCGACGAGGGCGCACCGCGGATCCGGGACGTCGCGGAGCGGATCGCCGCCCGCAACCCGCGCTTCGTCCTGCTCACCGGCCGCGGCACCTCCGACAACGCGGCCCTCTACGCCAAGTACCTGCTGGAGGTGCTGCTCGGCAAGCCGTGCGGCCTGACGTCGATGTCCACTACGACCGCGTACGGCGCCGAGCCGGATCTGACGGATGTCCTCGTCGTCACCGTCAGCCAGTCCGGGGGCTCCCCGGACCTGGTGGCGTCCACGGAGGCCGCCCGCGAGGCCGGAGCGGTCACCCTCGCGGTCACCAACAACGCCGACTCGGCCCTGGCCGAGGTGTCCGAGTTCCACGTCGACGTCCTCGCGGGCCCGGAGAAGGCGCTCCCGGCGACCAAGACGTACACGGCCGAACTCCTCACCCTGTACTTGTTCGTCGAGGGCCTGAGGGGAGGCGAGGGTTCGGCCGCCAAGGTCCTCCCCGGGCTGGCCCGGCACATCCTGGAGCGCAAGGCCGAGGTGAGGGCGCTGGCCGGGCGCTACCGCTTCGCCGAGCGCATGGTCCTCACCTCGCGCGGCTACGGCTATCCGACCGCCAAGGAGGCCGCGCTCAAGCTGATGGAGACCAGTTACATCCCGGCGCTCTCGTACTCCGGCGCCGACTTGCTGCACGGCCCGCTCGCCATGATCGACAACATTTCGCCGGTCATCGCCATCGTGACCGAGGGCAAGGGTGGCGAGGCGCTGCAGCCCGTACTGGACCGGCTCAGCAGCCGCGGCGCCGACCTGGTCGTCATCGGCAGCCAGGCAAAGGTCGACCGGGCGACCGCGGGCTTTGCGCTGCCGACGACGGGAGTGGCGGAGGAGGTCCAGCCGATCCTGGAAATCCTGCCGCTGCAGATGCTGGCGTACGAGGTCGCCATCGCCCGGGGGCAGGATCCGGACGCGCCGCGCGCGCTGGCGAAGGTCACCGAGACCCGCTGAGTTCGTGGCCGGTGCCCTGGGGTGCCGGAGCAGACGGGCCCTTCGGCGGGACCATGGCTCCGGGCGCGGGAGGGCACAGGGTGGCCGCACCCCGGACGAGCCACAGTGCGGGACGCGGAGCAACGGCCTCGAAAACACCCGCGGGCCGCGGCGCCGGGACAGGACCCTCAACCTGTCCGGCACCGCAGCCCGGAGCTGACGCCGGTGGGCCGGGCCCGCTGAGGTGTGCGGTTCCTCGCGGAAGGCCGTGCCGGCAACAGGCCGCGGCGCAGTCAGGGCAGAGAGCACCGGGCCCCTTCCACCCTCCTGTGCGGGGAGGATGGACGTTTTACTGTTTCATTGTGGACTAGACCATTCTCGTCTGTCCATGAGTTGGCCCAGGATTCGCGCGAGATTCGCAACGCCGCAACACCGGTAGGCTCGCACACGTGCCCTCCATGAACGACCTCGTCCGCCAGCACACCGCACTCACCGAGTCCGACCTCGAGTGGTTGCACCTGCTGGTTTCGGAGTGGCAACTGCTCTCCGACCTCTCCTTCGCCGACCTGGTCCTGTGGGTTCCGACCCTGGACGGCACCCGCTATGTCTCCATTGCGCAGATGCGGCCCAATACCGGGCCCACCTCCTATCAGGACGACATGGTGGGCCATCTCGTTCCCCGCGGCCGCCGCCCCATGCTGGACACCGCGGTCGACGAGGGGCGGATCGTGCGCGAGGGCGACCCGGAGTGGCGCGAGGAGGTCCCCGTCCGGGTCGAGTCCATCCCCGTACGCCGGGAGAGCCGCGTCCTCGGGGTGATCGCGCGCAACACCAACCTGCTGACCGTACGGACGCCCAGCCGGCTCGAACTCACCTATCTCCAGAGCGCGTCCGACCTCGCCCAGATGATCGCGGCGGGCGCGTTCCCCTTCCCCGGGCAGCAGGTCGACATGGATGCATCACCGCGCGTGGGCGACGGCCTGATCCGCCTGGACGCCGACGGCATCGTCCAGTACGCGAGCCCCAACGCCCTCTCCGCCTACCACCGGCTGGGCCTCGCGGCCGATCTGGTCGGCTGCCACCTGGGCCAGACCACCGCCGAACTCGCCCCCTCCCGCGGGCCGGTGGACGAGGCCCTGGTGAAGCTCGCCAGCGGCTGGGCGCCGCGCGAGACCGAGGTCGAGGGCAACGGCGGTGTCATCCAGCTCCGCGCCATCCCGCTGAAGCCCAAGGGCACCCGCATCGGCTCGCTCGTCCTGCTCCGCGACGTGACCGAACTGCGCCGCCGCGAGCGGGAGTTGATCACCAAGGACGCCACCATCCGCGAGATCCACCACCGGGTGAAGAACAACCTCCAGACAGTGGCGGCCCTTCTGCGGCTGCAGGCGCGGCGGATGGACTCGGACAAGGGCCGGGAGGCGCTGGAGGAGGCCGTGCGCAGGGTCGGCTCGATCGCCATCGTCCACGAGACGCTGTCCCAGAACCTCGACGAGCGCGTGGAGTTCGACGACATCGCGGACCGGGTGCTGGCCATGGTGGCGGAGATCTCGCCCGGGCGGGTCGCCGGCCGCCGTACGGGCCGCTTCGGCATCCTCGCCGCCGAGGTCGCCACGCCCTTGTCCATGGTGCTCACCGAAATTCTGCAGAACGCCCTGGAACACGGCTTCGGCCCGGGGGAGTCCGGAACCGTGGAGGTGTCCGCCGTCCGCGGAGGTACGCGCAGCGAGGGCCGTCTGCTGGTGACGGTGCAGGACGACGGGTGCGGACTGCCGGAGGGCTTCAGCCCGCAGCGGCAGGGCAATCTGGGCCTGCAGATCGTACGGACCCTGGTGGAGGGGGAGTTGGGCGGGACGTTCGACATGTTGCCCGCACCGGAGCGCGGCACGCGCGTGGTCCTGGATATCCCTGTCGGGGCGGGGAAGCGCTGAACCGTACGGAAGCGGACGGTCGCGGCGGATCAGCGCCGGAGCGGCCGGAACGGGCGATCCGGACCGAGGTGAACAGGGCGTTGACGGCGCGGACTTCGTCATCCGTACGCAGGTGATCGGTGGGCTTTTTCATGTGGCGTACGGCACAGCGCCGTTGGTGTGGCAGAACACACAGCGATTTGGTGTGGCAGAACACACAGCAAAGAAGCCCCGGACCGATTCGGTCCGGGGCCCAGTGCGTGCTGCGCGCTGCGACTCGGGGGGCGGGAGGTGCGCACACGCCGTACGCGCCGCCCTGGCACAGGGGCTTGGTGTCAGGCGCTGGCGTTGCGCGCCCGGTTGCGAGCGGCGCGGCGCTTCATTGCGCGGCGCTCGTCCTCGCTGAGGCCACCCCACACGCCGGAGTCCTGGCCGGACTCCAGCGCCCACTGCAGGCACTGCTCCATCACGGGGCAGCGACGGCAGACGGCCTTGGCTTCCTCGATCTGCAGCAGCGCAGGACCGGTGTTGCCGATGGGGAAGAAGAGCTCGGGGTCTTCCTCGCGGCAAACGGCGCGGTGACGCCAGTCCATGGCTGCTCCATCTCCTTGTATTACCAGCTGATTGCTTGTGAATGTGAACGCTTTCACGAATCCCCTCACAAGCGAAGGGGCCGTCGTCCAGTTACCTGGTGCGGTCCCAGGGGGAGTGAGGGGGATTCAGGCTCTCAAGGGGGCCGCCTTGCGGGGCCGTCCCGATCGCCATGAAGAGACTCGCAAACCTCGGCGGCGGATACAACCCCTTCTGGAAAGTTTTTTTTGATTCCTTGGTGTCGCGTCGATCACAGCCGTACTTCCGAGGGGTGGAAGCTGGCCTAAACGTTCGACTGGAAGGACTTTGGCCCCTTCCGCTCACACAATCACACGCAGTGCACGGCGTACGCCTGTGAACGTCACGCTCGTACGCAGTCCGAGGTGGTCTCCGTCCATCTGAAACGGCAGCGGCACCTGCGAATGCAAGGTGAAGTCCGTCAGATCATGGAGTGAGACGGCGTGCCTGCCGCGGGGCCCGCGCTCGGGCGAGGACATGAGGAGTTGAGCGGCATATCGGGCCACCGCGGCCGTGGAGAGGCGGCTCAGACCGAGCACGTCGAGAGCGGTGTCGAAGGACGCCGCGGGGGCTGCGTACACCGGGCGATTTCCCAGGTAGGTCCAGGGAGCGGTATTGCAGACTATGGACAGCACAAGATCGTGGACCGGCTCCGCGCCCTCCCTTTCGAGGGTTATCGTCCCCTGCGTGCGGTGCTGTTCGCCGAGGAACTGCCGTACGACCTGACGCACATAAAGAGAGTGGGTCGAGCGCCGGCCGCGCTCGCGATGCTGTTCGACCCGTCCCACGACACCGGCGTCGAATCCGAATCCGGCGCAGAAGGTGAACCACCGGGCGGGCACCCCTGCGTCGTCGGTGCCGGGGGTTCCGGACGCGAGGCCGAGTCCCACGGTCCGCTCGGTGCGCCGGTGCAGCGCGTCCAGCAGGGCGCCGGTCGCCTCGATCGCGTCGTTGGGCAATCCGAGGGCCCGCGCGAACACATTGGTGGAGCCGCCGGGCACGACCGCGAGCCCGGGAAGTGCTTCGGGCGCGGGGCCGTGGTGCAGCAGTCCGTTGACGACCTCGTTGATGGTGCCGTCGCCGCCGAGCGCGACGACCAGTTCGGTCTCGCCGTCCTCGGCCGCCTGCCGTGCCAGCTCCCGGGCGTGGCCCCGGCGCTCCGTCATCGCGACGTCCAGTTTGAGATCGCTCGCCAGCGCGTGAATGAGGACGTCCCGGGTGCGTCCACTGGTGGTGGTTGCCGTCGGATTGACCACGAGGAGGGCGCGCATGCGCAGCAGACTACCTACCCAGTGGTACAGGGCCCAGCCCGGGAAAAGATCACATGCGCCGAGGGCTACCCTGCTGGGGTGAGCAGCGAGCAGAAGCAGGCCCCCGACGACACCCCGCCCGCAGGACCGCGCCCGGCGCGGCTGACGGCAGCGGCCGCGCTGGCGGCGGTCGAAGGCGTGGTGCTCGCCGCGTTCGGTGCCTATCTGCTCGTCATGGGACTCGTCGGTGACCCGGACAGCCCGCAGCAGGCGGAGATGGGTGGGCTCACCCTGCTCGTGCTCGCCGCGCTGCCGCTGGTCGCGGCGCGCGGACTGCTGCTGCGGCGCCGCTGGAGCAGGGGGCCTGCGCTGATCGTCCAGATCATGGCCGTGCCGGTGGCATGGACGCTGATCAGTACCGGCGGGGCGATGGTCGCGGCGGGGATCACCCTCGCGGCCGTCGCCGTGGCCGTCCTGGTCCTGCTGGTGAACCCCACGGCGACCGAGGCGCTGGGGATTGCGCCCCGGGACGCCTGATCCTTCCCGCATCACGGAGGACGGGCCGCCCGGCCTCACCGTGGGCCGGGTCGGCTGCACATCTTCCCGTAGAGCTGCACGCCCTCCCGTACAGTCGCGGGCGTCTCCGCGGCGGACGGCTTTCGGCGAGCCGGCGCCCCGCGCGGTCACCGGCTCCAGGGGTCAACACGCGTGCGCCCCCGCCCGACCCCTCGACCAGGAGCAGAAGCCCCTGCTCCTCGACCAGGAGCAGGGGCCCCTACTCCTCGACCAGGAGGCGGTCGCGGAGCTGGGCCAGGGTGCGGGCCAGCAGCCGTGAGACATGCATCTGGGAGATGCCGACCTCCGCGGCGATCTGCGACTGGGTCATGTTCCCGAAGAAGCGCAGCAGCAGGATCTTCTTCTCCCGCGGCGGCAGTTCCTCCAGGAGCGGCTTGAGCGACTCCCGGTACTCCACACCCTCCAGAGCGTCGTCCTCCGCGCCGAGGGTGTCGGCGACGGCCGGCGACTCGTCGTCCGTGTCCGGCACGTCCAGCGACAGTGTGCTGTAGGCGTTGGCGGACTCCAGGCCCTCCAGCACCTCCTCCTCCGAGATGCCGAGCTGCTCGGCCAGCTCGTGGACCGTCGGCGAGCGCCCGTGGCGCTGCGACAGCTCGGCCGTGGCGGTCGTCAGCGACAGCCGCAGCTCCTGCAGACGGCGCGGGACCCGCACCGCCCAGCCCTTGTCGCGGAAGTGGCGCTTGATCTCGCCGACGACGGTCGGGGTGGCGTACGTGGAGAACTCCACGCCGCGGTCCGGGTCGAACCGGTCGACGGACTTGATCAGACCGATCGTGGCGACCTGGGTCAGATCGTCCAGCGGTTCCCCGCGGTTGCGGAACCGGCGGGCCAGATGCTCGACCAGCGGCAGGTGCATCCGTACGAGATGGTTGCGCAGCTCGGCGCGCTCGGGAGAGCCGTCGGGCAGCCCGCGCAGCTCGATGAACATGGCGCGGGCACCGGTGCGGTCGTGCGGGTCCGGGAGCTGGCCGTGCTCGTGCTCGTAGGCGTGCTCCGGTTCCGGCCGACGGTGCTCGTGCTCGCGCTGCCCGCCCGGGTGCTGCTCGCGCTGGTGCTGGTCCATGTGGTCCGCCCGCTCTGCCTGCGGCTGCTCGGGAATGGCCGTGCCCGGCGCAACCCGCGAGACATGCCTCTCGTCATGCATCGGCCTGCCCATCCCGTCCGTCACGGCTGTCCGGGACCCGCGCCGCGCTTCTTGTGCAGGCTGATGCTGACGGTCCGGTCCTCGGCGACCGTCGACTCGACCTCACCGGCCAGTGCGGAGAGCACCGTCCAGGCGAAGGTGTCGCGCTCGGGCGCTCTGCCGTCCGTGGTCGGCGCCGACACGGTGACCCGCAGCGCGTCGCCCACCAGGCGGAAGACGCAGCTCAGCACGGATCCCGGCACCGCTTGCTGGAGCAGGATCGCGCACGCCTCGTCGACCGCGATACGCAGATCCTCGATCTCGTCGAGGGTGAAGTCCAAGCGCGCTGCAAGCCCGGCCGTGGCCGTGCGCAGCACCGAAAGGTAGGCACCCGCGGCCGGCAGCCGGACTTCCACGAAGTCCTGGGTCCCGGGCTCGCCTGCGATCTGGGACACCCTCACCTCCAAGGTGGCACAAGCTCGTTGAGCTGGTATGAACGCCGTCTCGCACCCGCTCGGAACGGAACGGGCCGACGCGGCACATGGTTCGGCTGCGACGCTATCGCGATCCGGGGGTCAAGGTCCCACGGACCGGGGAGCGTCACTCATTGTAAGTCTGCGGGTACGGACAGTGGCTAGAGGGTCGGCAGACTCAATTCAAAGAGATGCGACTCCGGTTGGAGCGGCGACGAATCAGATGATCGTCTGGTCCACGAAACACCATCGCCAGCTCTCGCCCGGCTCGTAGGAACGCATCACCGGGTGCCCCGTGCTCTCGAAGTGCCGTGTCGCGTGCCGCGCCGGCGACGAGTCACAGCATCCCACGTGACCGCAGTGCAGACACAGGCGCAGTTGGACGTAGTCGCTGCCGTCCGCGCGGCAGGCCAGGCAGGTCTCGCCGGCCGCGGCGGGCTCGGGGCGCGGCAGTCCGGGAACATGGGGGCACTCGCTCATGATTGCCAAGGTTAAAACGTCCGCGAGCGGAACGCGGAGGCCCGGCCTGGAGCGTGCGACGACGGGCAGTGACGGACGAGGACGGAACGGGTACCGATGGACGCAACTCCGCTTCTGCTGCTGGTCGCCGCGAGCGCGGCCGTCGCGGGCGCCGCCCGCCGTACCTCGGTGCCGCCTCCGCTGGTCCTGGTCGCCGTCGGACTCGCCGCGAGCTTCCTGCCCGGCGTCCCCGAGTACAGGCTCGACCCCGACGTCGTGCTGCCGTTGGTGCTTCCGCCGCTGCTCCATGTCGCGGCGCTCGACAGCTCGTATCTCGATCTGCGCGCCCAGGTGCGGCACGTGCTGCTGCTGTCCGTCGGGTACGTGCTGTTCTCGACCGTGGTGGTCGGCTGGGTCCTCTACGCCGTGGTGCCCGGGATGCCTCTGACGGCCGCGCTGGCCCTGGGCGCGATCGTCGCCCCGCCGGACGCCGTGGCGGCCACCGCTGTGGCCCGCAGGATCGGGCTGCCGGCCAAGATCACGACAATCCTCAAGGGCGAGTCGCTCTTCAACGACGCGACCTCGATCACCGCGTACAAGGTCGCGCTCGCGGCGACGGTGGGCGAAGGTGCGACCTGGGCGGGCGGACTGGCCGAGTTCGCGATCGCGGCCGTGGGCGGTGTGGGCGTGGGACTGGTGCTCATGGGGCCGCTGCAGTGGCTGCGGACCCGACTGCGCGACCCACTGCTGCTCAACACGGTGTCACTGCTCATCCCGTTCGTGGCGTACGCGGTCGCCGAGGAGGTCCACGCCTCGGGCGTTCTCGCGGTCGTGGTGGTCGGCCTCCACCTCGGGCACCGCGCCTGGCAGGTGGACTTCGCCACCCGCCTCCAGGAGGCGGCGGTGTGGCGGATGGCCGCCTTCCTGCTGGAGTCGTCGGTCTTCGCGCTCATCGGGCTGCAGCTCCGTGTCGTCCTGCGCGACGTGGGCGACTACGAGCCCGGGGAGGTAGCGGTCTACGCGGTCGCGGTCTTCCTCGCCGTCGTCGCCGGGCGCTTCGCCTGGGTCTACGCGACGGTCTACCTGCCCGGCCTGCGCGATCGGGGCGGACGGCCTCCGTGGAAGTACCCCTTCGTGGTCTCCTGGGCGGGCATGCGGGGGGTGGTCTCCCTCGCGATCGCCTTCGCGATTCCCATGACGGTGGACGACGGAAAGCCGTTCCCGGGACGGAACCTGCTGCTCTTCCTCACCTTCACGACCGTCATCGGGACGCTGGTGGTGCAGGGGCTCACCCTCACGCCGCTGATCAAGGTCCTGGGGGTGCCGGGGAGCGACAGCTACCGGCAGACGCTGATGGAGGCGCAGGCGCAGAACGAGGCGTCGCGCGCGGCGGAGCAGCGGCTCGAGGAGCTGCTCGCCGATCCGCGCAACGCCCTGCCGCAGCCTCTGGCGGACCGGCTGCGTTCGGTGCTGGAACGGCGCAGGAACGCGGTCTGGGAGCGCCTGGGCACGGTCAACGAGGTGACGGGGGAGTCGGCGGACGAGACGTACCGGCGGCTGACGCGGGAGGTCATCGCCGTGGAGCGGGAGTCGTTCGTACGGCAGCGGGACGAGCGGCGGATCGACGACGAGATGCTGCGGACGCTGCTGCGCAGGCTGGACCTCGAGGAGGCGGCGGCGCTCTACCAGGAGGATGCGCTGCAGTGATGCGTCCTGCGGGACCGCGAGGCCGGTCGGGGCGTGGCGGAGGTGATACGGGTGAGGGCAGGCGGTACGGGCCGCGTGCGGTCGGGGCCGGAGGCCGCCGAGACGGGACCGTTCCGGTCGGGACGGGGGCGGTCAGGATGTGGGCGCGGGCCAGGGGCGGTGTGGCCCGGTGAGATGGTGGGCGCGGTCAGGATGTGGGCGCGGTCAGGATGTGGGCGCGGTCAGGATGTGGGCGCGGTCAGGATGGTGGGCCTGTGACGACCGCGGCTACCGTCGTCCCGGGGGCGAACGCGCCTTCTCCGGCAAGGGTGGTGAGGCCCAGGAGCATCTTGGCCACGTAGAGCTGCTCGACACGCATGCCGTGCCGGGCCTCGAAATCCTTTGCGAACGCGAGGAGTTCGGGGCTCGTACGGCCGTATCCGCCGCAGTGGAAGCGCTCGTCGAGCCTCCAGCGGCCGATGCGGGCGCCGAACGCCTCGCACTGCAGCCGCTCGGTCTCCCGCTCCAGGAAGTTCCCCCTGAGGACCGGGAATCCGATGGCCGTCTGTGCGGGACAGAGTCCGGCCGCGAGCCCCGCCAGCGTGCTGCCGGTGCCGCAGGCGACCGCCGCGGTGTCGGCGGCACCCCGCAGCTCGCGCCCGAGGCGGGCGCAGCCGCGCGCGGCCAGGGCGTTGCTGCCGCCTTCGGGTATCAGGAAGAAGTCCCCGAACCTCTCGCGCAGGCCCTCCAACACGGCGGGCTCCGTCTTACGGCGGTACGTGGCGCGGTCGAGGAACGTGAGGCGCATGCCGTCCGCGGCACAGCGGGCGAGCGACGGGTTGAGCGGACGGTCGGCCAGCTCCGCGCCGCGTACGACCCCGATCGTGGAGAGGCCGAGGAGCCGTCCCGCGGCCGCGGTGGCGCGCAGGTGATTCGAGTACGCCCCGCCGAAGGTGAGCAGCGTGCCGCGGCCCTGCTCCGCGGCTGCGCGCAGATTCGGTACCAGCTTGCGCCACTTGTTGCCCGGGAGCAGCGGGTGGATGAGGTCGTCCCGCTTGAAGAGGAACCGGACGCCGCGCCGGGTGAACCGTTCGTCCTCGATCTCCTGCAGCGGTGACGGCAGCCGTGCGTCGAGCCCCTCGGGTTCCGGGGCGGTCGCCGGTGCACGGTCGCGGTCACTTGCGGGGCTCTTCACGGGCCCATTGTCACGTGCCGCGGAGGGGCGGTCACCGCACGTGGGTCATGTGCGCACGCGCCGTCAGGTGCGCAGGCGCTGCCGGCTCGTACGGGGGGATCCGCTGTACGGGCACGCGTGACCCCGCCTGGCGGTGTGTGTCCCCGCCGGGCGGTGCGGCCGGGCGGTGTGCGGCGCCAGACGCCGCGACGGAGAGTCTCGTCCCCCGCATCGGTCCATGGACCGGGGCCCCGCGGAGCGGCCCGGCTGGCAGACCCAGACGCGGGACGAGCACCATTTCCGCTACGACGTACCGGGCAAGGCAGAGAAGTGGCAGATCC